>CADCAX010000120.1 GCA_902799455.1 uncultured Prevotellaceae bacterium
AGTGCTCAGGCATTCACGCTATTTTTAACCTTTGTGTGTTAAAAGAACTTAAAAGATGCGTTTGCGTACACAGCTTTTATGATTTATGTCAAAAATAATACTTACCTTTGTGCAGAAAATTTAGTGACGAAACATCTCTATTTATTAATATTTTTTATTAACTAATCTATTTATTAACATGATGAAACGTTTACTTTTTAGCGCACTTTCAGTGCTATTCGCTTTCTCTGCAAATGCAGCAGTAAGTGATTACGTTTACACTCCTCAGGGTCGTTTCAAGATTACAAACGAAACAAACCTGATGGGTAAAGCTGGTTCTTTTGCCAATCTTGATGGTTGGACGGTAGCTACTACAGATACTACTGGGGCTCGCCAATTGGCTGATAACTTTGAGGTTGGAAAAGAAGAAGGAGATGGTGGTTTGAATTATGCTAAGAGTGTGGTTAACACAGTTGGTGAAGGTATGAAATATACCAACTCTACTTTGGATGCAAGTGCGACTTATGTTATTTCTTTCAAGTTGAGAAATGCTGTTGAAGCAGCTCCTGCTGTTCCTTTGTCAACAGCGCTATCTTCTACTCTTGCTGGCGCAAATGTTATTGCTATTACAGGTACAACTGGAGGTGATACTCCTGAAACCGTTACTTATAACAAGCCAACAGAGATAAGTACTGATTGGATTACCTATAGCTATGCTATCGTTGGTGATGGTACTGCACGTACTCTTGCTATCAGCTTTACTGCTATGAATACCAACGTACAGATTGCTGATATTCAGATTCGGCAAGCTCAGCAGGTTGCTGACGATCGTGATGCTAAGGTAAAGGCTGATTATATCCTATCTATCTACAACTTGACAGATTGGAGCCAGTTCGATGATGAAGACAACAATAACTTTCCTGCTGAAGATCTTATCATTGCATATGGTCAGGTGGCTAAAATTACTGAAGATATGCGTGCATACTTGATAGACATTGCAGAATATGCTGAAGAAGACATTCCTGCTGCTTGTCCTGGTTTTACTGAAGACCTAACCACATACAATAAGCAGATCTCAAAGTATAATGAGGTGTTCAATAAGTTCATCAGTGGAACAATGACTGCCTTTATTGATGTTACAAAAGATTCTAATGGAGAACATTTAGGTATATATACAGGCAAAAAAATACAAAAAGCTTCAAGTTTAGGTGGATGGACTGTTGTTTCTCCTGGAGCACGTGGTTTCTGGAATGATGGACCGCAGTATCCGGAATTGGGACATTTCTCTGGCAGTCAGGGTGGATTGGGAGAAATGGAATTGTCTAAAAAATTTACTTTGTTCGAGGGCGGATATACATTTAAGGCCGATATGGTAGCATATGCACGACCTTCTACATCTTCAAGTGATTGGGGTATGGATCTTGGTCAGGTTTCTGCTGATGGTTTTGTGTATGTAACTGATGCTAACAATAATGTTGTTGCTTCTTCTGATACTGTTGGTCTTGAGAGAGATTACAGTGGTTCTGATTGGACAACAAAGTATGTAACATTCAGCGTCCCAGCATATGGCGAATATACTATGCATATAAAGTCTATTCGCAGATTTGCTAATAGGGGTGGTTCAATGGTTGTACGTTATCCTGAACTATATGGTAAGTCGTTTGGTAAATACTCAACAGATGAGCAGATTTACATAAATGCTGTTCAGGGACAGATTACTGCTGGTGATAAAGCTTATCAGGTAGCTCTGGATAGTATCGCATCAGAAGCAACTCCTTGGGGTAAGGTGACATTGCAGAATTGTGTTGACACGATGAGTGTAAAGAAGCAAAAGTATGATGCTATCTTTACTGATTCAGTGGCTATTGTCGCTACTTATGATAAGGCTACATATGTGGCAGAGCCTACAAATCCTGAGTCTCAGATGGTATATGAAGTGTATAGCGAGTATGTTAGGGATCTGCTTGCTGCAAACAGAAAGTACGTTGCAGTTAACGATACCTTGAAGATGCTTAGCAATAAGATAAATGCTGCTGAAGGATTGGCTGCTCTTTCTATCTATCAGGTATCTACAGGACTGGCTGCTCTCGAGGCTGAGATAGCAACAGCAAAGCAGTTGGATGCTACTCTGCGTGCTGATGACTATAGTGAAGAGAATGCTAAGTCTATTGTAGATGAAGTTGCTGCTCTTGAGACAGCTATGATAAATTGCAATAACAGTATTGATCCTGCTAAGCTTACAAAGGTTTATGCTGACATAGATTTCGAATATACGTCTGAACTGTATGATAATCTCGTGGGATATACTGATGAAATGGCTCCTGCTACTATTGTAGGTAAGGTGGGCGCATTGGAAGTAACTCAATTCAAGAAGGATAATGTTACTACTGCAAGTAATGGAACATCAAATGATTTCCCATACCAACTCGGTATAGATATTGACGGTCAGAAGCAGTATGCTGGTTATCTCAGAGCAGGTTGTTCAGATGCGACAGTTAACATCAACACATCAGACTTGGGTCAGAACATCCTCCTCGTATCTATGGATTGGTGGTTCTCAGTACTTGGTGATTTATACTCAGGCTTTGAAGTTCTTGATGAAGATGCTAATGTAATAGCTGGATTTGTTGTTTGTCCAAATGACAATAAAGCAAAGTCTAATACATTTAACATTGATCCGGTTAATCAGTATTATAACGCAACTAATAAGAATGATGCAGAAATACTCGTTGATGCATATCATAGCCAGTGGACTGCTGTTCTTGACTTTGCAAATGGTAAGCAGTATCTCATCGGAAAAGTCGGTTCTAAAACAATATTCAGCGACCCAGTTGACATGAATGTTACTGGCGCTCCTGCTACCTTCAAGATTGCCGGCTCTATTGGTAAGAATAAATATCCTGGTCGTCGTAGTTGGTTCGACAACCTGAAGATTCAGAAGCTCGAGATAGCTCCTTCAGGTGGCCTCAAGGGTGATGCAAACAATGATGGAAGAGTATCTATAGCAGATGTAACAACTATTGCTGCATATCTTTTGGGTGATACACCTGAAAGTTTCTCTCCAGAAAATGCAGATGCCAATGGTGATGGTCGCATATCTATTGCCGACGTAACAACAGTGGCAACTATGTTGCTGAATGAGGAATAATACTTATTTAAACTATTCTCAAACTAAAAAAACAACGATTATGAAAAAATATTTTATGATAGCAGCATTGCTAATGGCATGTGCTATAAATATTAAAGCAGAAGATGCATGGGGAGACCTGTACATTCCTGATGTTGTAGTAGCCGAAGGCGAAAAAACTGCTACCTTACAGTTATGCCTGAAGAACAACGCAGTTGGTGCAAATGGTTTCGAGGCTACCTTACAGCTTCCAACAGGATTTACTGTATCGAAGGTTGCTCGTGGAGCACGCCTGAAAGATAAAGTTGATCCTGAAGATGAAGAGTCAGACTACATTTTCTCATTCTCACAAAAAGCCAAGGAAAATGGTAGATATGTTCAGGCGTTCACTACCATCGAGGATCCAAGTACAAGCAAATTGTTTATCATTTCTGGTACAGACGGAGAGGTTGTGAAGTTTACTGTTGCCATTCCTGATGGCGCATCAGGCGAATATGAGATCAAGCTGATTGACACTGAGGTAGCAAATGGCTCAAAAGTCATTTCTACATACACATCAGTTACCTCTAAGCTTACAGTTGGCGCTACAGGCATAAATGAAGTTAATGCTGACGGTATGCAGGCTGACGGTAAGTACCTGAAGGCAGGTCATGTTATCATCAAGAAGGGTAATAGGATCTTCAACGCTGTAGGTGGTATCGTTAAGTAAAGTATAATTTTTAAATAAGTACGCGAACATTATTTATAATAGAGAAGAGTAGAATAGAGTAGAGAGGAAAACCAATGGATGAAAATCCCACTTGACGTGATAATTCGTAAAATAAAAATATAATAATAAAAAAATTACTAACCTATGATGAACAAAATCGCAAAAATGAAAACGGCTCTGTTCCTGTTGCTGGGAATGGGAGCTATGCAGTCATGCGAGAAGGACGTCCTGTTAGGGCAGCCGGAGTGGTTGGGTAACTCTATCTATGAAAGGTTACAAGATGGTATCACCACCACCGACGGCAATACCCGCTCTTTCACGAACACCCTGCGACTCATTGACGATTTGGGCGAGACACAGACTTTGTCGCTGTCAGGTTCAAAGACGCTTTTCGTCTGTCCTGATGACGTCTATGAATCTGTCTATGGTGCTGACCCTCAGTGGTATGAGCATCTCTCACTGTCTAAGAAGAAGGAAATGCTTTACGGAGCAATGATTAACAACGCTTACCTTCTTGACCTTATGTCAAATGTGAAGGGTGAAAACGGCGGCCTTCCTCGCGAGGGATTGGCGATGCGCCGTCCTACATCAGCGTCTATCAATGACTCTATCACAACCTACAAACTCAGCGATATGCCGGTAAACCCTCTCGGCAATACTGACTTCGACGTATGGAAGACGTTGAGGGAGAGGGGCAAGGACCTCCATATGTATCGCGATGAGACAACAAAGACGATGATGCACTTCCTTGAGCCATTTATGGTATACAACGACATTACCAATGAGGACCTGCAGATTATGACAAACGGTGCTTCATCAAGCATCAAGGATGCATGGATTAATGGTAAGAAGGTAATCTCTACAACAGAGAGCGGAACCTGTAAGAATGGTTACGTTTATGTTGTGGATGGTATAGCAACACCTTCAGACAATATGGCAGAGGTTATCAGCAATGCTCCTGAGATGTCAATATGGGCTTCATTCCTGAAGAGATTCTCCTGCCCTGTGCCTATGAAGGGTTCAATACTCTCTGAGTACAGACGTTTGATGAATACTAATGACAGCATTTTCGCTCTGCACTACCTTAACTACAGTAGTGAGAATCCACTCAGAAAGAATGACTACATTCTGGAGAATATCAACGATAAGGGTCTGTTGAACTTCGATCCAGGTTGGAACCATTATCAGGTAGGTAGCAACACACTCTATTTTGACGGTGCTGCGATGCTTGTACCTTCTAATGATGTTGTCAACGAATGGTGGATGAACGGTGCTGGTAAACCTTTGCGTGAGGAATATGGCACAATGGATAACATTCCTTATGAGACATTGGCCTCTCTGATGCGTGTGAACATGCGTCAATCTCTCAAAGAATCTGTGCCTTCAAAGTTTGTCGACATGCTTGATGACGCTCAGGGAAATCTCGGAGCACGCAAGGAACATATTTTGAAGAGTTATATGGCAAACAACGGTATGGTATATCTTGTGAGTGAGTTATATACTCCTGCTGAGTTCCGCTCTGTGATGTATCCTGCTACATCTCACTCTAGCACCTCTTTCAGCGCTATATATCACTCTATGACAGGTACTGCTTCAGGTCAGGCGGATTCTCACTATGACTTTTCTTCATATCTGACAGATCTTGAATCGCAATATTCATTTCTCATTCCGCAGAATATAAGAACTCCACACGATCAGACCAATGTAAAATACGATGTGTATCGCTACATTGACCCATGTTCTTATGGCCTTGACCAGCAGAACGTAATGGAGATTTATTATGCTAAAAACAAGATTGAGGTTTCATACTACAAATGTACCATTGATGCAAATGGTGAAATTACCTGGCAGACTAGCCCTGTCCGAAGAGGTTACCTGTCAACTAACAAGTTCCAGAATATGTTGTATGACCTTACTGACAACTCTATCATTATCTCAGACATAAAGTCTGCAGCTCCTGGTCAGAAGTACTTTAAGACAAAGGCAGGCTCTTACATCTATGCAGAGCCGACAGCTGGCGGTTACAAGTTCCGTGGAGGCTTCCAGGAAAACTATAATCAGGATATCACTGTTTCTAATGATTACATTTACTCAGGATATGGCAATGATAAGAAGAGTTCTACATTCGCATTCCAGACAGATGCGACTATGAGTGAGAAGGTTATAGGCATACCTATGACTTCTGACAAGTCGGTATGTCAGACCCTTAAGGCGGCTGTTGCTAACAGTATTGACTGTAACCTCTTCTATACTCTCCTGACGGGTGACCCATCAGATGACGGAAAGAACCTGGTAAGTAGTGAGAATGGTACAGGAAATAGTGCGTATAAGTGTCTTGCACACGGTAACGGCAACGTAAACATTACAGCATTCGACAGCTACAACTACACTGTCTTTGTTCCTAATGATGCATCAATCCAGAAACTTATTGATGATAAGTTCCTCCCAACTTGGACTGATTGGAATACTTACAATACTGAGTATGAAGCCAAGAAGGATGATCCTAATCCTGCTGTAAAGGCAGAGGCTGAGAAGGCAAAGAAAATACGCGATAACATTGCTGACTGCATACGTAGTTTCTTGCGCTATCACATCATGGATAACTCAGTATATATTGCTGGTGATCCATTGACAAATACTTTGTATGAGACTGCTAAGCTGAACACTACCACCCAGCGTTTCTATCCTGTAACTATTGTTAAGGCAGACGCTAATGACCTCGTGGTAAAGGACGTTCAGGGTAATGTACGCAATGTGCAGACAGACTTCAGAAACAAGAGCTGTCGTGAAAGTTGGGTTAAAAACCAAGCTAGCGGAACGGACCAGACGGAAGCCTCTACTTCTGCTACTGTAGAATCTACTTCGTTTGCTGTGGTACACAAGATAGACGGTGTCCTCTTGTTTAGAAGTTTCACACCTGGTGTGGACGAAGAATACTGGAAGAATGTAACATCATCTAATTAATAATAAATACTATGAGACAATATATAAAGACATTCCTGCTAACGTTGTCGATGATGCTTTCATCGACAGCTATGTACGCACAGGATATTACGTCAGTGCATGGTGTTGTTTCCGACGACCTCGGGCCTTTGATGGGTGCCACCGTATGCGAAATAGATGGTAACGGACGTATTATTGAGTCTGCGATTACTGATATGAATGGTAACTTCGTTATGAAGGTGAGAAATGCTTCTGCTCATAAGATCAGATTCTCATACGTAGGTCTTGATACTAAGACGATGAAGATAGATAAAACGACATACGACGTCAAGTTGGAGTCAAAAACTGTCCTTCAGGAGGTGACCATTAAGTCGAAGAAACGTATGAACGGTAGTGGCCTGCCAATTCCTGAGAGAGAGGTTTCTTTCGCGGTACAGTCTATCTCTACGAAGGAGTTTGAAGGTCTGGGTGTAAACTCTATTGATGAGGCCCTTCAGGGACGTATCGCAGGTCTTGACATCGTGTCAGGCGGTAACCTGGGTTCTGGTTCTACCATCCGTCTGCGTGGTGGTGGCTCTATGTCAGGACTCTCTTCTGAGACTCCACTCATCGTTGTGGATGGTAATATCCGTAATGTTGAACAAGGTAACTTTGACTTTGCAAATGCTGATCAGGAACAATTTGCAGAACTTCTCAACGTTAACCCAGAGGATATTGCATCTATCAACGTTATCAAGGATGGTGCTGGTGCTGCTATATATGGTTCGGATGGTGCCAACGGTGTCATCGAAATTATTACCAAGCGTGGTAAGCGCGGAAAACCTCGTGTGACATATACAGGCTCTATCAAGGCCTCTCATATATATTTTCCTGAGAGCATGAAGCTCCTCAATGGTGACGAATATACGATGCTGTTGAAGGAAGAGTACTTCAACCCTTCACAGGATGACGGAGCAAGTAACGTACGCGAGTTGAACTATGACAAGACCTTCTCTCAGTATGAGCAGTATAACAACAATACTGACTGGATTGATGCAGTAACCCAGACGGGTTACCTGCAGAAGAACTACCTCACTATCGAGGGTGGTGGCGAGAAGGCTGCCTTCCGTATCTCTGGTGGCTTCGATACTCAGACGGGTCAGATTATCAAGCAGGGCTTTAACCGTTTCACAACGCGTTTGAACCTCGACTACAACATCTCTGAACGTATCAAGGTGCAGACAAACTTCGGTATGACATATACCAAGAATAAGCAGAACTATGATAATAACATCCTTTCTATTGCACGTAGGAAGATGCCAAACATGTCCATCTATGAACAGGACGCGGACGGCAACGATACAGATGTCTTTTATAATATGTTGCAGAGTGGTGCGGATATGGGTAGTGAAGTCTTTAAGAATGATCAGCGTACTTATTACAATCCTGTAGCATGTGCACATCTTGCAAAGAGAACCCAATCTACTTATGATATAAACCCGGAACTTGTAATTAACTATGAGCTTTGGGGAATGGATGAGGATCATCATCGTCTCACATGGCGCGGACAGGTGTATATGAATATATGGAATGATTATTATGATTCTTTCTATCCCTCATCACTCCTCTCTACAGTTTGGGATGCGGGACACAATACGGCTAACTCTGGTTCTTCAAAGTCAGTATCTCTGACAACGAAGCATACCCTGACCTTTACTCCGGCATTTAAGAACAAAGATCACTCACTTATGGCGATGGCACGTTTTGAACTCTCAACAGGTTCTGTTAACGGTCAGTCAACCTCAAGTTACCTCCTTCCTTCAGGTGGTATAGAGAGTCCTTTCGCTGGCGGTATCACTGGTGGTATGTCATCAAACTATGATGAAAACAAGTCAATGCGTATGGCTTTCTCTACTAACTACTCTTACAAACAGCGCTATGTTGCTCTCTTCAGTCTCGTAGCTGATGGTACTACAAGGTTTGGTGAGAAAAAGAGATGGGGTTACAATCCTGCAGTATCTCTGCGTTGGAACGTAATTGATGAGCCGTTTATGGAATGGGCGCGCGGATGGCTGTCAATGCTCTCTATCCGTCCTTCATGGGCTTACTCAGTAGTAGCTCCAAGTAGGGATTATCTTTATACTGCGGTATATCAGAATCTGGGTTCTTACAACCAATATATGGGAATGACATCTATGTATCCTACTAACCTCATGCTCTCAGACCTGAAATGGGCAACATGGAATAAGTTCAACATAGGTTTCGACGTACATTTCCTCAATGACAAGATTAACCTCTCGTTCGAAATGTATAAACCTTCAAGTACAGGTTTTGAGACCCTTGCTTATAAGAATGACGGCAAGAAGAGAGATACCGGTTGGGAGTTTACCATTGAGACAAGAAAGCTTATCAAGAAGGGTAAGTTCTCTATGGATACCTACGTGAACTTTGGAAACAACCGTTCTGAAATCCTTGAGATGGATGAAAACATTCTTAAGAATATCAATACTACATTTAAATACGAAAACGCTCAGGTGCTTACACGTCTGCAGCTTGGTAACCCGTTCGGTTCTATCTACGGATTCAGAAGCAAAGGTGTATATCAGTACAACTACTCATGGCTGGAGACAGAGTTCAAGCAGACAGGCCTTGCGGACAGTCAGTATGAGAACTGGATTAATCAGCAGTTGGCGTCGGGAAAAACTTTCCCTGTAGCTCTCAAGCCGGATGGCACTGTTGTTATGGACGATGAGGGTAGGCCTGTTCGTATGAAGTTCGGTTACAGCAATAATTCCTCTGAAGGTGTTAAAAGCGGTAATGGTTATAACTTCTGTGGAGGTGATGCTTACTACGAAGATGTAAACAATGATGGTCAGATTAATGCACTTGATATTGTTTACCTCGGTTCTTCGCTTCCTAAGTTAACCGGTGGTTTCGGTTTCACCTTCAACTATGGTGACTGGTCACTGCGTACAAACTTCTCTTTCCGTGTAGGTAACAAGATTCTGAATCGTGCACGCCTTATCTCTGAGGCTATGACCGGTAATGACAATCAGAGT
>CADCAX010000121.1 GCA_902799455.1 uncultured Prevotellaceae bacterium
ATAGTTGATTTTGTTTGTCTGGAAAAGAAACTTATTATTGAGATTGACGGAGGCTATCATTCTGAGTATGAACAAATAGAAAAGGATGAGCATCGTACTGAGAAACTAAAGGGTATGGGGTTCAATGTCATTCGTTTTGCAAATGAAGATATCTTTGCAAACATCGAATTGGTAATAAGTAAAATTAAAGAACAGTTTATCAAATAAAAATAATGAATACGCAAAACAATAACCAACACCTCCCCCTTGGGGAGGCCGGGAGGGGGTCGGTTAGCATTCGGGTTGGAATTCTTGGTGCTGCCGGCTATACTGGCGGTGAGCTGATAAGGTTGCTTATCAACCATCCTGACGTTGAGATAGTCTTTGCCAACAGTGAATCAAATGCTGGAAACAAGGTCTGCGACGTTCATGAGGGACTGATTGGCGAGACAGAACTGGAGTTTACATCAGAGATGCCGTTCAGCGATGTGGATGTAGTATTCTTCTGCTTCGGTCACGGAAAGTCTGAGGCGTTCCTGAAGGAGCACTCCATCCCCGAGAGCGTGAAGATAATAGATATGGCACAGGATTTCCGCATCGCGGCCCCTACGCACGATTATGTATATGGTCTGCCAGAGACGCATCGCGAGGCGATAAGCAAATGCCAGCATCTTGCCAATCCGGGCTGCTTCGCCACCTGCATACAGTTGGGATTGCTGCCACTGGCAAAGGCCGGACTGCTGACTCACGACATCGCCGTGAATGCCATAACAGGCTCCACAGGTGCCGGACAGAAGCCTGCAGCAACGACACACTTCTCTTGGCGCGATAATAATTTCTCGTTCTACAAACTGTTCTCACACCAGCATCTGCACGAGATATGTCAGACTCTGAACGAACTGAAGCCGGAGGAGGCTCCACACGTAACAACACCGACCCCTCTCCAACTCCCCCAAGGGGGAGAGACCGCCCACAATGATATTCCTTCCCATTGGGAAGGTCAGGATGGGGTCATAACAGTAGACTTCATCCCTTACAGGGGTGATTTTCCGCGAGGAATATTCTGCACAGAGGTTGTGACTCTCGACAAGGCTATCAACAAGGACGAGCTGATAAAGCTCTACAAGGACTTCTATGCCGATGCAGCGATGACACACTACTGCGACAAGGCGCTCGACCTGAAACAGGTGGTTAACACCAGCAAGGGACTTGTACACATAGACGTCTTCGGACGCAAGGTTGTCGTAACATCAATGATTGACAACCTGCTGAAAGGTGCCGTAGGACAGGCCGTGCAGAATATGAACATCATGTTCGGACTCGACGAAAGAGCAGGACTGAGACTGAAGGCGTCAGCGTTCTAAAGTTTAAAGTTTAAAGTTTAAAGTTTAAAGATAACATATGAAATTATTCGATGTATATCCCCTCTTCGACATTGCCATAGATCATGGTAAGGGTTGCAAGGTTTGGGACGAGAAAGGTCAGGAATATCTTGACCTATACGGTGGACATGCTGTTATCAGCATAGGCCACTGCCATCCTCATTATATAGAGGTTCTTACAAAGCAGTTGAATAAACTGGGCTTTTACTCAAACTCCGTACAGAATCCTCTTCAGAAGGAACTGGCAGAGCGTCTGGGTAAGGCATGCGGTTATGACGACTACCAGTTTTTCCTCATCAACTCTGGTGCGGAGGCTAACGAGAATGCCCTGAAGCTGGCATCATTCCACAACGGCAGAACACGCGTTCTCTCTGCAGAGAAGGCTTTCCACGGACGTACATCTCTGGCTGTGGAGGTTACCAACAACCCTAAGATAATTGCACCTATCAACAACAACGGTCACGTGACATACCTGCCGCTGAACGACCTTCCTGCTTGGGAGGCAGAACTGGCAAAAGGCGACGTATGTGCTGTGATAATTGAGTGCATCCAGGGTGTTGGCGGCATAAAGGTCGTAACAGAGGAATTTGCAAAAGGACTGGCTGCAGCATGTAAGAAATATGGTGCTGTGCTGATTTGCGACGAGATACAGTGCGGATACGGCAGAAGCGGAAAATTCTTCGCTCACCAGTGGCTGGGCATCAAACCAGACCTCATCAGCGTCGCTAAGGGCATAGGCAACGGATTCCCTATGGCGGGACTGCTTATCTCACCAGAGTTCGTACCGGTTTATGGTCAGCTGGGCACCACCTTCGGAGGCAACCACCTGGCTTGCGCCTCAGCACTTGCCGTACTCGACGTGATGGAAGAGGAGAATCTGGTGGAGAATGGTCGCGTCGTGGGCGACTACCTGATAGAGAAACTCAAGGAACTGCAGAAGACAGAGCCACACATCGTGGACGTTCGTGGCAAGGGCCTCATGATAGGAATAGAACTGGACATTCCATACAAAGAGGTAAGAACACGACTGGTAAAGGAACAGCATTGCTTCACAGGATGCGCAGGAACCAACGTACTGCGTCTGCTGCCACCTCTGTGCCTGACAAAGGCAGAGGCTGATGACTTCATTGAGCGCCTGAAGAAAGTAATGTGACCCCCTCTAATTCTCCCCAAGGGGAGACTTCTAAAAGATGCATTTATCATTATAAAAGAATATAACAATGAATACTCAAAACAACACAGTCATACACTCCCCCTTGGGGGAGACGAAGGGGGGTCTGCATGTTGCCGTGATAGGTTGCGGAAACATGGGAGGTGCACTGATACACGGATGGGCTAAATCCGGACAGGTAACCCTCACCATAGCTGACAAGAATGAGGCCCTTTTGGAATCGTTCAAGAGCAAATATCCATCTGTCACTACCACTACCGATAATGTAGCGGCTGTTAAGGGTGCCAACATTGTTGTGGTAGTTGTAAAACCCTGGCTGATGCCTACAGTACTCGATGAGATAATTCCTGCTCTTGATATGCAGGAACAGATTATCGTTTCCGATGCTGCCAACTTTACTACCGACAAGATGGAGGAAAAGCTTGGAACAGGCGACGTCTGCTATGTCATTCCAAACATAGCTGCTGAATACGGAGCCAGCATGTCATTTATTGCCAAAGGTGCTCACACCTCTGACGAGGCTCTCGCAAAGGTCGATGCGCTCTATTCCCTCTGCGGCGACACCCTCGTTGTAGCAGAGGATCTCGTCGGTCCTGGCATGATGATGGCTTCTTGCGGCATAGCATACGTAATGCGCTATATCCGTGCCCAGATGGAGGGTGGCTGCGAAATGGGCTTCTATCCTGATCAGGCAAAGCAGATAGCCCTTCAGACAATGCAGGGTGCCGTATCGCTCCTGAAAGAGACTGGATGGCATCCGGAAGCAGCCATTGACAAGGTTACAACACCTGGAGGAGTAACTATCAAGGGACTCAACGAATTAGACCACAGCGGATTTAATTCGGCAGTAATCAGGAGTTTAAAGGCGGGGCTATGACCCCACCCCTTCCCTCCCAAGGGGAGGGTGAAGGACGATATAATAAAGACAATTAAAAACAATGACATAACCATTCTTCCTCCCCTTGGGAGGATTGAGGTGGGGTCGATTTTATGCACAGAATAGTAGTAAAGGTGGGCTCCAACGTGCTCACGACAGAAAAAGGAAAACTCAACATCACACGACTCTCGTCACTTGTTGACCAGATAGCATGGATGAAAGAACACGGATACGAGGTGATTCTGGTCACCTCGGGTGCTGTGGCATGCGGACGACAGGAACTGAAGGTAGATCACGAACTGGATTCTGCCGAGCAGCGACAGTTGTTCTCTGCAATGGGACAGGTGAAACTGATAAACCTATACTATGACCTCTTCCGCGAATACAACATCCACATCGGGCAGGTACTGACGATGAAGGAGAATTTCGTGCCTGGAGAGCAATACACAAACCAGCGCAACTGTATGGCGATAATGCTCGACAACGGTGTCATCCCTATCGTCAACGAGAATGATACGGTATGCCTTACAGAGCTGATGTTCACAGATAACGACGAGCTGTCAGGACTGATAGCACAGATGATGGGAGCAGAGACACTGATTCTGCTTAGCAACATCGACGGAATATTCACAGGCAATCCCAAAGACCCTGAAAGCAAGATAATCAGGGAGGTGAAGCCTGAGGATAATCTTGACCAGTACATTCAGACCAGCAAGAGTAGCGCCGGCAGAGGAGGTATGGAATCAAAATACCACACTGCACGTACAGTAGCTGCCAGCGGCATCAGAGTGATGATAGCCAACGGCAACAGGGATAATATCCTTACTGCCCTGCTGACAAAGCCAGAAAAAACCATACACACTGAGTTTATACCCTTAAACTCTTAAACCCTTAAACTTCTCAAACATCTTAAACTTTAATATATGTTACCACAATTTCAACTTGCAAAAGATGCATCACGCAATCTTGCTCTTGTATCAGATGAAAAACGCAACGAGATTCTTCTCGCTGTTGCTGATGCTATAAAAGTCAACGAGAACACTATTCTTGAGGCTAATGCGAAAGACCTCAGCCTCATGGATAAGGCGAATCCTCTCTATGACCGTCTGCAACTGACTCCGAAGCGCCTTGAGGACATTGCCAACGATATGCGCAATGTGGCTTCCCTACCCTCTCCATTGAACAAGGTATTGAGCAAAAAGACACTTCCTAACGGTTTGGAACTGAAGAAGGTTTCTGTTCCTTTCGGTGTCATCGGTATGGTATTCGAGGCTCGTCCTAATGTGGCTTTTGACGTCTTCTCTCTCTGCTTCAAGAGTGGCAATGCTTGCGTCTTGAAAGGTGGACATGATGCTGATGAGTCTAACAAGGCTATCGTTGCCCTGATAAAGGATGTTATCTCCAAGTGTGGTTGTGATGCTGATTGTGTACAGCTGCTGCCTGCTACCCATGAGGCAACTGCCGAAATGCTGTCTGCAGTGGGATATATCGATGTCTGCATACCACGAGGTGGAAGAAAACTCATTGACTTCGTACGCAATAATGCTAAGGTGCCTGTCATTGAGACTGGTGCCGGTGTGGTGCATGCTTACTGGGATAAGGATTCTGACTTTGATATGGCAGCACGCATTATCATCAACGCCAAGACTCGCAGAGTCAGCGTTTGCAATGCTCTCGACTGCCTCATAGTTCACAAGGACCGCCTCAAGGACCTCCCTACCCTTGGTATGTTGTTGGTACCTTTCAACGTAAAGATATATGCTGACCCAGGTGCTTACGGATTCCTCAACAAGAGTTATCCAAGCAACCTCTTGGAGGAACAGAATTTATGGATTATGCTATGGCTATCAAGACAGTCAACAATGTTGATGAGGCAATCGAGCATATCAGCCTTTACGGCTCTGGTCATTCTGAGAGCATCATAACTAATGACAGCGCAGCTGCAGAGAAGTTCCAAAAGCAGGTTGATGCTGCTTGTGTCTATTGGAATGCTCCTACCAGTTTCACAGATGGTGCACAGTTCGGACTGGGTGCCGAAATCGGTATCTCTACCCAGAAGTTAGGTCCTCGCGGCCCAATGGCTCTCGAAGAGATGACTACCTTCAAGTGGCTCATCAAGGGTGGGAGACTAAACTATCACGACTACATATTACTTATGAATCAAGCATCTCTATATGACTTATTCCTACACTCCTCCTTGGGGGAGGCGGAGGGGGGTCGTATCACTACCGACAGCCGCGACTGCCCTGCCGGAAGTATCTTCTTTGCCCTCAAGGGTGAGACATTCAATGGCAACTCCTATGCTGCCTCTGCTCTTGAAAAGGGATGTTCTTACGCTGTTATCGATGAACCACAGTATGCTACCGATGACAGATTCATTGTAGTACCTGATGTCTTGACTGCTTTGCAGCAGTTGGCAAACGAACACCGAAAGGCTCTCAAGACTCCTATCATCGGTATTACAGGTACCAACGGCAAGACGACAACAAAGGAGCTGGTGGCAACAGTATTGGGAAAGAAGTATAATGTGCTCTATACCCAAGGCAATTTCAACAATCATATCGGAGTGCCTAAGACACTTCTCCAACTGACAAAAGAACATGATTTGGCTGTCATTGAAATGGGTGCCAATCATCCTGGTGAGATAAAGACATTGGTGAATATCGTCGAACCCAACTGCGGTCTGATAACAAATGTCGGCAAGGCTCATCTCGAAGGCTTCGGTTCTTTTGAGGGTGTCATAAAGACGAAAGGAGAACTTTATGACTATCTGCGTGCACATAACGGGAAGGTATTCATCGATAGTGAGAACGAGTATCTTATGAATATCTCTTCTGGCTTAGACCTTATTCCGTATGTCAAGGGCGAGGTTATTGATTGTGCCCCTTATCTGCATTTCAAATGGCAGGGTGGCGAAATAATGACCCATCTCATTGGAGCTTATAACATAAAGAATATGATGGCAGCAGCTACCGTAGGTCTGCATTTTGGCGTTTCCGAGAGTGACATCAATGATGCTCTTTCCGGTTATATACCAAGCAACAACCGTTCACAGCTAACTGTTACATCCCACAACAAACTCATCGTAGATACTTATAATGCCAACCCTACCTCTATGATGGCAGCATTGCAGAATTTCTCTATCATGCAGGTAAGTCC
>CADCAX010000122.1 GCA_902799455.1 uncultured Prevotellaceae bacterium
TGCAACGCGAGATAGCAAAATCAAAGATAAACCAACATCTGGACACACTGTCGGATTGGCACTATCGCTGGCCAGACCTCAGTCAACGCGTTGCTGCCGTAGGACAATTTGTTTATGGCTATACCGACAATCTGCAGAAACAGTGTGATCGTGTAATGGCCGACCGAATACGTGAAACAATGCTGAAAGAGTGGCAGCAATGGAGTAAACAGGTGACAGGAAGAATGGAACTGTTATTCAGAAGAGAAAACGACGTTGATTTCACCAAACACAGAAACATGCCACCTAAAGTAAAGTTCTAGTCACTATCCCGTTTGTCAACGAACTTATAGTTTGAGAACTTAGCTTTGGGGAAGACAAAAAGGCTGTCGTCAAGATTGCCTGACTGGAAATTAGAAATATGTATGGTGGCCCAGAAGAAGGCAACCTTTATCTTCAGGCTTTTGGGAGCACGGGTGCGTTTATCGAGCAGTATGCGAGCCTCCTTCACTCCATCAACACCTTTCTTTGCCTTAACAGTTATGAGATAGCCATCATCAGCATTTGCTATGCTGTAGTCATAGTTGTCGGGCTCGAACTTGAACTTATCCTCGTACTTGCTCTTTTTCTTGGAATCAGCTTTATATATCTCTACCGTCTTTTTCTTCTCCTTAGTATAATATGCCGTAACGCCATCGTTCCATCCGTTACTGTTCTTTGAGGCAAAGCGACTCTTTTTGCCCTTATACCACACAGTGCCTTCTGCCTTATAAAGGCTGGCGATATTCACCTTATAATGCATGGTTGCCCCACCCTCGCTGAATGCACGATGGTAGGTATCCAGAAACATACGTTTCGCCTGTCTGGAATTGGGTGTATCCTGAGCATTAACTGCTATCGTCACAAGACTCAGCAGGAGGGAAAGAAAAACTCTAAGCATTAAGCATTAAACATTAAACATTGAAAATTAATCGTTAACCGTTAACCTTTAACCGTTAAACTATTTAGTCTTGTACCACTCCTGTAGAATCTTGAAGGCGAGTTTCTTTTCGCCATTGTCTGAGACGACGCCTTTTCTGTTATAGTAGTCCTGTATGCCATTGAGCACACGACGTGGAGAGCGGAAGTCCTTCAGTATCCAAGGAGAGGTGCCTGCAAGACCTTCTATCTTGTCTATCATATTCAGGTTCTCACGATAGAGATTCTCCTGGAACTCCTCTGTCCAGCGTTGGTTCTTGGCACCATGATAACCCGCTTTAGCACCACCACCGAATTCGCTGATGATAACAGGTTTGTCATAAGGAATCTCCCACACCATCTTCGGAGCATCATTGACATCACGATACCAGCCAATATACTGATTGAATGATACCACATCAACATATTGGCTCATATTGTCCTGCAGACGATTCTTATAGTTAGATGCAGACAAGACCTCCATCGCCATAGATATCAGGCGGGTATTATCGAGGCTGCGTGCATACTGTGACAAGCTGCTCAGGAACTGGTCACGCTCAGGAGAATGAGGTGTCTCGTTAGCGATAGACCATATTATGACGTTGGCACGATTCTGGTCGCGTGCTATCATGTCGGTCAGCTGTCTCTGTGCATTGTCATAGGTGTCAGGATTCTTCCATGCTATAGTCCAATATACAGGTATCTCAGACCACACCAGAATACCCATTCTCTCTGCCTCGCGCACAGCATATTCGTTATGAGGATAGTGAGCCAGGCGTACGAAATTACATCCCAATTCCTTTGCCCATGACAGCAGTGTGTGGGCATCCTCTGTAGAATTAGCCCTTCCACCACCATTTGGTTTCTCTTCGTGAATGCTGATACCACGCAGGAAGATAGGTTTGCCATTCAGCAATATCTGCTTTCCCTTTGTCTCGATGGTGCGGAATCCGATACTATCACTCACATAATCACTCACCTTTGTGCCGTCTGCTGCCTGACCATCCAGCGACAAATCCACACGATAGCGCTTTGGCGTTTCAGGACACCAAAGAGTGAGGCGTTTTGATGGCACAGTGACAACGAGGCGTGCATTACCTTCTGCATCTGTCACACATTGTTTCTCAATCTTCAGCTCAGGGATGCACAATGTAATATTTTGTCCCGCCAATGCCTTACTGAGGTGTGCCGTCATTGTTATCTCACGCTGACGGGCCTTGGCATCAGCCTTCTCCAACTGCAGTTTAAAGTTCTCTATATATGTTTCTGGCACCTTCACCAACATCACATCACGAGTGATGCCTCCGTAGTTCCACCAGTCAAAGATCTGTGTCGGCACATTCTCTGCCCTGCGTTTGTTATCCACCTTTACGATGACGACATTCTCACCGTTACGCAGCAGGTCTGTCACGTCATAGTTGAATGGGGTAAAGCCTCCGATATGGTGTCCGGCCTCTTTACCATTTACATAGACGTGGCAGTCGTAGTTCACAGCACCGAAATAGAGCAGTGTACGACAGCCCTCTATTGGTACCTGTGCCTGGAAAGCAGTTTTAAACCATACTGTTCCCTCGTAGAAGAACAGTTTCTCATCCTGTGTATTCCAGTCACCAGGAATCTGCATCGTGGGAGCCTTGTCGAAATCATACTCTATCAGGTCCTCCGGACGCTGTGGCTTTGCATTACAGAAGAAGCCCCACTTGGTAGGATTCATGCGGTAGTCATAATACCCCTCTTCCTGTACATCTACGATGTAATGCCACTTACCGTTCAGCAGCATTGTTTCACGACTCATTACATTACCCAACTGTGGCACCTCCTGGGCACTTGCTGCTATAGTCATAAGACTTAACAGTAATGTGAGAAGTGAAATGTGAAATGTGAAATGTGTTTTGAACATTGAAAATTATTCTTTAACCTTTAACCGTTAACCTTTAACCGTTAATTTATTTTTGGCTGCAAAATTATACAAAATTTATAACAAAACCAAAAAAAAATCGTTTTCGTTTTGGTTTTCGTTAAATTTATCGTACCTTAGCACCCGAAAAAACATTGACCATTGAACATTGACCATTCTTGAAACCTGTAATCGGCTCTGCCGCTTCGCTAGTCGAAGAAACTTGAAACCAGGAACTAAAGTGAGAGACGTAGCATTAGTACTATCCAGCGGTGGAGCCCGTGGACTGGCTCACATTGGAGCTATAGAAGAACTTGAGGCGCAAGGATATCGCATCAAGAGCATCGCAGCATGCTCTATGGGTGCTATCATAGGAGGTATGTATGCCGCAGGAAAACTGTCAGAATACAAGAAGTGGATGCAAACCATTGACAAAAGGAAGATTCTGTCACTCCTTGACCTTTCCTTCTCTCTCGACCATCTGGTGAAGGGAGAGAAGATAATAGATGCTATGAAGGAGATTGTGCCTGATGTGAAGATCGAAGACCTGCCAATACCTTTCAAGGCTGTTGCCACCGACTGGGAAAAAGGGCAGGAAGTGGTGTTCAGCAAGGGAAGCCTCTACGAAGCCATTCGCGCCTCGATATCAATGCCGCTATTCTTCGACCCTGTAAAACGAGGCGGGACGACATTCGTGGACGGAGGAATACTCAATCCCCTACCCCTCAATATCAGCAAGGATATGCCAGGTGACATAGTGGTGGCAGTAAACGTGAGTGGAACGGGGGAAGATAACGACAACGACACCCCTCCTAATTGGGAGGGGACGGGGAAGGGCCTTAACTATTTTACTATGAGCCAACGGTTATTCCGCCTGATGATACAGAAGAATGCCGCCCTCAGTATAGAACTCTACAAACCCGATATACTGGTAAATATTCCCATGGACCTATTCGGACCTTTTGAATATGACCATGTTGACAAAATCTCTGCTTACGGACGCGAAAAGATGCGCGAAGCGCTGGGAAAGAGTTAAAAGTTAAGAGTTAAGAATTAAGAGTTGCCTAATGTCTAGGACGTCTCGGATGCTTTGGACGTGCCGGACGCTTTGGCATATCCCACAGTGGGGCCTTCATATCCTTGATATATTCGTATGCCAGTTTTGGCTGATAGTGGTCATCAAAAGGTAGTGCATAGTTGCGCACTCCGAGCCACGAATCACGATCGCTGAGATTCCAGAAAGTGACGCAGTCGATGACATCCTTATGATTGCGGAACACACGGAAGACACGTGCATACTGGTCGGCAAGATACTGCTTTATAGAATCGCTGATAGTTACACCTTCACGACTGAAACGCAGTTGACCACCCATCTCGGCATTGGCACGGATATCCAGTTCTGTAACATGAATATGATTTACTACTGTCTTGTAAAGACTGACGGCCTTGTCAATGTCGGTTTCTGATGGACCATATATATTATAATGGCCCTGCATACCGATACCATCGATAGGCACACCGGCATCCTTCATCTTTTTCACCATCTCATAAATACGACGGCTCTTGACTGGGTCACACTCGTTGTAGTCATTATAGAACAGCAGGGCATTGGGGTCTGCTTCACGAGCATATTGGAAAGCCTTTGCTATGAACTCATCTCCGGCAATCTTGTAAAGGGGAGACTGGCGATAAGGATCCTCTGCCTTTGCATCATCAGCAATGGCTTCATTAACCACGTCCCAACAGTATACCACATCCTTGTAACGGCTTACGATAGCCTGGATATGACTCTTCATACGCTGAAAGAATACCTCTTTTGTAGGATTATCCTCATACATCCACTTACCAATCTGGCTATGCCACATCAGACAGTGTCCACGCAACTTAATGCCATTCTTACGACAGAAGTCGGCTACGCGGTCAGCCGCCTCCCACGTATATTCCCCTTCATTTGGTTCTGTACGCTGAGGTTTCATATCGTTTTCAGCAGTTATGCTATTAAATTCGCGCACCACCATTGCTGACTGGGCAGTATCACGAATATTACGCTGATTAACAGCAACGCCAATCAAAAAATAATCTTTATAAGCATCCTTCATGGATGAGGCTGTCTCCTGTGCGGAGCAAGAAGTAACACCTGAGGCTATCGCAATGGTGCACACAATTGTCTTAAGCCGAGTAAACAATTCCATTTCGTAAAGATAATAACAAACATTTCTATGACGCAACAAAAGAAAAAAAGTTTCACACAACGAGATAATCTTTTTTTACGCCATAACGATTGTTTTTGTATTTTTTTTTGTATCTTTGCAGCCTGATAATACAAACTTAAACAACATGAAGAAAATTGCTCTTGTCATGCTCCTGCTATGCTTCGCTATCATGCTCCTGCTATGCTTCGCTAGTATCGGCAAAGCACAGCAGAAAGAAGAAACCCTGAACTTTGGCAACGGTTTCCTGAAAGTAACCCCTGTAGCACAGAATGCTGTTCGCATACAGTATTATGAGAATGAACTCAATGATGCGGGCCTTCCTGACTGGCTTTATGAGGGTCGTGCCAAAGCTGTTGATAACTGCAACCTGAATGTTGACATCAACCCTCAGCAGCAACTGCTTACGATAAAGAACGAAAGCGGCACACCTGTCTTCACCTCCACAAAACATTCTATGCAAGGCACACAGGCACAGCTGGCTTTTGCGTCTCCAAAGGACGAATATCTCTTCGGCTTGGGACAATTTCAGGATGGTTATAGCAACATTCGTGGTTTGGCACGTCGCCTGACACAGGTGAACACCCAGATTAGTGTTCCGATGATGCTCTCTAACAAGGGCTATGGCATATTGTGGAATAACTACGGCCTTGTAGATTTCAATCCTGCCGATAACAGCATCTCCCTTCAGGCAAACACCACTACGGCTTCCAAGAAAGATATCGTTGACGTCACCTCAACAGAAGGTGGTAAGAAGGAGGTACGCGAGAGAAATATTTTTGAGGGCACCCTGAACATCGCTGAAGGAGGACAGTACTCCCTGCTTCTCGATGTAGGACAGAAGATGGCGCGTCGCCATAATCTCGTCATCGATGGTGCTCCAGTCATAGAGATGCAAAACCTGTGGCTGCCACCAACAGCCTCAGCAATAGTAACGCTGTCTGCCGGCAGTCATACCGTTTCGGCAGAGCTGTCAAAAGGTGACCGCCCTACCCTCTTCTTTAAGAAGGTGGAGAACGAGAGTGTTTTCCGCTCTCCAATAGCAGCAGCAGTTGATTATACCGTTTTTGTCGGCACCCCTGACGAGGTAATGGCAACCTATCGACAACTGACAGGTCCTGCTCCCCTTATGCCAAAATGGGCTTTAGGATACATACATTGCCGCGAACGCTTTCATTCTTCTGACGAGATATTACAGACAGGCAACCAGTTCCGCAATAAGAAGATGCCTGTCGATGTGTTGGTGCAGGACTGGCAGTATTGGGGAAAATACGGATGGAATGCTATGCGTTTTGATGAAGCATACTATCCCGATCCAAAGGCTTTAACAGACAGCCTCCACAAGATGAATATGCGCCTGATGCTCAGCGTATGGTCAAAGATAGACAAGCGCTCTGAGGTGGGTCAGCAGATGATGAACAGCAACTACTACATCCCTAATACCGACTGGAT
>CADCAX010000123.1 GCA_902799455.1 uncultured Prevotellaceae bacterium
AAAACAGCGCCTCTGGATAGACGGTGGATTTACTATGCACTTCAACGGCACTGCTGCGTTGGCTCTTAATGATCCGACGACAGACTATGCTGTAGGGGTATTGATACCCGATATGAAATACTATCGTTCCAACTATGTAAAGGGTAGCCTGAGTGTGACATACCAGTTCCCGATTACTTTTAAGAAAAAGCCAACTATGTGGTACGTCAGGGCTAATGGTGACTGGTTGAGAACAAACAGTAACCTTCATGCCTCAAGTTTCGGAGTAACACTGGGAATGTTTAATTAGAGGTGAAAGGTGAAATGTGAAAGGTGAAATGTGAAAGGTGAAATGTGAAAGACCTATTAGAATAATAATTCAAAATAATAAATTAACAAAACAAAAGCTTATGAAATTTTTTACACAGTTTAAGGCGTTGGCTCTCGTTGCCGGCATGATGTTTGCAAACATGGAATTGTTTGCACTTGATGTTACCACTACAGCAGGTGGTCAGTTGTCAAGTAAGATTGACCCAAGCGAGAAGCTCACCATTACAGAGCTCTCTATAACGGGACCTTTGAACGGAGCAGACATCCTGTATATTCGCGAAATGGCAGGTGCAGGATATGAGAGTAGCTCTACTACAGATGGCAAGCTTGTATCACTCAATCTTAAAAACGCTTCTATCGTTGACGGTGGCGAGTATTATAAGAATCAGATGTGTATTGCCAACACCATTGGCAAGTACATGTTCAACAAGTGTAAGAACATCACCACACTCATCCTCCCTGACGGCATCACTGAGATTGCTGCCAGTGCTATGGCTACTGACGGTCCTTCTGTCACAGAACTCAACATCCCAGCGTCTGTAGCAAATATCGGCACAAGCGCCTTCGGAGGTCTGAAGGCTCTGACGAAGGTTACCTTCAGCGAGGGTTCAGCCCTGAAGACCATTGGTAATAGTGCTTTCAGCATTTCCAGTGGTGTGCTGGCTGACATCACTTTGCCTAACTCTGTTGAGTCAATAGGCAACAGCGTTTTTACTTATTCTAAGCTTACAAAGTTCACCTTCCCTACCTCACTTAAGAGCATCGGCAACCTGGTATTCCAAAACGTGGAAACCCTCGCAGAGATTTCAGAGATACCAGCATCTCTCGAGACCATTGGCGACAATGTCTTCCAGGGCACATCAATAGCAGCAGTCAAGGTCAACAGCGGCAACACCCACTTTAAGGTTGAGAAGAACGTACTCTATAACTTTGACAAGACCATAGCAATATGGCTTCCTGCCAAGTCAACACAGGCAACTGTGGTACTCCCTGCTACCGTTACCGAGATTAAGGGTTCTGCTTTCTTTGGCTGTGAGAATCTTATTCACATATCTCTTCCACAGGGATTAACTACCATCAATGGTGCAGCATTCAAGCAGAGCGGCATCATAGCAATCACATTGCCTGCTTCATTAACCACACTCAATGGCTCCAGTCAGTTCGAGAAGTGTGCCGACCTTAAATACTTCTGCATGAAGGGCACCATAGAGAAACTCACCTCTATGATGCTGCAGAACTGTCCAAACCTCTCTATAATGGTTTTTGAGGATGCCACAGCACCTCATTTCTTTAAGAAGAGTATTGACGGCTGCGCAGACAATATAACACTCTATGCACCAGAGGCAAGCCTCGAAGCATACAAGAGCGCTATAGAGACTGGTGACGCTGGTTCTGGCACACCTGGTCCTGCTACCGACAAGACCGTGACCTATGAGGCACTTGACATGCTTACCCTCTATGACTTCATGAACAACAATATCGGTCATGCTATCGGCACAGGCACTTCTACCGAGGGCAACCTCGCCGGAGAGAACATCAAGAAGGCTGACGTAACCTTCACCTGCACCGACGGTCTCACACCTACCCGCTACTTCTATGTTGCATCAAGAGGCAATGAGCTGCAGGTTTATAAGAATGGTACATTCACACTCACTGCTGACGAAGGCAGGGTTATCAAGGGTGTTCACTTCGTATTTGGCAACAGCCAAACAGGTCTCACTGCTGACAGCGGCACATACGCAGATGGCACATGGACTGGTAGTGCCAAGAGCGTTACCTTCTCAACCACAGGCTCACGCTATATTTATACTATAGTTTTCGAGACAGAAGAAGGTACTCCTACTGCTGTTCAGACCATTGAGGCTGCCAAAGTGCCTGCATCAAATGAAATTTACGATATCCTGGGCAACAAAGTAAACCTTATGCAGAAGGGTAACGTTTATATTATTGACGGAAAAAAGTATTTTAAATAAATGAAGAAAGTAATTAGTATTTTAGCATTGTTCTCTTTGGTTATTGTCCTTTCAAGCGCTAAGGGCGATGACGGAGTGATGACAAAGGAGAATGGTATGTATGTAGTGAATACCACTACATTGGGAAAGAATGTCGTCGGATATGTTGCTGCTACACCATTGAAGATTTACATCCAGAAGGATAAAATCGTGAAAGTTGAGGCCCTGAAGAATCAGGAGACTCCAAAGCACAATGCCAAGGTGAAGCGTATGCTTCTCACCAAATGGGACGGCATGAAGGTAAAGGATGTAGCTAAGCAGAATGTGGATGGCGTAACAGGCGCTACCATTACTTCTGATGCTATGAAGAAGAATGTTCAGTTAGGAGTAGAATACTACCTGAAACATAAGTAAACAAAGAACAATTAATAATTAATAATTAACAATTAACAATTGATAATTGGGCTTGATACTAATCGTTTCCCGCAGTGGCTTTCGCCATTGCGGGAATTTTTTTGCAGTTTTCTTGCATTTCTCAAAACTTAATCGTACCTTTTACCTTCGGTTGAAGATACTTCGTCATGATAAAGAAAGAAAAATAAAATCCTTTTTTCTTGCATTATTCATAATTTAATCGTATCTTTTACCTTCGGTTGAAGATACTTCGTCATGATAAAGCAAGAAAAATAAAATCCTTTTTTCTTGCATTATTCATAATTTAATCGTATCTTTGACCCCGAAAAGGTAAATCTAAATATTATATATGCGAAGAAGCCTTATTATATTGTTTGCTCTGTTGATGACCATTTATTCGTGGTGCGCAGACTTTACTCTTGGTGCTGACATCAGTTGGTGTACGGAGATGGAGGCACGTGGGCAGAAGATATGTAACTATCTTGGTGAGGAGCGTGATGCAACGGCACTGATGGCGGAGATGGGCATGGATGCCGTACGTCTCAGGGTATGGGTAGATCCTGCGGAGCATGGCAACTATTGCAATGCTGACGATGTGCTTGCGAAGGCCCTGCGTGCCAAGGCGTTGGGGTTAGACATAATGATAGACTTCCACTACAGCGACTGGTGGGCTGACCCTGCAAAGCAGAACATCCCCAAGGCATGGGAGAAACATAAGTATAAGCAGCTGTGCACAGATGTGGCAGAGCATACGAAGAGTGTGCTGACCCTGCTCAAGGATAATGGCGTGCAACCAAAGTGGGTGCAGGTAGGCAATGAGACGAGCAACGGTTTCCTGTGGCCTGTAGGCAAGATACGCGAGACTGACGGCGAGCTGAAAGGCATGTGGATGGATGAAAGCCAGATGAAACAATATGCCGGACTCTTTAAGGCAGGCTATGATGCAGTGAAGGCGGTGTTCCCAGAGGCTATGGTGATTGCGCATCTGGATAAGGGCTATGATGCGGAACTGTATATGACGAACCTTGATGCCTTGAAGAACAATGGTGCCAAATGGGACATGATAGGCATGTCTGTCTATCCCTACTGGGCCTTCGACAGCGGATATACTGGCACTATAGACAGGTTGTATTCGGAATGCATGCAGAATATAAAGGACCTCTTTGCACACTATGGCACAGAGACCATGATAGTGGAGACTGGCTTCCTCGTTGATGAGTCTGACCCGATGACAACGGGGCAGGGTAGGGAAGACTTCCAGCGCCTTATAGAGTTGAGTAAGACAGCAACTGACGGACACTGTAAGGGCGTATTCTACTGGGAACCGACATGCAGACCATCACAGTATAAGTTGGGTGCCTTCCATGAAGACGGTAAGCCCACAGATATTATGCGTGCCGTGACGATGGAGAAGATTATGGCAGGTGCACTGTCGCCAAAGGGCTATGACCGACGCCTCATGGATATGGAAACCTCTATGGGTACGATAGCCATAGAGCTGTATAACGAAACTCCGAAGCATAGGGATGCCTACATCGCCAGTGCAAAGGATGGCTCGCTAAATGGTACGCTATTCAACCGCGTGATAAAGAACTTCATGATTCAGGGTGGTAAGACTGGCGACGGTGCTACGATAGATGCCGAGATACAGTATCCACGTTTCTGGCACAAGAAGGGTGCTGTGGCAGCGGCACGTGAGGGAGACGAGAAGAATCCTACCTTCAAGAGTCGTGCGAACCAGTTCTATATAGTATGGGGTAACGCCTCACATCTTGACAAGACATATACCGTCTTCGGAGAGGTCGTAGGCGGCATGGATGTGGTTGACAAAATACGTCAGGTGCCAGTAGATCACGCCAAAGGAGATAAACCCATCAACGAGGTGAAGATAATTTCATTGGAAATGAAAAATTAATACGCGCCTATTGAAATACCGGGATTTCGTAATATCGTAATACCGACAATAAGGGCGCGACAAAATAGAATTTAATGTTTAATCTTTAATCTATTACAACTATGGCAAAGTATGTTTGTGAAGTATGTGGTTGGGAGTATGATCCCGAAGTAGGTGTTCCAGAGGCTGGCATAGAGCCAGGCACAGCTTGGGAGGATGTCCCAGAGGATTTTGAGTGCCCATTGTGCGGAGTAGGCAAAGACCAGTTCGCAGAGGCATAAATAACTTAGAAAGATAAACTCCCCGGCAATTTTCGTTGTCGGGGAGTTGTATATTGTGCCCTATCGTGTATCTATCGAAGATGTTAAGTTATGATAATGCGTTAAATAAAATCTCTTTTTCTTGCATTATTCATAATTTTTTTGTACTTTTGGCTTCGTTTTATGCGATTTCTGCTTATTATACTTATAGCGATACTTACATCTGCGCTGAATGCCTCGTTGGCAAAACGGCACCGAGGAGTTCATGGCGTTCATAAGGTTCATCACCATCATATTATGCATCATCTGCCGGTTCCGATGGATGGTATAGATATCTCACGCCATCA
>CADCAX010000124.1 GCA_902799455.1 uncultured Prevotellaceae bacterium
AATGTTGATACCCAGATAGCTGCCCTGTTCAGCCAAGACAAAAAGGCCTTCTACAACAGCCTCCTTTTGGAGTATCTCTCACGCATAGTTCAGGCAACCGAGATACTATTCATGCTCCTGTTGTTCGGCATCGACTGCGGAGGTGGGTTTAGCGGTATCATGCTCACTTTCCTCCACTCCATCTTGATATTGGCATTCACCACTCTTTTTGCCAATCTCATCGGATTCCTCCCTATGCAGTTAGGCGTTCAGGAAGGCGGTTTTGTCCTTTCTATCGCAGCATTAGGACTGTCGGCAGCCCTCGGCATCTTTGTCAGCATCATCTGCCGCGTAAGGGAAATCATCTGGATAGCCATCGGCCTGGCCTTTATGAGACTTAAAGACACAAATTTAAGTGAAACATTAACCTCTCCCTAGTGCTCTTTGGTATTCTTTTAATTTGGTTGCAAAATAAGCAAAAATTCTGAAACTCCAAAAGGAAAGGGCGAAAAATTACTATTACCTACTTCTTGAACGAATAGTATTTCTTTTCCGTATAGAGGGAATCAGGACCTTGTTTTTCTGCTATCTGGAAATTTATATATTTCTTGTTTCGCGATTCCCAACGACTCAAAATATAGTTTCTGTTGAACTTCAGGGTGTCTGTGGCACCTATTATCTTCACTTCTGTAGATGACAGTATGGAAATGGGCTCTGATGGTATGTTTCTGTAATAGAGCATACGCCTTATTACTGTATCTGCACCATAGTTTATCCTTAATCCCTTGGTGAAGGCCAACTCCACATCGTCGTCTGTCACTATCTTCGTGACATAGCTGTCAGTGGCATATATGTCGCACATCTCTGCCTTCGTATACGACAGGTCACCATCGCCTGTATCGTATATCTCACTTTTGCATGCCTGTAGCAGCAAGCTTGTTGCGACAAGGATTTGCGTACATAGTAAGTATCTTTTCACGCAGGAAGTCATAGTCGGGATTAGGAACTTTTACTTTTGCTATCTGTTTTTTCAGGTATTTCTCAAAGGTCTTCTTATCAACAGCTGTATATTTATCGCTATTGTTTGTACCATCGAGTTCATCCATAGCTATCCAGTTACATGGATACAACCTGTATCTGGAGTGTATCTCAGAATCGATATATTGGGCTATCTCATGGAACATTTCCTTGCGAGGAATATCTTTTTTACCCATTTCATCGATCCATTCATCTATACATGGAGACACTTCGTAGTGCACCTTACCTTTGAACCCCATAATGCCTGTTTTCATATTATTGAGATCATCTTGCTTGCTCTTCTTCCACCCTGGCACATCACGCTTATACTGGAATTCCTCGGCCTTGAGATAGTCGCATGGGTCATATTCGTAGCTGATGGTAAGGGGAGCGATATGGAGGTCTTTCAGAGCATCTGTCAACGATGTTCCTTCCGGCGCTCCCATAGCAAACATCTTCAGGACGCTATCCTGAGTGCGGTCATCTGAGTCTTTCGCCCTACCCTCACGTTGGGCTATCCATATATTCTCGTCTTTCTCGTTTACGGCATAATGTATGTACTCACTCATAAGGCGTGAGGAGCGCATCATCTCATGGGCGGTAAGGCCTCGACGCACCGTAAAGCACTTATTCATGCGAACAAGTTTCTTTATCCAGGGATATATGAGGAGGTTGTCACCTATTCCTATCTCGCATGTGCGCCCAAAGCCATTATTATAGAGCATCAAATCAAGGAATGCGGAATCGAGTACTATGTCACGATGGTTAGACATGAAGAGGTAACGCTTCTGCTTTATCATATCCTTGGGGTATGTGAAAGTGGTACCTTGGGTACAACGTGCAATACACAACTTCACAACAGGTTTCATAAACCGTATCTGAAAGTCTTGAGCTGTTTTGACACCACGGAAGAACAATCGGAGAAGGAAATTCCTCACTCCCTTCGGAAGCCAAGGTGCAAAGCCCTTCATCAGAAGATTAAACTGCCGGTCATTCAGGAGTTCTTCAAAAACAACAGGCATTTCATCCTCATTATAGGGGCGGATTTCATCAAAATCTGGATTATAAGACATTGTTTCTTTGGAATTTTCTGCAAAAATACAATGTTTTTTCGGAAAAAAAGAAATATTGAATATTTTTTTTGTAATTTTGCCCCCCAAAACAACCAAATCTAAGAAAAATCATATAATCATAATGTCAAAACACAAGAAAAAAAACAGAAACTCATTCAGTGGTTCTCTTGGCTTTGTACTTGCCGCAGCAGGAAGTGCCGTAGGACTGGGTAACATCTGGCGTTTCCCATATCTTGCTGCCCGAAATGGTGGAGGTGTGTTCCTAATGGTGTATATTATTCTTGCCCTCACTTTTGGTTTCACATTGCTGATTACAGAAGTTGCTATCGGCAGACGTTCGCAACAGGGACCGCTGACAGCCTATAAGTTCTTCAACAAGAAATGGGCCTTCGTCGGATTCCTGTCATTCATCATTCCATCGATAATATATCCTTATTACTGCGTTATCGGAGGATGGGTGTTGAAATATTTCATGCAGTACCTGACATTTGAAGGCAGCGAAGCCGTGAAAGATACATTCTTCACCGGTTTCATCACCCAGCAATGGGCTCCGATAGGTTACATGTTCTTCTTTGCTGCAACGTGTTTCTTCGTTGTATATAGCGGAGTTGAAAAGGGTATTGAGAAGTTCTCAAAGATAGTAATGCCTCTGCTGTTGGTTCTGGTTGTCTTCATATGTATCTATTCCCTCTTCATGGAGCATACTGATGCCAGTGGCGTAACTCGTACAGGTTTGGAGGGAGCTGCCGTTTATTTCATTCCGAACTTTGAGGGATTAACAGTTACAAAGTTCCTGAAGATTACTATGGACGCCTGCTCACAGTTGTTCTACTCTCTGAGTATCGCTATGGGTATTATGGTGGCCTATGGCTCATATATGAAGAAGGATGTCAACCTTGGACAGGCTGTTGACCGTATCGAGATATGTGATACGACGATTGCTCTCCTTGCAGGTTTGATGGTTATCCCTGCCGTCTATGTCTTCATGGGAACAGAAGGTATGAAGGCAGGTCCTGGTCTTATCTTCGTTGCCCTACCAAAGATATTCCAATCTCTCGGAGCCTTCGGACCTTTCATGGGAATAGCATTCTTCCTGCTTGTGCTCTTTGCTGCCACCACAAGTGCCGTGAGCATTTTGGAGGCTTGTGTGTCAAGCGTTATGGATGCCTTCCATTGGAGCAGGACAAAGTCTGTCTGCATCATGCAGGGAGGAGCCCTCATCTCCAGTATCATCGTTTGTATGGGATATAACGTATTCTACTTCGAATACGAACTGCCAAACGGAGCAGTAGCACAGATACTCGATATCTTCGACTATGTCTCTAACAATTTGCTAATGCCAGGTCTTGCAATCCTTACCTGCTTACTGTTTGGATGGATAATAAAGCCAAATCTGCTTATTGGAGAAATACGCCTGAATGGCTACCGATTCATACGAAAGACAATGTATGTCGTTATGCTGAAATACATTGTTCCTATATTACTGACTATCCTTCTTATGGGAGCATTCGGACTATACTAATTTATAGTTTAGAGTTTAAAGTTTAAAGTTTAGAGTTTAGAGGCAGTTTAAAAGTTTAAGTAGTTTAAATAGAAAAAATCCGGGAAGAGTTCATCTTTCCGGATTTCTTTATGCGTTAACCTTCTCCTCCCCTTCGGGAAGGCAGGGAGGGGCCTACACCCTATACAGTAAACCGTTCTTAAGGTCGGCTTCTGCAATCTTCTTTATCTTTACATGCAGTTTCTTGCCTGTAGCGTTGAAAGGTATCTGCTCTGTCATACGATAGTAACGAGGACGCTTGAAGTTTGCGATATCAGGGCTCTGCTTGCAGAAGGCATCCAACTCTTCAGGTGTCAAAGACTTATCATTACGAACAATGTAAGCTGTCACCATCTGGCCACGAATCTTATCCGGCACAGAGGTAACGATACAGTCTTTCACCTTCGGATGGGTATTCAGGACAGCCTCAACCTCTGTAGGATAGATATTCTCACCAGAAGAGATAATCATATCATCCTTACGTCCCACTATAGTAACAAACTGGTTCTTATCCCATGTACCGAGGTCATTGGTGTATATGAAACCTTTATAGAACTTCTTTTCTGTTTCCTCTGGCTTGTCATGATATATATAAGGTGACTTCGCAGGTGAGCAGATAATAACCTCACCAACCTCTGTACCATCCGTTGCTACAAAATCATCCGGCTCAGCCTTACGATCTTCATAAACCTTTACCACACGAACATCATCATCTACGCATGATGCTCCTGCTGTACCAGCATTCTCAGGCAGGTCGAACGGACGCAGGAAGGTGTTCCAGAATGTTTCTGTAGTACCATAGCCATTATATATATTAGGTGTAAGCACCTTCTGATAACGTATGCAAGCCGAACGCTCCAAAGGACTACCCATTGTTACGATACCTTTCAATGCGCTGATGTCATAGCCCTGACGCTCCTGCTCATCAGCCAGTTCTTCAAGAACAGTAGGTACTCCGACAACAAACGTTATCTTATACTTCTGCACCAACTTCAGTGCCGTACGAGCCTCAAACTTACCCAATATTACTAATGTGGCACCAGCATAGAATGTAGGACAAGGACCTGCACAATGCAAACCGCCACGATGGAACCAAGGGGTTGTATTCATCGTAATATCCTTATAACTCATTGGGAAGTGAATCATCACATCATGTGCTGACAGGACCTCATTGATACTCGTCATAGCAACGCCTTTGGGACGTCCCGTAGTACCTGATGTATAAAGACGAGTCGTCTCATCATATATATTGTATTCGCACATATATGGAGGCTCCTCTATGCTACCAGTTGCTACATAATCCTTATAGCATATTGCACCTTCCATATTCTTATCGCTTGCTACTATTATCTTCTTTGGCTTATGCTGTGCTTGTTTTACAGCGGCAATGGCACTCTCGAGTTTTGACTCACAAACCATAAGAATAAAAGGTTTTGAGTCATCTATATTGTATGCCA
>CADCAX010000125.1 GCA_902799455.1 uncultured Prevotellaceae bacterium
GTTTTTATTTTATTCTAAATTATTATATATATGAGGTCAAGGTCGTATGGTCTTTCATTATTGTCTCTCCCTTAAAAGAGGCAGGGCATCTTCATGTCATAACACTTAGAACCGCGAAGCAATAAGCGACGTAAGACACTACCAATACCCACGCCCCCGTAGGGAGTGAGCTGGCAGACATCCTTTCGTCGCTTATTGCTAAAATATAAGAATTCGCGGTTCTTGTGTTACGAGAAAGCTGTCAAATCACGATATCTCTTTATCGTCTATGTTTATATTGGCTGCAAAGGTAGTCAATGTTTTTTACTCCACCAAATCTTTTACCCGTTAAATTTCAGTTTCTTCAGTTGCTCCATGATATCGTTCTCCAGCTGGTGGCTTTCCTCAAACATCTGCTGAAGGTTCTGCTGATGCTGCGCCATGCGGCTGTTGAACTCCTCTTGCGTGATGTCCACATATTCTATCTTGATGTCGAAATACTGTCCGGCACTCAGCGAATACTTCTTGTTCTTGATCTCCTCGAAGGTCACGACTTTCGAGAAATCATCCACTTCCTCCCTCTTCTTGAAGGTACTCACTATCTGTTCTATCTCGAAGTCACGGAGCTGGGTTTTCTGGTTTCCGTCTATCTTGATCTTCTCTCCCAGTTTCGAGGCATCTATCAGAATGGCATCACTCTTCTTGTTACCCTTGTCTATGAAGACCACGCTGACGTTTGTACCCGTGTTGGCAAAAATGTTCGAAGGCATGCTGACCACGCCCATCAGCCATCCGTTGTCGATGATGCGCTGTTTGATCTTCTGGGCGATGCCCGTGCTGGCCGTCAGGAATCCCGTAGGCACCACCACCGCAGCCTTGCCCGTCTTCTTCAGTATATATAAGATGTGCTGCAGGAAGCAGAGGTAGATGGCCATCGAGTCCTTCTTGTTCTTGGGCACGTTAGGCACTCCGGCAAAGAATCGCTCCGTATTCAGGAAGGCGTTGTTGGTGACTGTCTCGCTGAAGTCCACGTTAAATGGCGGATTGCTCACCACGTAGTCGAACATCTCCTTCATCTCGCCATCCTTCAGGTGTCCCCAGTTTGTCAGCGAGTCACCCTGTATCACGTTGGGCAGCGAGTGTACCAGATTATTCAGTATCAGGTTCAGTCGTAGCATCGTCGTACTCTTCTGGCTCTGGTCTTGCGTATAGATCGTGCAGCGATCAGTACCTACTTGATTTGCCAAGGCAATAGCCAGTGTTCCCGTTCCTGCTGTGGGGTCGCAACCAGTCACACTCTTCAGGTCTTCAGTATCGTCCACGAGCAGGAGCGCTATGATGGTAGCCACGGCGTGAGGGGTGTAATACTCAGCGAACTTGCCGCCGCCATTCTTGTTGTAGTCAGATATCAGATACTCGAAGATCGTGGAGAAGAAATCGTAACTCTGTCCGAACACCTCTTCAAAGTTGAAGGTGATGAGGTTGTTCACCAGAGCCCTGGCAAAGTCATTCCTGCGGTCTATATCCGTCACATGCACGGTGACAGGTTCAAACAGCGCCACGTTGCTTTGACCAGAGGTCTTCACGCTATAGCGGTCTGCATTGTTCTGCCCTAACTGTACCATCGTCGTGTCGAAGAGCGTGGCAAATGCGTCATCATTCATGCGGTTATAGAGCGTGGCCAGCAGGTGCTCAGGTGCCATCCTCGGAGCATTGGGCACGAAGTCCTGCAGATCCTCGCGCTCCTCCTCGCTCATCGCGCAGAAGGCATCCTCCCAGTGTTCAGCCCCGCAGAGTTGCTGTTGATAGTCCGTATCCGCCTTCTTGATTTCATACCCGAACTTGTCATTCAGGAACTTATATAGGAAAACCTGTACGATGATCTTATACTCCGAGCTGTCGCCCGACAGTCCGTATGCCGAGCACGTCGCACGAAGCGCATCAATGAGCGCTTCCGTCTTTTCTATGATTTGTTTTGTTTCCATTCCCTTTTATCGTTTAGAGGCTGGATCGCCAAGCATTTTCATTAATTTCATCACAGTCTTTTTCAGTTGCTACATGATATAATGCTTTAGCAAAATCAGATATAGCTAAAGCATGATGAAATTTTATTCTATATCTTTCCTTATCATCTTCAAATATTACCAGGTCTTCATGTCTATAATCATCAGAGTATTCTATAAGCATCTTTATTTCCTTTCCATCAGCGGAATGGAAATTAACGCCATAATGACTTTCTAGAACTAGTTTACATCCATTGAAATCATTAATCTCCTCAACATCGAGATTAAAATATTTCCTTTCTTCTATCATAATTCGGTTTAGTTTTTAGTTCTGCAAAGATACAATCTTCTTTTGACATTCCCAAACTTTTTCGTGGGAAATCATTCCCTTGCATGATAATCGAGGCCAGAGCGTTTGAGTATGCTGCTTTTATACCCCTGCCTATGAGACACGATGGGACTGGGATAAAGGGGGACAGGAATGTATGTTTATTATACTGGCCTTTTCTCATCTTAATTCTTAGTATGTCTCTATAACCTCACATAGTGTCTGACACTTCGTGAGCATTTTGTATATGTCAGAGGTAAACGGTAATATAATGCCCTTTGTTACCATAACAAATATTGCATGGAATCTTTCCTTCGCCATTACAACGAAAGCATTTCTGCAGCCTGTCCCCTATGTATTTTGAACCATTGCCACCGCAAAAATCACATCCCATTGTTCCCATTCCCCCGCAGGCCCAACATGCCTCCCATTGCTGAACAGGCATAGGGTCACGATGGTGCTCAACAACAATGCTTGATGTTTTGTTTTCGGGATTACTAGAGGGAGATTCTACAGGACTGCTAAGTTTAGGCACGCCAACTTCTATTTTTGATATCTCATTTCCTGTGACGTCACACTCTCCTTTGTATCCATCCATAGTGTATGGGAATCGTTTTGTAAAGGAAACATAATCCCCTATGGACGTATACCCTCGACTAGTATCGATGATAATTTCTCCAGTAGAATTAATCACGCCCCAAAATCCGTTAATCATGTATTTATGATAACCTTTGCCTGCAGGCTCCAAGGCCTCCGTCTCACAAGGAATTATTACAGTTCCATCTGCTTTAGCCAAACCATATTTCCCGTCTTTCTTGAGTTTAAATAAAACCGTATTAACGTTATTCCCGTTTGACAATATTTCTATTTCCTGATATTCTGGTCTTATAGGTTCTCTGACAATTTTACCTGAATAATTAATAATACCCTTAAATCCGTTAATCATATATTTAAGATAGCCTTTGCCAGCCGATTCTATTGCTTCAGTCTCACATGGGACTATTATATTTCCATCCACATTAGCCAGACCATATTTCCCGTCCTTTTTTAACTTGAATAAAATAGAGTTGTCTTTGCCGTTTGAGAAGATTTCTATATCTTGATATCCTGACCTTAATATCTCTTTTCCTGATGTTGACACAAGACTATAGTTCCCAGATTCCCCTGCTTTGTAATAACCTTCTGTAACTTTGCTGTAGAGCTTCAATTTTTCCGAAGAGGGATTATGGCCTTTTTGGGCAGCTTTTAAATACAAAGGAAGGGCCTTTGCATAGTCTTTTACACCTCCTTCACCTTTGTAATACATATTACCTAAATTATATAGTGCAAATTCATCTCCTTGCTCTGCAGCTTTACGATACCAATAAATAGCTTGTTTATAGTCTTTTATAACTCCTTCACCCTTGTGATAGCAAAGCCCTAACCAATTTTGTGCTCTTGACAATCCTTGTTCTGCAGCTTTACGATACCATTCAACCGCTTCATATAAATCTTTTTTAACACCATTTCCGTAATAAAAGCAAATCCCCAAATTACATTGAGCAACTTCATAATCACGCTTGGCAGCCTTACGATACCAATCCACAGCTTCTTTTAGATCTTTTTTAACGCCATTACCATATTCATAGCAAACACCTAAACCACATTGTGCCTTAACATTATTTTTCTTAGCAGCTTTACGATACCAATAAAAGGCTTGCGAATAGTCTTGAATAACTCCTTCGCCATAATAATACTTATGCCCCAATTCATATTGAGCATCAACATTTCCCTTTTTTGCCAAAGAGATGAGAGATCCTAATGACTGACTAAATGCTGGGCACTTAATATAAGATGATATCATCACCAAAGAAAGAATACATACTAATTTTTTCATATATTTATATTTTAAAAACAACGGGACAAAGATACAAATTATTACTGATAGGAGCAAATTTTTTTAACTAGAAATCATTTACCTGAACGATAAACGAGAGCTGATTGCCAGATGATGGCGTTGAGATCTCGCAGAAAGCATCCTCCCAGTGTTCAGCCCCGCAGAGCTGCTGCCTGTAGTCCGTGTCGGCGTTCTTGATCTCATACCCGAACTTGTCATTCAGGAACTTGTACAAAAACACCTGAACGATAATCTTATACTCCGAACTGTCGCCCGACAGTCCGTATGCCGAGCACGTTGCACGAAGCGCATCTATCAGCGCTTCTGTCTTTTCTATGATCTGTTTGGTTTCCATTCTTTTCTTTCTTTTTTTGTCACAATTTATGTATGTCATCCCTTCTAACAATTAAAGGGGAATTCTGCCCTTCAAATTTGGCCCAGCATAAATTTACATCTACTTTCTTTACTTCTGTACATTTAGTATCTTTATTTATATGTTCTTTTTCCACATATTCATAATTACGATAATTATATTTTGGGTCACGTTCTTTGTAGAAATCTCTCACAGAATGATAGGCATAAATATCTTTTTTTGCTATTTACCTGCATTTCTTTCTTTACTTCCTTTTATCCAAGCGTAGACTGCTAATATAATAAATTCAAGTTTCGCAAGTTCCTAACTTGCCAGTTTTAATTGGTAGATTTCAACGAAATGACTGAGTTTGTCCGACCTGTTCACGAGCATATCAAGGATCTGTTCATCCTCGATATTGAAGCATTCTGCGATTTCGCGGACAATCTCAAGTATCATATCCCAGATTCTCTCAGTGAGAGTAAGTTCCACGCTACCCTTGGTAGCATCCATAAA
>CADCAX010000126.1 GCA_902799455.1 uncultured Prevotellaceae bacterium
AAATCGAGTCAATGTGAATTAAAAATAAGTTTAACCCGGGTCAACCCTTATCGCAAATAAGGCTCCAAGTAGTCAACTAAAATCGTTAAACTACATTTTGCGTTTTTTCCGTCCCTTGCGGAAACTTTTTCCGTAGGGAGCGAAAAAGTTTTCCGTCGGGGGCGGAATTTTTACGGAAAATAATTGTTGGGAAAGGAAAATGCCGAAGTATAAGGTTCGCTCAATGAATTTAGCCAATTTTCCATAAGACCTAACATAAACCTAACACAGAGGTAACATCCGAAGTGATGTCTTGTACTGATTCAGTACAAGACACCGTATCAATGTCCCAATAATGGTGCATCCAAGATTGTCTGTGCCTTTTTCTTCTGCTCTATATAGTAACTTCTTCTCCGAACAAAGTGGCACTGGTGCTGCCTGTGATGCGCACACGTACAATCTCGCCAATGTGGTGATTGCCCTTGTCGAAGACTACCATCTTGTTTTGCTCTGTCCGTCCGCAGAGTTGTTCGCGGGAGCGTTTGCTGTAGTTTTCTACGAGGATGTCAAATTCCTTTCCTACATCTGCCTTGTATGAAGCAGCAGAAAGTTCGTTTTGAAGGGCTATCATCTCATTGAGGCGGCGTATCTTGGTCTCTTCGGGCACATCGTCAGGAAGATGTTTTGACGCATAGGTGCCTGGGCGCTCGGAGTATTTAAACATAAAGGCGCTGGCATAGCCTACCTCTTTCATCAGCGAGAGACTCATCTGATGGTCTTCTTCTGTTTCGGAGTGGTAGCCTACGAAGATGTCTGTAGTTATAGCGCAGTCGGGGATTATGCGCTTTATGGCTGCCACACGGTCCAGATACCATTCGCGAGTATATTTTCTGTTCATCAGTTTCAGGATGCGGTCGGAACCACTCTGTACAGGCAGGTGGATATGTTTGCAGACATTAGGGTATTTTGCTATTACCTCCAGCGTCTCGTCACTCATATCCTTAGGATGTGAAGTGGTAAAGCGCACTCGCATATCGGGAACTGCTTCTGCTACCAGTTTCAGCAATTGCGGAAAAGTAGTACCCTCAAACAGATAGCTGTTAACATTCTGTCCCAGCAGGGTAACCTCCTTGAAGTTGCGGCTCTGCAGGTCTTTCACCTCTTTCAGAATACTCTCCACATCGCGCGAGCGCTCGCGTCCTCTGGTATATGGGACGATGCAATAGTGGCAAAAATTGTTACATCCCCTCATAATGCTTACAAAGCCTGAGATATGCATCCCATGTGCTCGTTGCGGCATAATGTCGCGATAAGTCTCTGTCAGCGACAGGGTAGTATCAATGGCTTTCTGGCCCAATTCGCATTGTGCTATCAGGTCGGGTAGGGAGAGATAGGAGTCGGGCCCTGCCACGAGGTCTGCATGATAATTATTGATGAGAACTTCTTTTACACGTTCTGCCATACAGCCCAAAACACCTATTATGCGACCTTCCTTACCGCATTTTTCATTGTGGAGTGTTTCGAGGCGATGATATATCTTGTTTTCTGCGTTCTCACGTACAGAGCAGGTGTTCAGAAATATCGCATCGGCTTCATTGGCGTCTTCGCACAGTTCATAGCCTGCCATCTGCATTATACTTGCAACAACCTCGGAGTCGGCTACGTTCATCTGGCAGCCATATGTCTCGATATATAGTTTCTTCATAGTTGCAAAGGTACGATTAAGTTATGAGAAATGCAAGAAAAATAAAAATATTTTGTCTTTTTTCCTTGCATTTCCATAACGGAGTACCTTCAATCGCAGGTAAAAGGTACGAAAATAAAGAAAATTAAAATGGAAAAAAGGCCTTGTTTTTGAGTAAAATCAAGAAATCAAGGATGTAATGAAGAAATAGGGGAAAAAAATTGTGTGCGCACACAGAATGTCATATCTTTGCACTCGGAAATCAGAAAACCCCACGCTTTCTAGGGTAAAAATGATTGTCCAGGATAACATTAAAAAGAGGTGAATTCCTCGTAATTAAAAAAGAAAGGAGACGCGTTATGTTTACAAACACAGCAATGGTTCTCATGCTTACAATGGTTGGTATTTCCACCATTTGCGGTTGCTCCTCCCTGATGGGAAGAAGATAACTCTAAGCAAAAAAGATTTAAACCCACTTTAAATACTGGCGTCTGATGGCTCGTAAGAGTTATCAGACGTCTTTTTTTTGCTGTTTTGCTACATTTCTTGGGAAAAAGTTTGGAAAAATGTGTTTTATTTACTACCTTTGCACCGTTTTATGCGCATATATGCCCGCGTATAGGCGTGTGAACACGTAGAAAAGTACCGAAAAAGTCCCTCAAAAGACTTTGAATACGAAACCGAAAATACAAAAATCAATAATAATAAAAACAACAAAAAACTAAAATGCAAAACAAAGGAATTGTAATTGTAACCGCCATCCTGTTGACGCTTGCAAGTATTTTCTACCTTTCATTCTCTTTTGCTACGAGTTACTACGACTCTAAGGCAGCAGAGATGAAAGATCCTATTGCTGCACAGAACTACAAGGATTCTGTAAAGTATTTGGGAGTGTATTCTTACCAGCAGTGTCTGGAAACTCAGATTGGTCTGGGTCTTGACCTGAAGGGTGGTATGAACGTGATTCTTGAAATCAGTGTGCCTGACGTAGTTGACATCCTGGCTGATCATAAGACGGATGCTGCTTACCAGAAGTCTATGGCAGAGGCAAAGAAGGAAGAAGAGTCTTCACAGAGTGATTTCATCTCACTATTTATCAAGGCATACCAGAAGAATGCTCCTGGTCATCGCCTGGCAGAAATATTTGCTACTCAGCAGTTGAAGGGCAAGGTTTCTACACAGAGTACAGATGCAGAAGTAGAGAAAGCTTTACGTGCAGAAGTACAAAGTGCTATTGACAACTCTTATAACGTTGTCCGTAATCGTATTGATAAATTCGGTGTCGTACAGCCAAACATCCAGAAGTTAGAGGGCCAGGAAGGTCGTCTAATGGTGGAGATGCCTGGTGTAAAGGAGCCGGAGCGCGTACGTAAGCTGCTTCAGGGCTCTGCAAATCTTGAGTTCTGGGAGACATATAATGCTCAGGAGGTACTCCCATACCTCTCTCAGTTAGATTCACGTCTTGCAGCTATCGCTTCTGGCGAGAAGGTAGAAGACACAGACAGCGTGAAGGCTGAGACGGCAGAGGTTGCTGAGGCTAAGGTAGAAGCTGATACTACTGTAAAAGAGGCAGCACCAAAGTTCCAGCTTAAGAAGAATGATGCCGATCAGGCTGCTGCAGCTGACAAAGCTGCTAAGCAGGATGACAAGACTATAGAAAAGGCAAAGAAGGAGCATCCTTTATTCGCCTTCTTCCAGCCTGTACAGGGACAGAGCCTGTCTACTGTAGGTTATGCTCATGAGCGTGATACCGCAGAGGTAAATAAGGCTATCTACGGTGAAGAGGCTAAGAAGGTTATTCCTTCAGACGTTAAATTGCTTTGGAGTGCAAAGCCAGTTGACGGTACAAAGAATATCTATGAGCTCCATGCCTTGAAGGTGACATCTACTTCTGGTCGTGCCCCATTGGAGGGTGACGTTATCACAGACGCAAAGGATGAATTCGACAACTTCGGTCGTCCATGTGTGTCAATGTCTATGAATAATGAAGGTGCCCGTCTGTGGGCTCAGCTTACAAAGCAGAATGTAGGAAAGGCAATTGCTATCGTTCTTGATGGTGTTGTATATTCTGCTCCACGCGTAAATGGTGAAATCTCTGGTGGTAACTCTCAGATTTCCGGTAACTTCACTATTGAAGATACAAAAGACCTTGCAAACACTCTGAAGTCAGGTCGTATGCCTGCTCCTGCACGTATCGTACAGGAAGAGGTTGTAGGTCCTACACTCGGTGCACAGTCTATCCAACAGGGTATTATCTCATTCATTATAGCTTTCGTACTTCTGATGATCTACATGGTATGCATGTACAATCTCATCCCAGGTATGATGGCAAATATGGCTCTTGTAATAAACCTCTTCTTTACACTCGGTATTTTGACAAGTTTCCAGGCTGCACTGACAATGTCTGGTATCGCAGGTATGGTATTGTCTCTGGGTACTGCAGTAGATGCTAACGTGCTGATTTACGAGCGCATCAAGGAAGAAATGAAGGGTGGTCTGGGCTTGAAGCAGGCTCTGGCTGCTGGTTACAGCAATGCTTTCTCAGCAATCTTCGACTCTAACCTCACTTCTATCATTACAGGTGTTATACTGTATGTATTTGGTACAGGTCCTATCCGTGGCTTCGCTACAACATGGATAATCGGTATCATCTGCTCATTCTTCACAGCCGTATTCCTCACACGTCTCGTTTACGAGCGTCAGTTGAATAACGACCGCTGGAAGAACCTGACATTCTGCACACCAATATCAAAGGATCTCCTGCAGAAGACAGACATCAAGTTTATGTCTCTCTACAAGAAAACCTTTACTCTCGTTGCTATTGCTCTTGTTGTATTTGTCGTAAGCTTTGCTGTTCGTGGTCTCTCACAGAGTATTGACTTCACTGGTGGTCGTAACTATGTTGTTACCTTTGAGAAGGCAGTACAGCCAGAGGAAGTGCGTGGTACTATTGCAAAGGCATTTGAGGGTTACAATACCAGCGTTATCGCCCTTGGTACAGACAATAAGACAGTTCGTATCTCTACCAACTATAAGATAGAGTCAAACAATCCTAATGTTGATGATGAGGCTGAGACAATTCTTTACAAGGCTCTCAAGGCAGAAGGTGTGGTAAATCAGCCTAGTGTAGAGGCCTTCAAGAATCCAGATGTTCGTGAGGGTGGTTCTATCATCTCTTCACAGAAGGTGGGACCAAGCGTAGCAAAGGATATCACTTATGGTGCTATCATCAGTGTGCTCTT
>CADCAX010000127.1 GCA_902799455.1 uncultured Prevotellaceae bacterium
GGCTTCAGCTTTGACGCTATAGTAACGGGTTTTATGGCATCAGAACGTCAGGCCCAGCTGGTGGCTCACTATTGTCGTGAGCAGGCTTCTCTCGGTACTAAGATATATGTCGATCCCGTTATGGGTGACTATGGCAAGATGTATGCAGGAGCCGACGAGGGTACAGTTCGTTGCATGCGTGAGATGCTGTCAGTTGCTCATCTGTGCTTCCCCAACTATACTGAGGCATGCTTGCTGGCTGATGTTGATTATCATCAGGAGGGTATTACATGGGACGAGGCCAAAGGGCTGGTAAATAAGTTGAGGCGAATAGGTTCTATGTCAGTTCTCATAACAAGTTGCATAGTCGATGGACAGCCTGCCGTAGTAGGCTATAATCATTTCTCAGCAGAATATCTCCTCCTTCCATACGATATAGTCTATAACTCCTCCCCTTGGGGAGGTCGGGAGGGGGCCTCCCCAGTGCAGTTCCCTGGAACGGGTGATATATTCTCTTCTATCATCGTCGGACGCCTTCAGGATGGAGATACCTTGCAACATGCTACGCGCACTTCTATGGATACCCTGCGACATTGGATAGACCTTAATAAAGACAACAAAGACAAGAATCGTGGTATCCCAGTAGAACGTCACCTTGCAGACCTGTAATTAATTCATAATTCTTAATTAACAATTCATAATTTTCAGCCTTACATAAACGATGTTCTGGCCGATATTGAGGCCCATGCAGAGTGGCGTGATGAGGTGTCCCAAGGAAAGATGTTCGGAATCCTCGTTACGACAGACGGACGTATACTGAAAGCTTATTCCGGACAGATATGTGGCAGGAGCGATTGGGATGGGTATGTGCCACCTGTTTATGACTATCTTCAGCCACAGGGCTATTTCAAACGCCATGAAGCAGAGATAGTGGCTCTGCATGATGCCGGCAAACCTACACGCGAACGTTCTGCAGCCCTTCAGAGGTGGCTCTTCTCAAAGTTCGTGCTGTGCTCTCCTACGGGGGAGAAACGCTCTGTCAGGGATGTCTTTACCGATTGGGCTGTTGCCAATCACTCCAAACAGACTCTGCCACCAGGCGGGACAGGGGAGTGTTGCGCCCCAAAACTGCTGCATTATGCTAATTGCCATAATATGGTTCCCCTTGCATTAACGGAATTCTGGTACGGAAAATCCCCCAAGGGTGAGATACGCCATCATGGTATGACCTACGAACCTTGTCAGGCAAAGTGCCAGCCTATTCTGCCGTTCCTCTTGGGTGACCGCCTACCGGAGGTGTTAGGCGGCAGACCTGTAAGTAAGCCGGTGACGCAATTGAAAGTACTTTATGAAGACCCTTGGCTTATTGCTGTCGATAAACCTGCAGGAATGCTCAGCGTACCAGGAAAACGCGATAGCTATTGCGCAGAAAAAATACTATACAACCAACTAACCTCTAAACTCTCAACTCTAAACTCTCAACTATACGTGAGGATGGTCCATCGTCTTGATATGGATACAAGTGGCATCCTCCTTGCAGCCAAAACATCAGAGGTCTATAAAGCTATGCAACGCCAGTTTGCCCTCCACGAAAATGTCCATAAAGAATACATCGCAGTCCTAAGCGGAAATATGAACGAAAACCAAAACGATAACCTTTCTCCCTCCCTAACTGGGGAGGGTCGGGGAGGGGCTATTTCTTTGCCCCTGTCTCCTGATTTCTATAACCGTCCCCGTCAGATAGTCGATTATGAAAAAGGTAAGGAGGCCATAACAGAATACGAGTTTCTCTCTCCTAATGTTGTGAAGTTATGTCCCCTGACGGGTCGCACTCATCAGTTGCGTGTGCATTGTGCTCATCCAGATGGTTTGGGGATGCCCATTCTGGGTGACCCTCTTTACGGCTGCGAACCAGCAGACCGCATGTATCTGCATGCCCGAAAGCTTTCTTTCGTACACCCTGTTACAGGTCAGGAAATCACAATCGAGAGTCCCCTGCCGTTCGAGGTGTAAGCCCTCTTACTGCCAGACGCCCTGTCCCTCGCGGAACAGAGCGTCTGTCTCTTGTCTCTCTTCGTACTCTCGCACTACTTCTTCAAATTCGTAGGATTCGTTGCGATCGTAGTCATACTTTTCATACCAGAAGTTATCATACCTGATTGTTGCGACTTCTTCCATATATGCCCTTTCGGGATATCCCAGTTTGCGCCACTCGTCATCAATACGACGTCCCAGAATGGCACATTCTTCTTCGGACAATACTCCTGTGATGCTGACATATTTGGTATTTATCCATTCCCATATCCAGTCGTTATAGTCCTTTTCTGTTATCAGGGCCATAGTGAGACACCATACTTTCATAGCCCACCAGGGATGCCCTGAGGAGGAGCATATGTCGCCCATATATAACCCGCGTTTAAACTTCCAGCGGCAGTCCTTAAGGCTGAACAGCGCATGAATCTGCCGATTTATCATATCGTGAAGCAAACGAGCTTCAATGTGGGTAATACCCTCCGTCGGTGTACAATGACACACACAATACAAACTACGTTTTCTCATACTCAATAACCATTAACTCTTAACCATTAACTCTTAACCATTAACTCTTAACTCTTAATTCTTAACTCTTAATTCACTTAAAACCCAATCCTCATTCGTGGCTTTGGAACCTCGATGGGTTGGATGTCATCTGCTGTCAGGGTTCGTATCTCCGAGATGTCTTCAGGACAATGGCTGACGCATCTGGAAGCATGTTGTATATATATCCGCTCCAGTTGGTTGGCAACAAAGCGGGCATTACCCCACGTTTCGGGGTCTCGCATCTGGTAGGCTTTCATCAGAATCTGACGGTATTTGTTCCACGCCGTGTTGGTGAAGTGGTATTCATACTCGTTGATGCGCCGTTTGGTGATTTCGAGGAGTTCGTCAACGTTAAAGTCCTGAAACTCAAACTTGTTTGGAAACCTTGAATCAAGTCCGGGATTCATTGCGAGAAGCTTCTTCATGGGCTCCTTGTATCCGCACATCACGACAGCGATGTCGCGCTTGCTTTCGTCGGCAAGAATGCTCATCAGCAACTGTATGGCGATTTTTCCTGGGTCGTGATCGTGCTTGGTGTTCAACAGGTATGCCTCGTCAATCATCAATACCCCGCCTTTTGCTATGTCGAGCACTTCCCTCATAGAACGCTCCTCGTCGCCCCACAGATTCCCTACAAAGGTACTTCTGTCGCACACCACTACATGTCCTGAAGACAATGCGCCAGCCTCGTGGAGTAGGGCACCGAATATCTTGCAGACGGTCGTCTTACCCGTTCCGGGACGTCCGAAGAAAACGCTATGCAGCGATATCTCATGCTGCTTGCTGTCAGGAAAATGTTTGCGGATAAGCTTGTTGTAGGTGCTCAGCGAAACCAGCTCCTCCATACGACGCTTTATCTCTGTACACCCAACCAGTTTGTTGAGCTCCTCGCGAGGGTCGGTGGTACAGCGAAGAACCTCCACCTGAATATTTGTGGTGGCATTCTGCTCTATATCCACGTGAGATGAGCTGAAAGGGGAGCTGTTCTTGATTTTGTCATAATCGTCCTCGTCATCAACCCTAAATACATCATCATCGTCTATTTCTGAGTTCGTCCCGTTTTCGTTATCGTCTTCGTTCCCGTTTTCGTCTTCGTTGCTACGAAAGGCATCTTCTAGGTCTTTGCGAAATTTGGCTTTGTCCTCTTCCTCCAGTTCTATGAGAAACTCGTCAAGCCTTTTCTGAAAATCGTCGTAATCCTCATCATAGTTATCGTTAACGTCCTCCTCATCCTCCTCATACCATTTGTCAATGTCCTTTTCGATGGTGTCTTCGTCTTCAGGAAAGGTACAGTTGCAATGGAGTATGGCATCTATTATGCTTTTGCCCTTTTCTCCATGCTGTTCATTCACCTCAATCGTCCTTTTCTTGAGGAACAAGGTCCTGATATTGTCGATGATAGAGAAAGGGAATTCAATATCATACATGTTATCAAGCAAATCGTCACGACATACTCTGTCGGATAACATGATGCTTTGGATTTTTACTTCTGGAGCAACGATATCAGCCCTTCTTTTGAGAAATCTGGTGATATTGAGAACAGGCACTATGCCGTCAACATGTATTCCGCCACCTTTACCGCTTTCCATGTCAGCCTTTTCTTGCTTAAGGGTGTATGCGTCTTTAAACAGCACTACAATCTCTTGGCCGTTGCAGAAGACGTAGTAGTCGTTAAGGTCTGGCTCTTTATATGGTCCGAAGTTGGTAAGGTGAATGGAATAGATATCCTCTTGCTGTGCAAGGGTGTGCAAAAACGTCCATAATGTTCTTCTTGTCTGTTTGCAGAATGCGTCAAACAAACTGCTTTCAGTATTTGTAATATCAAAAATGTTTTCCATACAATCAATAAAATAAATAATAGTAAAACTCTAAACTCTTAAACTTTTAAACCTTCATCTTTAACCGTTAATCTTTAACCGTTAACCTTTAACCGTTAACCGTTAACCTTTAACCGTTAACACACACGAGAGTATTACAGACACCTGCTGTTACGCAAATGCCTGGGCATAAATAATAGAGTCTTCTTTCCGGATTACTCTATCACATAATCGGACAACTGTATCAATAGGTCAAAGAACGCAAAGCAACGACAAAGCGCAATGCACCCGTTGAGTCACAAGCCAAAGTGTTAACTTCGTCTCATAACCGCTCGGCAAAACATTGTCATTGTCATTTCTTTCATTCTTTGTAAAACAGTTTTTTTTGATTATGTGATAAATTTTCGCTTATCGGGTGCAAAATTATATAGAATCCAGATAACTACCAAATAAAATTAAAAAAATTTTTCGCTATCCTGCACAAAAGGCAAAAATTGTGCACGAATCGTTAACCTTTAACC
>CADCAX010000128.1 GCA_902799455.1 uncultured Prevotellaceae bacterium
ATGGCTCTCATGTGTTCAACGACAACAGTAAACGCCCAGACTGATAACAAGCCCAAGGCAAAGAAAGAGTGCTGCGACAAGAAGGCTGAAAAGAAAGACTGTTGCAAGAAAGAGGCTGAGAAGAAGGCTGACTGCTGTGACAAGAAAGCTGAGAAGAAGGCTGACTGCTGCGACAAGAAAGCTGAGAAGAAGGCTGACTGCTGCGACAAGAATGCCGAGAAGAAGGCAGGTTGTGGTGCAGATTGCAAAAAATGTACTGAGTGCAAGGCTACTTGCAGCAAAACCAACTGCAAGGACTGCAAGCACAAAGGCCAGTGCAAAAAGAACTGCAAGAAGAAGTGATATATTATAATATCTTATGTACGCGAGACCAACAGCAGAACGGGTTTTCCAGATATTCCAAGAAATAAACAACATTCCCCGCCCTTCACACCATGAAGAACGGGTGGCTGACTATCTATGCCAGTTTGCAGAACGCCTGCATCTGGAATATCAGCGCGATGCACAAAACAATGTTGTTATCCGCAAACCTGCAACACCAGGACATGAGGATGAAGAACCTATCGGGCTGCTGAACCACATGGATATGGTCTGCGTAGGTATGGACGATGCCTTACACTCCCCCATTATCAGACTCTCGATGGCTCTGGCTGTTCTGGAGAGTTCAGATATCGCGCATGGTCCACTGGAGGTAATCTATGACACCATCACTGCTGGAGCATGTTTGCAGTTCCACCACATTCCTATGCAACGAAAGGTTGCCCCAGGTGGCAAACGCCGTTGGTATCGCATCCGCATCGAGGGTGGTCTGGGAGGACACTCTGGCGTTGACATCAACAAAGGGCGTTGTAGTGCCGTTATCCCCGCATGGGCTGTTCTGACGACTATCTACAACGAATACGACTTCGACTTGGCTTCTATTTGTATCGGTGAGGCCGATGCCTCGATAGCCTCTTCGGCGGAGATGGTTCTTACCATTCCCTCGGGAGAGGCTGCCGAGTTTGTCAAGATGCAACAGGAGATGATGAACCAATGGTTGCGGGAAGAGTATCCCAACGACCCGAAGATGACATGCAGCATAGAGAAATGCGAGCGTCAGGACACCGTTATCAATCCTGAAGCACTTGAAGCACTGCTGACTTGCTTGGAACAAATACCGCAGGGAGTGGTGAAAATGAGTGAGACAATGAAGGACACAGTGGAAACATCCAACAACGTCGGACGCATTGTCACTGAGGAGGACAACATCCTTGTCACCACCCACACTCACAGTTCCGTTGACAGCGAGATGGAGTCACTGAGTCAGGACATTGCCAATGTATTCGAAGCCAATGGTGCTACTTCAAAAGTAGTTATGCCGGCACCTGCTTGGCAGGAAGGCCCTCACACACAGTTTATCAACGACATTGGGCTGGTATTGCAGAAACTGCTGTCACGCCTTTGCTCTTGAATCATTGACAATAAAACAATATCATACTAATTTGACTATGGGAATCGTAATAGGAATAGACGTTGGCATCTCTACCACCAAGATTGTCGGACTACGTGAAAAGCGAGTGATATCACCCATTCGCATCACAGCTGCCGACCCCGTGACTTCACTCTATGGAGCCTTTGGAAAATATCTGCACGATAATAACATTTCACTGCAGGACGTTGAACAGGTGATGTTAACTGGTGTCGGAGCTGCCTACATTGACGAACCCGTGTATGGACTGCCAACGAAGAAAACCGATGAGTTTATTGCCGACGGTTTAGGTGCCCGTTTTGAGAGTGGTCTTGACAAAGCCATCGTCGTCTCGATGGGAACCGGTACGAGTTTCGTACAATGCGAAGGTGACAATATCCGCCATATCGGAGGAATAGGTATCGGTGGTGGCACCTTACAGGGGCTTGCCCGTGTAATGCTCAACACCCGTGATCCGAAACAGATTCAGAGTCTGGCTATGCAAGGCGATATCCACAACATCAACCTGCTGATTGGCGACATATCTACCCATCCGCTGCCGGGACTACCGATGAATGCCACAGCATCACTATTCTCAAAGGCGCAATACGATGCACCAAAGGAAGACATTGCCCTTGGCATCATCGTTATGGTGTTACAGTCAATAGGTTCGGCAGCCATTCTCTCTGCTCTGAATACAGGTATTAAGGATTTTGTACTGATAGGTAATCTGACGCTCTACCCACAATGCAAAGAGGTGTACCCCATGTTGGAAAAATTCTATGACGTACACTTCCATATTCCTAAGTATTCAGAATTCTGTACGGCAATTGGTGCCGCTCTGAGTTTCAAAGAGTAAAGTTACTTCCGGTGCTTATCAAACTTATGGAGGAAGTAGTTGAAGGCTTCCAACCCTAAGAGAACCATCAACGTACTGCCGAAGGACAGTATATACATGCCTCCACCGCAAGCAAGTCCGATAGCCGCTGTAACCCAGAGGCCTGCTGCTGTAGTCAGTCCACTTACAATATTCTCGGTCTTACGGAAGATAATAGTACCTGCACCAATAAAACCGATGCCACTGACGACTTGGGCAGCTACACGAGAAAGGTCCCATCGCTGTAAATCATTGGTGAGGGCATCGGTAAAACCATATGCCGATACAATCATGAACAAGGCTGAACCAAGTGCTACCAGGAAATGGGTGCGAAAACCGGCCTCTTTCGACCTGTACTCACGTTCCAAACCAATGATGCCTCCTAAGACGGCTGCACAGAAAAGACGCAATAAAAACTCTACTTCTGGTATCATTTTACAACTTTCTAATAATTTTTATTTGCAAAGGTAATCAATTTTAGAAAAAAATGATTATTTTTGCAACATAAATAATAACTAAACTCATAAAATTATGTTTGGATTAGGAATGTCTGAGATTCTCGTGATTGCCATCATCGTCCTGTTACTGTTCGGTGGTAAGAAGATTCCCGAGTTGATGAACGGTCTGGGGAAGGGCGTAAAGAGTTTCAAAGACGGGATGAAGGATATTAACGTTGACGACAAAGAAGAGGCAAAGAAAGAATGAGTGAGGCGCTTACCTTCTGGGATCATCTGGACGAGTTGCGCACTTCATTATTCCGCATCATCTGTGCCGTCGCTCTCTTTGCCGTCATCGCTTTCGTGATGAAAGAGGAGTTGTTTGGCATTATTCTGGCTCCACGGTCGAGTGATTTCATCACCTATCGGCTATTAGGAACAGACGACTTTAGTATTCATCTGATGAATACGGGGCTGACCGAGCAGTTTATGATACACATGCAAACGGCTATCTATGCCGGACTGCTGATAGCTTCACCTTATATATTATATGAGCTCTTTCGCTTTGTGTCACCAGGACTCTACGATAACGAGCGTCGCTATGCCGTTTGGATTGTAGGAGCTGCCTATCTGATGTTTATCATCGGTACGTTGGTCAACTATTTCATTGTATTCCCTTTTACGGTCCGATTTTTAGGCACCTATCAGGTATCGCCCGATGTCGCCAATATGCTGACGCTCCAATCGTATATCGATACACTGTTGGGCATGAGTCTGATTATGGGAGTGGTCTTTGAGTTACCCGTAGTGTGTGCCCTGATGGGGCGTATGGGACTTATCAATGGCAATATGATGTCAACCTACCGGCGTCATGCATTAGTGGCGATTCTGATAGTAGCAGCCATTATCACCCCGACCACCGATGTCTTCACGCTCTTTGTGGTGGCATTACCCATATATCTGCTCTATGAAATAAGCATTCTCATTGTAAGAAAAGTAAACTAAACAAATACTATATATGTTAAGAAAAATCCGTATTTCACTGGCAGCCGTGACTTTTATCTGTATCTCCTGGCTGTTTATTGACTTCACAGGAACGGCGCACGACATTAGCTGGATTAATTGGATACCAAAAATGCAACTGCTTGAGGCAATCCTTGCGCTGAATGTTGTTGCACTCGTTTTCCTTGTGGTGATGACGCTTGTCTTCGGACGCATCTATTGCAGTATTATCTGTCCACTGGGCATCATGCAGGATATCTTCGGCTGGATAGGAAAGAAGGCAAAGAAGAACCGCTACACCTTCTCGAAAGCCATCTCATGGCTACGCTACACCATGTTGGGAGTAATGATTGTTGCCATCGTCGCAGGCATAGGCAGCATTGTACAGTTGCTGGCCCCCTACTCCGCCTTCGGTCGTATAGCAACCACCCTCTTACAGCCCTTATATAAAATGGGCAACAATGTACTGGCTGCTATCTCCGCCAACTATGACAACTATGCCTTCTATCATACTGAGACCGGCATTCCCAATGTTACAATAGTTCTTATCATAGCCAGTGTGACCTTGGTAGTATTGGCATTCTTGGCTTGGCGTAACGGACGCACCTACTGCAACACCATTTGTCCTGTGGGTACAGTACTCTCATTCCTCAGCCGTTTCTCATGGATGAAAATTCATTTTAATGCCGATAAATGTAAGAACTGCTCGCTCTGTACCAAGAACTGTAAAGCTGCATGTATTGACTTTAAGAACCATCAGGTTGACTATAGTCGTTGTGTTGTCTGCGGTGATTGTATTGACAGTTGCAAGTTCGGAGCCCTTGAATATTCCAGAAAATCTATAGAATCCAATAATTCTCCCGAACCAAAAGAACCTATCGACCCCAGCAAGCGTAGTTTCCTGTTAGCCTCAGCTATGGTAGCCACAGCAGCCTTTGCTCAGGAAGACAAGATGACGGATGGAGGACTGGCTGAGATAGAAGACAAAGTTGCTCCAGAACGTCAGACCCCACTTACCCCTCCAGGTTCCCTGTCAGCAGCGAACATGGCGAAGAAGTGTACTGGCTGTCAGCTCTGCGTGTCGGAATGCCCTAATCAGGTATTACGCCCAGGCACTAATTGGCTTTC
>CADCAX010000129.1 GCA_902799455.1 uncultured Prevotellaceae bacterium
CCCTTGCAGGCAGGACGCCTGATGCTGTGTGATGCCGGTGCTGAGAATAAGGAGAACTATTGCTCAGACAATACTCGCGTAACCCCTGTATCAGGAAAGTTTACGGAGCGGCAGAAAGGTATCTATGAGACTGTGAAGGCAGCCCACGATTGGGTGATGGCAGAGGCAAAGCCGGGTATCAAATGGCTAGATATGCATCTTGGGGCCTGCAGAATTCTTACAGACCACCTGAAGCAGTTGAACCTCATGAAGGGAAATACCGACGATGCCGTTGCTGCTGGAGCGCATGCTCTCTTTATGCCTCACGGACTGGGCCACCATATGGGACTTGATGTTCACGATATGGAAGGTTTGGGACAGGAGTATGTGGGCTTTAACGACGAGATACGCCCGTCAACACAGTTTGGGCTCAACTACCTGCGTTGTGGTATTCCTTTGGAGCCTGGATTCGTAATGACCGACGAGCCGGGATGTTACTTCATACCACACCTCATAGACCTGTGGAAGGGACATGGCCTGCACAATGAGTATATCAACTATGACGAAGTGGAGAAATACCGCGACTTTGGCGGTATACGCCTTGAGGACGACCTGCTGATAACCGAAACCGGCAACCGCCTCGTGGGAGACAGACAGATACCAATAGAAATAAAAGATGTGGAAACTATAGCAGGAAAAGGCTGACAACGTAAATTAACAAGACTTTCTTTTGTTAATTGGATTCTTTTTTGTACCTTTGCACCCGCAATTGGTTCCTGCCACTGCTTGCGTGAGCGAGTAGTTATCAGGCTAAGACGGGAATGCAGTGTGATTCTGCAACATTACCCGATGCTGTGAGTCCTTTCTTCAGGACATCCAAATGGGCCACTGGCTGTAAAGTGTCGAGATGAAGTTTTGCAATAGTTGGGAAGGCCGGATGTTACCTCTCTAGGATAAAGTCAGAAGACCTGCCAGTTGTTTCTCCCTCAGGGAGTGTAGGTTCATGCATGCGGGACTACGTGCATTGTTAAACTAAAAATTTTATTGGTATGATAAAAAAGATTTTAATCGCTAATCGTGGCGAGATTGCTTTGCGCGTGATGCGCAGCTGCTACGAAATGGGTATCAGGAGTGTTGCTGTGTATAGCACGGCAGACCGTACGTCGCGTCATGTGCTCTTTGCCAACGAGGCAGAGTGCATCGGTGGGGCGGCAAGTAGTGACAGTTACCTCAATGTGGACCATATCATAGAGGCTGCCAAGAAACATAATGTGGATGCCATACATCCGGGTTATGGCTTCCTCAGTGAGAATGCCGACTTTGCGCGCCGCTGTGAGGAAGAGGGGATAATCTTTATCGGTCCCCGTCCTGAAACGATGGAGACGATGGGTGACAAAATCAGTGCCCGCAAGAAAATGAAGGAGGCGGGAGTGCCTGTGGTACCCGGCACGGAGCAGCCGCTGCAGAGTGCGGAAGAGGCTCTGAGGGTGGCAAGGGAAATAGGTTTTCCCGTGATGCTGAAAGCTTCCATGGGCGGCGGCGGAAAAGGTATGCGACTCATCACACGGGAGGAAGACGTGGCTGAGATGTTTGAGGCTGCCAGAGGAGAGGCCATCTCCGGATTCGGTGACGATACGGTGTACATAGAGAAATTCGTTGAGGAACCGCACCATATAGAATTCCAGATACTGGGTGACAAGATGGGCAATGTCGTTCACCTCTATGACAGGGAATGTTCCGTGCAACGTCGTCACCAGAAAATAGTGGAGGAGTCGCCGTCGCCATTCATCGATTACAACCTGCGTATGGAAATGGGTGCAAAGGCTGTCGCAGCAGCAAAGGCTGTGAATTATGTCGGGGCCGGTACGATAGAATTCCTTGTAGATAAATATCATCATTTCTATTTCCTTGAAATGAATACCCGTCTGCAGGTGGAACATCCCATAACAGAGGAGGTTGTAGGCGTTGACCTCGTAAAGGAACAGATACGCATAGCTGACGGGCAGCAACTGCGATTCAGGCAGGAAGACCTGCGGCAGCACGGACATGCCATAGAATGCAGAATATGTGCAGAAGATACAGACCACGATTTCATGCCTTCACCGGGGGTGATACAGCAGCTGACAGTGCCTCAGGGCATCGGAACACGAGTTGATTCACATTGTTATAGCGGATATGAGATACCAATGCAATACGACCCGATGATAGGAAAGCTTATCGTATGGGCAACGACACGTGAATATGCCATAGAGCGTATGCGTCGTGTGTTGTACGAATATAAGATTACGGGTCTGACGACAAACATCCGGTATCTGCGTCGCATCATCGACGTGCCTGATTTCAAGAATGGCAACTATAATACTCACTTCATAGAGCGTAACCAGGAACGGCTGAAACCTCGTGAGGGATTCTTGAATGATGCAGAGCCAATGGCTGTCATCGCGGCATATATAGACTATCTGATGAATGTTGAGGAGAACAAGCCTCATAATGCCAGCGAAGAAAATTCCGCTATCAGCAGATGGCGGGCCTTCGGACTCCAGAAAGGCGTACTGAGAGTGTAAATAACGGTTAAAGGTTAATGGTTAACGATTAAAGATTAAAGATAAACAGTAAACTGTAAACTGTAAACTAAAAATGGAAATACAAGTAGGAAATAAGATGATGGAGGCCACCTTGCTGAGCAAGGAGGGTAACCACGTGAAGGTGGCACTTGACGGAAAGGTGTATGACGTGGATGTCTGCATGCTTGAGGATAATGTGTGCTCACTGATACATAAGGGCACCTCATATAACGCGGAACTGACACGTGAGAACGATAACAGACATTATCGCGTAAATCTGAACTATTCCGTATATGACATCAATATGCTCGACTCTCAGGCCAAGTATATGCGTATGCGTAAAAGCAAGAATGCTGTCTCAAGCATACAGCCTGATGTCATTACTGCTCCTATGCCATGTAAGATAGTGAAGGTCTTTGTGAAGCCTGGCGATAAACTGAAGGCAGGCGACAGCGTACTCACTATGGAGGCAATGAAGATGATGTCGAACTATAAAGTAGCGGAAGATTGCATCATAAAGGAGGTTAATGTGAAAGAAGGTGAAAGCGTTATGGCGAATGCTGTGCTTGCCAAACTGGAGTTAAATAACCAAAACGATAACGAAAAATGAACAGAATAACGGATATAAAAGAAAAACTTACAGCAAGGGAGAGAATAGAAACATTGCTTGACAAGAACTCTTTTGTGGAGTTGGATAAGCATGTGGTACATCGTTGTACTGACTTCGGCATGGAGAAGAAACGCGTTGACGGCGATGGCGTCATAAGCGGATATGGAAAGATAGACGGACGCATAGTCTTTGTTTATGCCTTCGACTTTGCAGTCATGGGTGGCTCGCTGAGTGCTGCCAATGCCCAGAAGATAGCAAAGGTGCAGGACCTTGCCCTGAAGAACGGTGCTCCGATAATAGGCATCAACGATTCTGGCGGTGCCCGCATTCAGGAAGGTGTTGAGTCGCTGACAGGTTTTGCACATATCTTCAAACGTAACGTTATGGCGAGTGGTGTCATACCTCAGATATCTGCTATCATGGGTCCTTGTGCCGGCGGTTCGTGCTATTCTCCTGCTTTGACCGACTTCATCCTGATGGTCAACGAGCAGAGTCAGATGTTTGTCACCGGTCCTGATGTGGTTCGTGCTGTGACAAATGAGAATGTGGATAAGGAAACCCTTGGCGGTGCGATGACCCACAACAGCGTCAGCGGTGTGTCACACTTCATCTGCAAAGACGACGAAGAGACACTTCTCACCATACGTGAACTCATAGGCTTCATACCGTCCAACAATATGGAGGATGCCCCTGTTCATGGTGTTTCCGACGATGTGATGCGTGTATGTCATGAACTGGATGACGTAGTGCCAACAGACCCTAATATGCCGTATGATATCCGCAATATCATAGAGCCAATCTGCGACCAGCAGTATTTCTTCGAGATACAGCCGCAGTTTGCACAGAATATCGTTATCGGTTTCGGCCGCCTGGCAGGCAGGACGGTAGGCTTCGTAGCAAACCAGCCTAATCATCTGGCTGGCGCTCTGGATATAGATGCCTCCGACAAGGCGGCACGCTTCATACGCTTCTGCGACTGCTTCAACATACCTCTCGTGGCAATTGAGGATGTGCCGGGATTCCTGCCTGGCGTAGATCAGGAGCATCACGGCATCATACGCCATGGCGCGAAGATTGTCTATGCCTTTGCTGAGGCTACGGTGCCTAAGGTGACGCTGATTACAAGAAAGGCCTATGGCGGTGCCTATATCGTGATGAATTCAAAGTGTATAGGTGCCGATATCAATCTGGCTTATCCTACGGCAGAGATTGCTGTGATGGGTGCCGAAGGCGCATGTAATATCCTTTATAGGAAAGAGACTCCTGAGGTGAAGAAAGAGAAGGTGGCGGAGTATCGCGAGAAATTTGCTAATCCTCTGCCTGCCGCACGTCTGGGTTACATAGATGAGATTATCTCTCCCTGTGACACACGCATACGCCTCATACAGTCTTTGGATATGTGCAGGAACAAGAACCAGAGCAACCCTCCGAAGAAACACGGTAATATGCCATTATAACGGTTAAAGTTTAACGGTTAACGGTTAAAGACTTGAAACCTGAATGAGCCCAAAGTGACTAGTGATGACATGCAAGAGTAACCCCTGTGGGAATGCATAGTCAGAACTGGGAGTTCTTGGGATTATCGACGAAGTCAAAATTATGAAATCTTGGGATATTTTTTTAACCAGCCGTCGAGTCTCAGTCTCATGACACCGAAGAATGCTTCGCCAAAGATGCCGCCGTTCATCTTGCTGACGCCTTCTACGCGATTGACGAAGATGACGGGCACCTCCTTGATTTTGAAACCTATCTTGTAGGCTGTATATTTCATTTCTATCTGGAAGGCATAGCCCTTGAAACGTATCTTGTCGAGCTCTATGGTCTCAAGGACTTTCCGCCTGTAGCACTTGAAGCCGGCTGTGGTGTCATGCACCTTAAAGCCTGTCACCATGCGGACATATTTAGATGCGAAATAGCTCATCAGCACGCGTCCAATAGGCCAGTTGACCACATTCACTCCGCTGACATAACGTGAGCCGATAGCAACGTCATTTCCCTCGTCGGCACAGGCGCTGTAGAGACGTGGCAGGTCGTTAGGGTCGTGTGAGAAGTCAGCATCCATCTCAAAGACATACTGATAGTTGTTCTCATGTGCCAAAGCCCACTTGAAGCCCTTAATGTATGCTGTACCGAGGCCCATCTTTCCGGAGCGTTCCTCGATGAAAAGCTGTCCCTCAAACTCCGTAGAGATAAGTCTCTTTACGATGTCCGCAGTACCGTCAGGGCTGCCGTCGTCGATAACCAGAATGTGGAAAGACTTCTCAAGGGAGAATATTGCACGGATAATCTTCTCTATATTCTCCTTCTCGTTATAGGTGGGTATTATTACTATACTGTCACTTGGTCGCATGATACAATGTATTTCTATTTATAATCGGGCACAAAAGTAAAGTTTTTTTTCTTAAAAACAAAATTTTTTAGTATTTTTTGTCTATAACCTCTAACCACTAACAACTAACCACTAACCACTAACCACTAACCGCTAACCTATTTCAGCTTGCTGAATTTCTCATTCTTCTCCAGTGTCCAGCCCTCTCTCTTCTGTAGCAGGTTGTCGTCACCCTTGAACATCAGGGCTGCCTTCTTGTCACCCTTCAGTTGCCACTGCAGCCATGCCAGGGCCACAACAGAGAACTCGCCGCCGTGAGGCTGTCCGTAAGTGCCGCCGTGTCCTACAGGCAGATTTGCAGCACATGCCGGTACGTGGTTGATGCGGTGGAAGTCATCCATACCGTTCTCGTATGCTATGTCAGGCTTGCCGCCGAGGATGTATATCACAGGGGTGTGTATCTCGTTCAGCTTCTCCTTCGGAGGCATTGGCATACCGCTGACGGCATTTTGCATATTCTCAATCTTGAAGAGTCCGCTGTTGCATATCATCAGGGTTGTGATGCGTTTGTCGGCACAGTTGAAGAGCGTCTGCAGTCCGCCACACGACATTCCTGCGGCAGCGATGTGCTTCACGTCAATCTTATTATAATAAGGAGAATTAGGGTCGCTGTTCTGTGCTATAGCCCAGTCAATGCTCTCTATCTGCTGCTGTGTCGTTGACATCGGTCCGTGGTAAGGGTCGTCATTCATAGGGATGAATCCCGTTGCCACAACCAGGAAGCCGTAGGATGCAATCTCATTCAGGAATTTGTAGTGCTCAAAGGGAGAATTGTTGCATGCCCCGTTGCCCCACACCAGCACCGGCAGTCTGTTCTTCGCGTTGAATACCGACAGGTCCTGCGGAGCGAAGATGGTATGTTCGGCAAGCGATGCCTCTTCCTTCATAATAGCCTTGTACGGGCCTGTACCGCCATCCTCCACGATGCGCTGTTTAGGTTCTGCTGACTGCGCCATGAGAGAAGTCACCATCATGGCAGAAAAAATAATAGAGATAATCTTTTTCATAGCTTTATTAGGAATGTTTTCGTTCAAGTCAAATTTGACTGCAAAATTATAAAATAAATTCAGTATCTGCAATTTTTTTTTAATAAAATGCTCATAATACCAATTTCCTTCATTACCAAGTTTACGAACTTATGATTAAGTTATGAGAAATGCAAGAAAAAATGAAAAAAACACGCATTTTATGTTGTAAATGAGAAAAAAGTGCTATATTTGCACGCAAATGATGCTAACCTATTTAAATTTAACAATATGAAAGCAACAAACATTCTTCGTTTTTCAGCAATCTTAGTATTTGGTGCTGTTATGACAATGATGTCATCATGTTGTGATGACGAGAGTTTTTCTAATTCTTTTGACCCAAGTGTTGACCCTGTGCAGACAAGGGTGATAGCCGATGTTCCGACAGCGGTAATGAGTTCCTTTGACGACAACTCTATGGGCGCAGCCCTTGTGCGTCGTTTGTCTAATACCACCACCAGTATTGATGAAAATACCAAGATGGTGCTCATCAAGGGTGAAGACATCTTAAGCCGTCCTCTTACTGAATGGCTGGAGGCAGCAAAGATATACCTGACAGGTGGTTATATCGCAGTTGAGAAGCCTCATAATGCACATCTGGTACATCTGATGGAGCAGCTGTCTACAAGATTTGAGCAGGCAACATACGATATCCTTACAAAAGATGATGGCAGTGGTGTTGTTGTCAATATTGTTCCACCAAACACCCTGTCTTCCAGCAATACTATCAATGCTGATGCAGCGAAGATGAAGACTCGCATTGCCAACATCAATGCTCTGGCATCCACCCGTAGTGGGG
>CADCAX010000130.1 GCA_902799455.1 uncultured Prevotellaceae bacterium
TCTACATGAAAGAAACGACCACAGAAGGGGGCCTTGCCTGTAACATATTGTACAGGTTCCCCTTTCTGAAGTCGTGCTTTGAGAGTTGCTAACTTCTGTTTGTCGGAGGGCGACATCTTCTCCAATGCGCCTCCACAAACATCAGTTAATGTCAGTCCGAAGACATCTTCAAGCAATATCCGTTCCTGCGCTTCCACGTTCCTTTATATATAGAATACACTCATGGAATGTCTTGAAGGTATGTTTTCTTGGGACAAGGGTAGGTATTATATGTGTCTTGTGCATTATGGCATCTGGCTGTGGCTGTATGATAGTCATAAAGACCTCTATGCCCTTTGCCTGCATATCCTTGATAGCTGTTTCCATTGCGTATGCACCTGACTGGTCCATAAATGAAACACGTTTCATTCGGATGATGACTATTTTGGCATCCTCCGGAATATCGTGCATCACATGGTTGAAACCTGTTATGGAACCAAAGAATACAGGTCCATTGAGACGCTGAATGTAAACTTGCTTTATTACATCTTCAGGAAGACCTTTCTCGTCTTCCCAAGGTTCATTTTTGTCAAATTCGTCTGCCAGTGTTCTGCCACCATATTGGTTTTCTATAATTTCTCCAGCACGCATCATGAAGAGGAAGCATGCTATCACCATACCAATGCCTACGGCAGTGAGCAAATCCACGAATACCGTCATGAGGAAAACCACTACAAGTACGAAAGCATCTGCCTTAGGAACATGTGTGAGGTCTTTGAAGCCTCTGAAGTCGATGATGCCCCATCCGACAGTAATCAGGATGCCTGCCAAAACAGAAAGTGGTACATATTTCACCAGAGAGCCCAATCCCAGAAGGATAGCCAACAGGAACAGAGCATGTACCATACCACTTATCTGGGTTCTGCCACCACTCTTTACGTTTACTACAGTACGCATAGTGGCACCGGCACCTGCTATGCCACAGAAAGCACCTGCCAGACAGTTGCCGATTCCCTGACCGATAAGTTCCTGGTTAGGATTATGCTTTGTCTTTGTGATATTATCAGCTACTACAGAGGTGAGCAGAGTGTCTATAGAACCAAGACCGGCAAGAGTGAGACCTGGTACTATGGCTGCTTCTATGGCAGTAAACCAATTGATACCGCTAAGGTCTATACCTTCCTTAGCAAAGAATGGCATAGGAAGGCCTGATGGTATGTTACCAATTGTCAAAGCAGCATCGAATGAACACAAAATACTTATTATTGTCATCACAATAAGTGCTATGAGTGTAGCAGGAACTTTTTTTGTGATGCGGGGTAGGCTGATTATAATAGCTATTGTACCAAGTCCCATGATGAGGGCCATCAGACTTATTCCGTCAGCACAGGCACCAGGGAAGTTGATTATCATGTCGATAGTGGCAACAGGAGATTTCTTGCCAATCATCGGATAAATCTGCTGAAGAATGATAATGACGCCAATACCGCTCATGAATCCTGACAGCACAGGGTAGGGGATATACCTTACATATTTTCCTATGCGTATCAGTCCGAAAAGAATCTGGAATAATCCACAGAATATTCCTGCCATAGCCATCGAGATGAGCACCATAGAGAAGTTGCCACTGCTGGCTGTCCATGCTGCACTAATGAGAGATGCGGTGATGACTGTCATTGGTCCTGTAGGACCGGAAATCTGTGAGTGTGTGCCGCCAAAAAGGGCAGCAAAGAAACCAAGTAATGTGGCTCCTATTAAACCTGCTAATGCTCCCAATGAAGGTGCTGCTGGGTCATTGATGCCACCGAAAGCCTGAATACCAAAAGCAAGGGCGAGAGGCAGTGCTACTATTCCCGCTGTTACACCTCCAAAGATGTCACCCTTAATGTTGTTTGTTTTTATCATTTTTTTTAAAGATTCATCGCCTCCGCAGGGACCCTGAGAAGGCGATGGTTAGTTATCGTTTTCGTTATCGTTTTCGTTCCCTCCCCCTGGGGGAGTCGGAGGGGGCTTTACTTCTTGAAATAGCGATTGTACAATCCCTCAAAACCTTTGCCATGACGGGCTTCGTCCTTAGCCATCTCATGTACTGTGTCATGGATAGCATCCCAGTTCTTAGCCTTAGCGTTCTTAGCAATGCGGAACTTGTCCTCACAAGCACCAGCCTCTGCATTCATGCGCTTCTCAAGGTTTGTCTTGGTATCCCATACAACGTCACCCAGCAACTCTGCAAACTTTGCAGCATGCTCAGCCTCTTCCCATGCATAACGCTTGAAAGCCTCTGCTATCTCTGGATAACCCTCACGATCAGCCTGACGGCTCATAGCAAGATACTGGCCAACCTCTGAGCATTCGCCCATCCAGTGGTTGTTGAGGTCTTTTATCATCTCTTCGTCAACGCCATATTCCTTGGCGATGCCGATAACGTGCTCTTGAACGAACTGTATGCCGTCTGATGTCTCTTCCAGTTCCTTGAACTTTGAGCCTGGAACCTTACACTGTGGGCACTGCTCTGGTGGGGTAGGACCTTCGTGGATGTAACCACAAACGGTGCAAATGAATTTCTTGTTCATAATTTGGGTTTGTTTTTGTTAATAATTAAAAGAAAAAATATCTCTATAAGATTTTGTCGAAAATTTATGCCACAAAGATAAGCATTTCTTTTCAATCCACCAAATAATTCTGCAAAAAAATGTATTTTTTTCTTGTTTTCGTTATCGTTATTGTTTCGGTTTTCTTGGCATGAATCAATAAATGGTGAGTGAGTTCAAAAAATATTTCCTTTTTTTTGTTAAATTAAGGAAAATTGTGTAAATTTGCAGCCGATTTTAAAATAATACGTGCGCATGCGCCATTTAGCTCCTAAATTTTTTCCTGTATGCTGTCTTCTGTCCATTATCTGTTGTCTCTTTGTGACGACAGGATGTATGGAACGTACCTCTGGTGCTGCTGATTCTCTTGATGCAGACACTGTAGAGGTTGTAAAGGAAGAATCAGCCCCCCTTGATTCTTTGTCGAAGATGATATCTCAGGCTCCTATGCCAAAGGCGGCAGATGAGTTGTTTGAGGATTTCTTCTTTAACTATGCTGCAAATGTTGAAGTGCAGCGAGCACGCACCATCTTCCCTATGGTGTATGAGGATAATGGTCTTGAGGTGCTCATAGAAAGCAAGCAGGATTGGAAGAGGGAGAGCTTCTTTATGGCTGACGGATATTACACCATCCTTTGTCAGGACCAGAAACAGCTGAGGATGCTTGGCGATACTGCAACCAGTGAGGTTACTGTACAGAAACTCTCATTCCCTGAAAATGAAGTGAAGGAATGGCTCTTCTCTCGCATCAAGGGAAAGTGGTGTCTGCGTTCTATTGGTGTGAAGGAACTGTCAGAGATACCAGATCATGAATTCCTGAAATTCTATAACACCTTTGCTACAGATACTCTGCATCAGGAAAACTATCTGGCAGAATATGTCACTTTCAAGGGACCAGACCCTGATGAAGACTTTTCTACTATGGAGGGAGATATCATGAGAGAGCAGTGGCCTATGTTCAAGCCTTGGTTGCCAGAAAATGAGTTCTACTGCATCAGATATGGTAAGCAAAATAATGTCGCATCAGATAAGCGATATTTCTTTGTCAGAGGCATCTCAAACGGAATACAGACAGACCTCGTCTTTATCAGAAAAGGAAAAACCTGGGAACTGGTAAAGGTGGAGTCCTGAAGAGTTAAGAGTTAAGAGTTAAGAATTAAGAATTAAGAATTAAGAGTTAAGAAATAAACTATCAACTTTCAACTTTCAACTTTCAACTTACCACTGACTATCAACTATAAACTTTAAACTTTAAACTTTAAACGTTAAACGTTACATTGCATAGCTTACTTCATTATAATACTTTTGGCATAGACCAATCCTGTGAGGCCTTCTATGAGCCTTCTACAGAGGAGGAACTGGTAGCCCTTTTGCCTGAGCTGCGTGAGAAACCTCTTCTTGTTATCGGTGGAGGAAGTAATCTCCTACTGACGCAGGATTTCAAGGGCAATGTGCTTCATCCTGCCATTCTTGGCGTGTCGGCTTTTGAGGAGTCCTCAGAGGTGATGCTGCGATGTGGTGCAGGCGAGAATTGGGATGATATTGTTGCCTATGCCGTCAATCATGGCTATTATGGCATGGAAAATCTGTCGCTCATCCCAGGAGAAGTGGGTGCTTCGGCAGTTCAGAATATCGGTGCCTATGGTGCAGAGGCCAAGGACATCATATATGCTGTTGAGGCTATCGAGATAGCAACAGGCGAAAAGGTCGTTATACCAGCAGAGGAGTGTCATTATGCTTATCGTCAGAGCCGTTTCAAGAATGAGTGGAAGGGACTCTTCATCATAACAGCTGTTACCTATGCCCTGTCAAAGACCTTTACTCCGAAGTTAGATTATGGAGGTCTGAAGGGACATTTCAAGAATCCTGAGAAGGTCACTGCTGCAGATGTGCGCAATGCTGTTATCAGCATACGCGAGGCAAAACTTCCTGACTGGCATGTGGAGGGTAATGGAGGTTCGTTCTTCATGAATCCTGTTGTTAGCAAGGAGAAATTAGAAGAGCTGCTCAGCATATATCCTGATATGCCACACTATGATACCAAGATTCCTGCCGGATGGATGATAGAACAGTGTGGCTGGAAAGGGGCAAGACACTCGGCAGGGCAGGAGTGCATGACAAACAAGCCCTGGTACTCGTCAACAAGGGTGGTGCAACAGGACAGGAGATACTGACACTCTGCAATACCATCATCCATGACGTCAATGAAAAATTCGGAATCACTCTGCACCCAGAGGTGAACATCATATAACGGTTAACGGTTAATGGTTAACGGTTAAAGTTTAATTTTCAATTATCAATTCTCAATTATAATACATGATTACAGTTACAAATCTTGCAATTCAGTTTGGTAAACGTGTTCTTTACAAGGACGTAAACTTAAAATTCACACCTGGAAATATCTATGGCATTATC
>CADCAX010000131.1 GCA_902799455.1 uncultured Prevotellaceae bacterium
TGGTAGTAGCGGAATCACACTGAAGGACTATGGATTCTGCAATATCACCATAGAAGGTGTCATGACAGCGCCAGAAATAATAAAGGGTGATGTCAATGGTGATGGCGAAATCACCATGGCCGATGCAATGTACTTAGTGCAGTATATCCTTGGCAATCCTGCCGATGACTTCAACGAAGAGGCTGCCGACGTCAATGGGGATGGTGAAATTGGTATGCCTGACGTGATGTTCATAATACAATACACAATTAACGGCAAGTTTCCGACAGAGTAACAAGATTCAAACAAAATACTATAAAGATTTATAATAATGAAAAAATTACTGTTTCTATTTTCAGCCGCCTTATTGATGCTGGCATCACCAATAAAGGCTGAGACTACACAGACTCTCATCATCAATGGAGAGCCTGTTGAAAAGGTTGTAACAAAGATCACTTTTAATGGTGACCTTGCAGTTCTTACATTCTCTGATGCTACAGAAATATCAGAAGACATGGGCAATGTCATTCTGCGTTTCTCATCTGCTCCAACATCCATAAAGGACATCGCAGTATTCCAAATGAATAAGGTTGTTGGTGACAATCTGGATATTAACGGACTAGCAGAAGGAACAAAGGTCGTTATCTATGATGCTTCTGGTAAAGATGTTATTACCACAAGTGGCTCTAATATTAATGTAAGTGGTCTGAGACCTGGTATGTATATTCTTAAGGCAGGTAACCAGATCGTTAAATTTGTAAAACAATAGAAAAATATACTCATCATGAAGAAATTCTCTTTTCTATTTCTTTTCATGCTGTCAAGCATGATGGGAATGGCGCAGTCATGGAACTTTATGACTGCCAGTGACGACGATATTACCCTGCTGAATAGCGATGCTACAAACTGGTATCACGAATCATCCAGCAGCAACAATCGCTATCATCTGATAACAGCACAAGAAACAGCGCCATTAAAAGCTGGGGACACAGAACTTGAATATGCGAAGGGATTGCTGTTCACAGTAACAGCTAACAGCGCCACTAATGGCAACCTCCGCGTTGACATCAAGAGCAAACGTCTATGGGTAGCTGGTTCTTGTTCAATAGTGATTCCTAACGTAGAGGCGGGTAAAGAAGTTAAGGTGATAGCTAAAACTTCCTCAACAAGTACTGCCCGTGGTATCAACGTCAGCGAAAATGTTAAGCCAACGTCTGGAAAATTCAATGAAACAAGTACTGACCAAGTGACTAATATTGGCACAGTAGAAACAACTGGCGACATCATTTTGACATTTACTGGATCTATGTATATCTACGAAATGTCAGTAAGTGACCCTGATGACGATGACGAAAGTGGTGAAGATACTCCTGTCGTACGTGATGACGACTTCTCTACCTCTGCAAATGGTATGAAGAACCAAATGGTTCTCACCGTTGGTAGCGGCAAGCGGTTCTACAACACAGAAAGCATCCAAGATGTTACAATCGCAGGTGAGAAGGTGACAGTAAAACAAGCTGCAGGAAGCTATACTTTTAATAACAATGTTTCTGAAATTCAGTTTGCAAAGATTTCTACCGAGAATCAAGGTCAGGTAGAAAATACTGATGATAAGGTAGCCATCACCGAAGCTCGTGGATGGTTTGAATCTGCCTATGTGAAATTCACTCCATTCACTGGCGCCAAAACATACAATGTGTATATAAAAGGTGGCAAATACAGCGACTACACAAAGATTGACAACGAACTTGTACGCAACTATGGAACATATGGTCGTGCTGATGTTTTGGGACTTGTAGCAGGAGAGGGATATTCCATCAAGGTAGTACCTGTTGATGCTGACAAGGCAGAAATGACAACTGCTGCTAATGAGGCAACAGGCATAAAGGTCGTTGCATACGACCGTTCAGGCTTTGCTCACAAAGGACGCACAGAAGGTATCGGTGCCTATAATAATGACGGTTCGCTGAAGGATAATGCTGACGTGGTGTATATCACCAAGGACAATGCCAAGACTGTTTCTCGTGAAATAGCTACTAACAGCAATGGTAAAACAGCCACATATACTGGTTTCCAGCAGCTGATTTACGGCTATCAGAAGGGTGATGCTAATGGTAGCTATGAAAAGAAGCCACTCTGCATACGTATCATAGGTACTATTTCTGCCAGCGACTGCGACGAATTCCTCAGCTCTGCCGAGGGTATTCAGATTAAGGGTGCCAAGGTTGCTATGCCAATGAACATCACCATCGAAGGTGTTGGCGACGATGCTACTACCACTGGTTTCGGTTTCCTCATCCGTAATGCTGGCAGTATCGAACTGCGCAACTTCGCCAATATGCTGTGCATGGACGACGCAGTATCCATTGATACTGACAACTCTAACATCTGGGTACACAACCTCGACCTCTTCTATGGCAATACAGGAGGTGATGCCGACCAGGCCAAAGGTGATGGTACTATCGACATGAAGGGTGACTCAAAGTATATCACAGTAAGCTATAACCACTTGTGGGACAGCGGTAAGGCATCACTTTGCGGTATGAAGAGCGAATCTGGTCCTAACTGGATTACCTATCACCACAACTGGTTCGACCATTCTGACTCTCGCCATCCACGTATCCGTACTATGAGTGTACACGTTTGGAATAACTACTATGACGGCAATTCTAAATATGGTGTCGGTGCAGCATATAAGAGCAATGCTTTTGTAGAAGCAAACTACTTCCGTAACTGCAAATATCCTATGCTCATTTCTCTTCAGGGAAGTGATATCAAAACAAATCCTAAGGGTACATTCTCTGGCGAAGATGGCGGTATGATAAAAGCCTTCAACAACGTTATCACAGGTGCCCTCGGCTATATTACCTATCAAAAGGCTCCTGTTGAGTTCGACGCTTACGAAGTTTCATCACGTGAAGAGACTGTGCCTGCTACTGTTACAGCAAAGGCTGGCGGACGTGTCTTCGACAACTGGGATGTTGACCCTAGCCTTATGTACAGCTATACCCCAGATGCACCAGCTGATGTTCCATCTATTGTTACAGGTTGGTTAGGAGCTGGCCGCATGGGACATGGTGACTTCCAATGGACCTTCGACAACGCTACAGAGGACAACAACTACAGCGTTATCGCAGCTCTGAAGAGTGCGCTTCAGAATTATAAGACCAAACTCGTAGGATTCTTTGACGGAACTAGCGAAGGAGGCGGCGACGAGCCTGGTGGCGGTGACGAGCCCGGTGGCGGTGACGAGCCAGGTGGTGGCGATGAACCAGGTGGCGGTGATGAACCAACACCTGAGGGAACGATCCTCGCTTCATTTAACGGCAGTCCTTCTGTCAGCATATTCACTGTAGGCGGTGATTATGGTGACGGTAAGATTACTTACAACGAAATATATTATAAGAAAGGTGTAAAACTTAACTCTAAGGGATCTATCACTTTCACTCCACAAAAGAATTATAACATGACCCTCATTATGGGTACTGCGAAGAGCGGTCGTGACGTAAAACTCAATAATGTACTCACAACTGTCAGTGGCACTGAGAATACCACAGGAAAATATTATGAGCTGGAGCCTATCGCTATTACAGCCGGCACAAAGTACGTAATCACCATGGGCAGTGCCGAGGGTCTGGTGATGCTCATTAAGTTGGAAGAAGTAAAAGCTACTGAATAACTGATAAAATTAAAATAAGAAATGGGCTGACTCACATCTGAGCCAGCCCTTTTTATTTATCTCTTTAACCTTTAACCGTTAAACGTTAACCGTTACAAAACATTCAGCACCTGTTCTTTTATCTGTTCCAGTTCGTCCTTCATCTGCACCACGATATTCTGCATTTCTGCCTGATTGCTCTTTGAACCAGTAGTGTTTATCTCTCGTCCCATCTCCTGTGCTATGAAACCGAGTTTCTTGCCTACTCCCTGACTCTTGCCACCTTCGGAAACTGGTTGCCAAGGTTCGTTCATCGTATCGCGGAAATACTTTATGTGATTGGACAAACGTTGCTTTTCTTCTGAGATATCGAGTTTCTCAACATAGAATATCATCTCCTGCTCCAAGCGGTTACGGTCATATTCCACCTCTGGAATACTCTGCAACCTCTCTATCAGACGCTGGCGTATCTTCTCTACCCTACCCTGTTCATATGGCTCTATCGACGCCATAAGGGCAGAGATGTTATTCAGTTTCTCCTCAAACTTCTTACATAGTGCTGCTCCTTCCTGCTTACGGAATTCCTCAAGAGCCTTCAGGGCATTAGCGATAGCCTCAGAAACGACATTCCATTCTTCCTCCGACAATTCCTCGGTTTCTGTCTTAGTCAGCACATCAGGCATCCGCATGATGACAGACAAAACATTCGACTGTTCTATGCCAAGTTCTTCTGACATTGTCTTTATCTGCTCATAATAGGTCTTTGCCAAGGCGGTATCAATATGTGCCACATCAGCAGAGACTTCCTTCTCTACCCACAATGACACATCCATCTTACCTCTGACAGCACTGTCTTGTATCGCCTTACGTATCTCCACCTCTTTTTCTCTGTAGATAGGAGCTATGCGCATTGAGCAATCCAAAGCCTTAGAATTCAATGACTTTATCTCTACATGTATCGTCTTATCCTGGTATTTTGCTACGGCCTTACCAAAGCCGGTCATCATTAAGTGAGCAAAACACCAAAGAAATGCATAAATATTTTTCGTTTTTCGTTTTGGTCTTCATTATTTTTTGTACATTTGCAGCGTAATTTTTCTAATTACGATAATGCTTTATGAAAAAGTTCTTCTCTATTACCCTCCTGACATTCCTTGCTGTAGCAACGATGTCTGCCCAGAAAGCCAAAGATCCCAAGGGACTTTATCATCTTCAGAAATTCATCTATGAAGATGGTAGTGAAAAGGCTCCAGGTTTCAGTCAGTATAAATATGCTGCCGACTCTGTAGGTCTGCTCATTTCCTACCGGCAAGCCAGCAGTCCTAATCAATGGAGCCAGATGTCTGTTGAGATACGCGAGCCCCATCCGCTGAAAAATACTGGTGAGACGCCACAAGGTGCCGACGGACATGATATACAGATTTTCAATGTCAGCGACGGGGAGTTCTACTTCAAATGGTATAATTCCCAATGGCCCAATATGAGTAAACTCAATGAATTCATCACTGAGGTCTATGGCGTCGGTGGTATTGAGAGTGAAGTGGCAAAAGCTTTCAACCTGCTTGAGAATAAGTTTGATACCAAAGACAACAAATTCTACGGATGGTGGATACGCATTGCTGCAACAACAAATCCTGACGGCACAGGACAACGCCAGCAGATTCCGACATTATGGAAGGTGTATTCGCCAGATATGTCAATGGTCATACATCCTCTCAACAGAAACACATTGGGATGTACCCCTACTACGACGGTAAAATACGAGAATGACAGCACCATTTACGAGACAGGTCATGTATGCAACATAAAATGGCTTAGTGATGACTGTCATGCACTCACCTTCGTACAGGAAAATGGTGCTCCCCTCACCGAGATATGGGTCAAAGGCGGATTGCCAAGAATGTGGCAAGGCATTTTCAAGACCAACGTAGAGATTTTCAGGGATGCTAACGAGTGCATGAATCTTGCTATCGAGGCAGCACACAATGGAGACCTCAAGAAGGCTGAGGAATGCATCAACGAAGCCATGAATGAGAAGAACATAGGTATTGCCCCCCTCTGTCAGGGAGTTTCAAATATAGCATTTTTCCTTTATAATAAAAAGGACTATAAGGACTGTCAGGAATTCAGCACCAAATATCTGCAACATATAGATGAGTATGCAAAGAATGGTCATGACCACAACATGGGCACCAAGCTCTATTGCTATGAATTAGAGAATCTGAAGGCCATCTCCACATATCGCAATGGAGACACAGAGAAGGGTCGTAAGATGATGGACGAATGTCTCTCTGTCATCAATAGCGAGATAGAGAAATATCGTGGCGTAAATGGTATGGACATGTATATCACAGGTCTTTATTTTATGACCTTCATGATGTACAATCAGGCCTATGACATTTTTGGTGCAGAGCAGACACTACTCAACCTTGATGCTCTTACCCTGATGTCACCTTTTATTGCCTCAGGGGCAAACAAACCAGTGCTGTTGGAATGTCGTGGCAACTGCTACCTCCTCAATGGCGATAAGGAAAACGCCCGCAAACTGTGGCAGCAGATAAAAGAAATCAACCCTAACTACTTCAAAGATAAACGCGTTGAGGCACCCATGAAGACAGAGTTTGGGGAATAAATGGTTAGTGGTTAGTGATTAGTGGTTTGTGATTGTTAATTCTTAACTCTTAATTCTTAACTCTTAATTCTTAACTCTTAATTCTTAACTCTTAACTCTTAATTCTTAACTCTTAATTCTTAACTCTTAACTCTTAACTCTTAATTCTTAACTCTTAACTCTTAACTCTTAATTCTTAACTCTTAACTCTTAATTCTTAACTCTTAACTCTTAACTCTTAATTCTTAACTCTTAACTCTTAATTCTTAACTCTTAACTCTTAACTCTTAATTAAACATGCCTCTCTGGGCTTGGATCATATTTTACGTTCTTGTACTTGTGATGCTTGTCATCGACCTCAAGATGTTTGGCAAAAACGGCCAGCATGAGGTAAATGTGAAGGAAGCCTTGCAGATGACGGGTGTATGGATATTTGTCTCGCTGCTCTTCTGTGCAGGCATATATTTCTTCTACCCCGTAGCATCACACGATAAGGCGATGGAGTTTATCACACGATAAGGCGATGGAGTTTCTTGCCGGATACCTGATAGAGAAGTCTCTGTCAATGGATAACCTCTTCGTCTTCCTGATGCTCTTCACTTTTTTTGGTATAGAACGCAAATACCAGCATGAAGTACTCTTCTGGGGCATCTTCGGAGCCCTTGTACTGAGGAGTATCTTCATCTTTGCCGGTGCCGCTATGGTAGAGCAGTTTGAATGGATACTGGGACTCTTCGGACTCTTCCTTGTCTATTCCGGAGGAAAGATGTTCGGACACGATGACGAACAACTCACCGACCCCTCAAAGAACATCTTCGTCAAATGGTTCAAGAAATTCTTCCCCGTCACCGACAAGATGCATGGTGACAAATTCTTTATAAGAGAAGAAAAACCTGAAACCAAACTCTTAACTCTTAACTCTTCACTCTTAACTAAAAAGGCCACTCCCCTCTTCATAGCTCTCATCGTCATCGAGACTACCGATGTTGCCTTTGCTGTTGACAGCATACCTGCAGTATTCTCTGTGAGTCGCGATCCCTTCATAGTACTCACGAGTAACATCTTCGCCATTCTGGGACTTCGTGCGATGTATTTTGCCCTCGCAGCAGTAGCAAAATATTTCAAGCTTCTGAAGTACGGCCTTGGTATTATACTCATCTTTGTGGGCATCAAGATGCTGCTCGCAATGGACGAATACATCAATCTCCTCTTGCAGTTTGTCGGCATCCATCATACCATGCCCCACATTGAGATATCTATCCCCTTCAGCCTCTCCTTCATATTCGGAATGCTCACCCTCTCCGTTTTACTTTCGTTAGCAGTCAAAAATAAAGGTTAGTGGTTAGTGACAAGTTGAGAGTGTAGAGTGTAGAGTTTAAAGTCAGTGGAAAGTGTATAGTGGAAAGTGTAACAGTCAACTGTCATCGCAAGCAGAGGTTTTTTCTTGCGCAAGGCGCAAGGGTTTTTCTTTCGAAGGCTTGAAACCACGATAGTGGATGTAGTAAGAGGTGTGACTTAGGCGTGAGAAAGCTGCGACTAAGCGAGAGCAAAGAAAACTAGTTTTCAATTTGCCGAGCGAAAGCAGGTTCGACGAAGTCAACTTCGCTTTCTTAAAGACAAAGTCATAGCGCTTAATACAAGAGTTCTGAAAGAGCTTCAAGGCAGAGAAAGGGTTTTGTCGGTTTTTGTTAAAATAAAAATGTCTGTGTTTTCTGTGATTTCTGTGTGATATAAAAAATTATTCCATGAAAGTAATCGTTTCTGAAGAAATAAAACACGTCTGCCCCACTTTCGTGGGCGCCTGTGTCGAAGCCCAAGTTACCAACAGCCCCTATTGTCAGGAGCTGTGGGACGAAATCAATGCTCTGGGAGAGAAATTCCGTCGTGAGCTGACCACTGAGTCGCTCAAGGAACTTACCAGCATTGCCGCCACACGCAATGTCTATAAAGCCTGTGGCAAAGACCCTTCACGCTATCGTCCTGCCTCCGAAGCGCTCATACGACGCCTTCTGCAAGGAAAGGAGCTATATCAGCGTGACATCCTCGTAGATCTCGTCAACCTCGCCTCCATCGCTTACGGCTATAGCATTGGTGGTTTCGATGCCGATAAGTTCGTCGGTGACACCCTGACACTCGGCATAGGACGTGAAGGAGAACCCTATGAAGGCATCGGACGAGGTATGATAAATATCCACGGACTTCCCGTCTATCGTGATGCACAAGGAGGTGTCGGCACACCCACCAGCGACAACGAGCGCACCAAGATGCAGCTCACCACCACCCATCTCGTAGTCCTCATCAACGGCTACGACGGCAACGTCCAGCGTGTCACCGAGAATGCGGAATACATACAAACCCTCCTCCGCAAATACTGCCACAGCGACGGAGGAACGTTTTTTGTTTATTAAATGGGAGTTAAAATGGAAGTTAAAATGGAAGTTAAATGCTCCGCATAGGACAATGGTATTTGAGCCGAAAAATGTAATGTCCACGAACATAGTGAGTTAACTCCCTGCGAGTTTTCTCGCATAACTCCCTATTCTACTTCATTCTATAACTTCAGGAATTTAATCATTTACAATAAATCCGAAAATTAAACGTTAGTTTACCAGATGTACTTAATTTCTATTTTGTATCACTAAATTAAAAAAGAAATGAAAAAGTATTTAGCTGAAATGGTAGGTACATTCGTACTTACATTCTTAGGATGCGGCGCAGCTGTCGCATTAGGTTGCGGTACAGATACCGCTTCTGTCGTTGGTACAGCAATCGCCTTCGGTCTTGCTGTTGTTGCTATGGCCTACACCATCGGTGGCATCAGTGGTTGCCACATCAATCCAGCCATCACACTGGGTTGCTTCCTCACAGGTCGCATCGACGCAAAGGACTGTGGCATGTATATGCTGTTCCAAGTTATCGGTGCCGTTATCGCAGCAGCTGTATTGGCAGGCATCGTAGCAACTGACCCATCTACTACAGGAACAGGAGCTAACGTCTGCAACTATGGCATTACCAATGGTATTATCGTAGAGGCAGTCCTCACAGCACTCTTCGTACTTGTTGTACTTGGTGCAACAGCAAAGGACAACGAGGCAACAGGCAACTTTGCAGGTCTTGCAATCGGTCTGTCACTGATTCTCATCCACCTCGTAGGCATCCACTTCACAGGCACCTCTGTTAACCCAGCCCGTTCTATCGG
>CADCAX010000132.1 GCA_902799455.1 uncultured Prevotellaceae bacterium
ATCACTCTGTAACAGTGTCGCCTGCTGTGCAGACTGCCGTATCCCCTACCCTATATTGAAGATGTGATGGAAGCCGCTAAGACGGAATATCTCGGCAACGTCATCATTAAGGTTACGTATTTCTACGCTACCGCCATGCTGCTCGCTACTCTTCTTCAACTGCATGAAGAAACGCAAACCAGAAGAACTGACATACTCCAAGTCTTTACAGTCAATAACGAGGTGCTGACTGGCCAAATCGGTTACGCGACCTAATACTTCACTCATGTTAGTAGTAGCAACGGTGTCGAGTTCACCATTCAGTGAAACAACTACTTCGTTTTCGTTTTGTTGGATGTTAACTTTCATTTTTTATTTTTATTGGACATTAAAGATTTAACATTGAATATTATTCGATAACCGATAACCTTAGACCTTACTGATATGTTTTGTCAACGTAAGAACATTACGTCCGTCATCGGTGCGGTTATATAGTACTGTGTCCATCAGCTGTTGGTAGAGGTATATACCCAGTCCTCCCACCTGTCTGTCATCGATGGCCTGTTCTACGTCCACGCTTTGTTTTTCCAATGGATTGAATGGCGCACCACTGTCAGAGATGACGAAGGTAATGTCGCCAGGGATTTGCTCGCTGACTGCCGGCATAGCAAGAATATCTATATCTATACTACCCAACTCTCCCTTTGGATAAGCGTAATTGATGACATTTGCTAAGGCTTCCTCTAAGGCAAGGACAATTTTTCGTATCAAACGTTTGTCACATCCCAAGCATTCACAATACTCACGCACCAATGGTTTTACACGCTGGAGTTCTTCTATATCATTGCTGATAACAAGTGTCTGCGACTGCGCCGAGATGTTGTTGGCTATACACATCAACGTTATATCGTCTCTTTGTTCTGCATCCTCAGAAAACAGGTGTGTATCATTGATGATATTTTTTGTCAAATCACTGACATCTTCCTGCTGATGCTTCTGCACCAATGACAGCAAATAGTCAGTACCCATGAAATCGCCTTCCTCATTGCGCGACTCGGTAACGCCGTCAGTATAGAGCACTATACGAGAACCTTCAGGGAACAGCATACCATATTGTCTGAAAGAATACTCTGCATCATAACCGATTGGTATATCAGGATCAGTTTGCAGATATGCATTATTTACTATCGGAGGATTATGCCCCGCATTACAATATGTCAGCAATCCGTGACGCATATCGAGTTTTCCGACGAATGCCGTAACAAAGATAAGGTTAGGATTACGCTCCGAAATGACTTCGTTTATCTCCTCCACTATTTCCTGCGGAGTATTGAAATAACGTGCTGCCATACGGAACAGATTTACCGTTGCCGCCATCATCATGGTAGCAGGCATTCCTTTACCTGACACATCGCCAATGATAAAGTACAGATTATCATCTTTCTGATAGAAGTCATAGAGGTCTCCCCCCACCTCCTTCATCGGCTGTAGTACGGCACACAATTCTGCAGGAAAGTCTTTACGCAACATGCTCATCTGGATGTTATGGGCTATACGCAACTCGTTTTCCACCGTCTGACGCTGAACATAAGCAGCATCAAGCCTCACAATAGAGCGTATGGTTCTCTGTACAATAAAAGCAAGCAGCAACAATCCTACCAGCGTAATTCCTATCGCTATCATGCCATCCGTTGCCGAGGTGCCATAAATCTCCCTCTTAGGACACGCCAGACGAACCAGAAGACTGTTATTTGCTATCTTCTTTTCCGTAATAAAGTAATCAGATTCATCAAAATGCGTCATATCTGAGCTGACTATCAGATTTCCGTCATCATCAAACAATTGGCAGATAGTACCAGGATATGGCTTAACACTCCCAACAAGTTTTTTCATTGAGGATAGCGACATGTCGATACACATCACACCGGCAAGCTCATCGTCATCAGTCAAAAGAGGGCGTGTGAGGGATACTACGTAAGAACTGTTTCTGTCGTTGACAACGTACGGAGAAGTCCACTGAAGCTGATTATTGTGATTCTTCCAATTCTTTATGCAGTTACGGTACCACGACATCTTAAAATAGTCATGGTCTGGTCCGCCTATCTGGTCATCAAAAATAACACCATCAATGCGTCTGCTTCTCGGTTCAAACCAATATCCCTTTGTCTTGTAGAAATCAGGAACGAAGCCAATGGCCACAGCAAGAATAAGATCAGACCGTTGTATTATCTTATTCGTGATTTTCAGCATCCTGTTTGGCTGATTTATTCTTTGGTTTGCCTTTATTGCCAAGTCACTCATCTGGGTTTCGATGTCCCACAACTCCCACATGATTTTCATTTCAGCAATCCTCAACTCGCGGTCCACCAGTTTCCTGGCCTCATCATCATCATCCTTGATGTCCATATAATACTCTGCACCCAACAATACTGCTATAAGCATTGCTGCCGCAATAACTGCGTAAATACCTTTGGTGCGTAAGTATCTATGTATGGTATCCATATATGTTGCCTGCAATTTACCGGCCCTATTTAGGTTGGCTGAGGTTTTAATTTATTACCGAAATCTGCCGCGAAAGTACTAAAAAAAATATACCCAAACAAGAAAATGTGGGAAAATTTACGGATTTTCTTTGTACTTTAAAATAAAAGTTTTACTTTTGCAACGAAATAACGGTTAACGGTTAAAGGTTAACGGTTAAAGACGAAAACGAAAACCAAAACAATAACTATGGGTAAGATTAAGACTATCGGAATTTTGACTTCTGGCGGTGATTCACCTGGTATGAATGCTGCCATCCGCGCATTAACTCGTGCTGGTATCTACAACGGCTTTAGAATGATGGGTATCTACAGGGGTTATGACGGCCTCATCAAAGATGAGATAAAGGAGTTTACCACTGAGGATGTCAGCGGTATTATAACAAGAGGTGGTACTATCCTAAAGTCTGCACGCAGCAAGGAATTTATGACACCAGAGGGCAGACAGAAGGCTTATGAAACATGCCAAAAGGAAGGCATCGATGCTCTTGTTGTTATTGGTGGCAACGGTTCTCTGACAGGTGCTTGGAATTTCGGTACAGAATTTGATTTCCCTGTTATCGGCCTGCCTGGCACAATCGATAATGACCTTTACGGAACAGACTTCACCATAGGCTACGACACTACGATGAACACTATCGTGGAGTGTGTTGACAGAATACGTGATACTGCGAACTCCCACGAACGTATCTTCTTTGTTGAGGTAATGGGACGTGATGCCGGTTTCCTGGCACAGAACTGTGCTATCGCCTGTGGTGCAGAGGCTGCCATCGTTCCTGAAGAGACGACAGATGTTGACCAGTTGGCTGTCTTCATGAATCGTGGCATCCGCAAATCAAAGAAATCATGTATCGTAATAGTATCAGAGAGTCCTAAGTGTGGCGCACTTTATTATGCTGACCGCGTAAAGAAGGAATTCCCTGAGTTTGACGTGCGCGTATCTATCTTGGGACACTTGCAGCGTGGTGGTTCACCATCGGCTCTTGACCGTATCCTTGCTAGCTGCATGGGTGCTGCTGCTATAGAGGCTATCATGCAGGGACAGCGCAACGTAATGGTTGGTTATTGTAACGGCGATGCTGTATTGGTGCCTTTCAGCGAATGCATCCGCACAGACAAACGCTTCGACAAACGCCTCATCAACGTGCTGGACGAACTGAGCATTTGACAACCGATAACCCAAAAAGCGTGGTATGCAACAACATACCACGCTTTTTATTCAGAACGTCAACCTAAATCCGAAGCGGACGCCGTTTTTGGAGGCTGTCGGCAGGTTTAGATAGTTGAAACGATGAACATATTCTATCTGTAACAGCTTAAAGATATTGTGGATACCTACACGCAATTCGCAATAAGGTACGTGTGTATTCATGACATATGCTCTATCAGGGAATTCCATAAGGTTACTTATATCTATGCCCTGTGCGGCTGCTACAGCAGGGTTGTTTTTGTCTGACAACCCTCCATAGAGAACGTTGAAACCTATGAGCTCACGCCATTGCAGTTCCTTGAGGAATGGTATGCGGTTGAATATCTTACCGTTCAAGTCCCACTCCATCATTAAGGAGACATACTTATCGTTGAGGAACTCCATATTGTTTATCAACTCGAAGGTCTCACGCTGCCATATATAAGAGATGTTAGCAGCAGGAGCTATGAGCAATGGGAATGGTACCTGACTCCATTGTCTGCCTCCCTTGAGATAGAAATCCATCTTACCCCACGATTTCATCCACTGGCGATAATAGATGCTAGCCTCAGTAACGTGGTAGTCATACTGTCCGCCAAGCAGCCCCTTGACACCCATAGTATGCTTGAGTTTGAATATTGGAGAATCACGATTTGCAGGACTGCGTTTCTGCTTTGAGTTGATATATGTCTGACCAGGGGAATAGCTTACCTGCAGATACATTTCTGTAAAGCGGAAAGAACCCCTGTCATTCTCAGTAACGATAAAATTTGGGTCGCTGAATTTCTTAAAGAATAAGTCACCGGCTGCCTCCTGATATTCGGCACGTATACCACCGGCAACAGCAAAGCCCCAGTCTTCCTCACGTTCAAAGTCAAGATTCTGGCG
>CADCAX010000133.1 GCA_902799455.1 uncultured Prevotellaceae bacterium
TGCCATCAAGGTTACAGCAGAGTACTTCCCAAAGAAAGACCGTGCTCTTGCAACCTCTATTTTCAATGCTGGTGCTTCAGTAGGTGCGCTTGCAGCTCCACTGACAATACCTGTTCTCGCAGAACACATGGGTTGGGAGATGTCATTCATCATCATCGGTGGTATCGGATTTATCTGGGCAGGCCTGTGGCTGTTCCTATATGACAAACCTTCTAATAGCAAATTTGTCAATGAAGCTGAGTTGACGTATATCGCACAAGATGAGGACGAGGACAAGGCTGTTGCAGAAAAAGAAGAAACAAAAGCAAATGAGCCTACCCTCTCTTTCCTGCAGTGTTTCGCTTACCGTCAGACTTGGGCATTTATCGTAGGCAAGCTGATGACAGATGGCGTATGGTGGTTCTACCTCTTCTGGGCACCTGCATATTTCTCTGAATTAGGCTATCCTTCTTCTTCAGGCATGGGACAAGCACTCATATTCGTCCTGTATCTGATTGTTACAGTACTTTCTATCTATGGTGGCTACCTGCCAAAGCTCTTTGTAGAGAAATTGGGACAAAATCCATACGCTGGCCGTATGAGAGCAATGCTTATCTTTGCTTTCTTCCCACTTTTCGCTATGTTTGCACAGCCTTTGGCACACATCAGCCACCTTGTATAATCATCGGTTTGGCTGGTGCAGGCCATCAGGCATGGTCAGCAAACCTGTACTCTACAATTGGTGATATGTTCCCAAAGAGCGCCATTGCTACCATTACTGGTATAGGCACCATGTTTGGCGGACTTTGCTCATTTGCAATCAACAAGGGTTCTGGTATGTTGTTTACCTATGCTGACGGTATGGGAGATGCCTTCTCTTTCTTCGGACAGACAGGCAAGCCAGCAGGATATATGATAGTATTCTGCTACTGCGCTGTTGCTTACCTCATCGGATGGGTTATAATGAAGACACTCGTACCAAAGTACAAGCCTATCGTATTAGAATAATAAGACCTGCGATTATGGTCTGAAGTCCTTAGGAACATAATTGTCCAAGGACTGACATACAACGGAGGAGAACTTCTGGCCTGAGGCAATAAACCTCGAAAAGGCTACAAGTTCTTCTTCTTTTTTTATGGTTTCCAGAGAAGCTATCCCCTCTTTGTAGATAGCATAGCAGAAGCCAGCATTGAAATTATCCCCTGCTCCTATTGTGCTAACCGTTTCTATCATTTTTACAGGGAAAGAAGCCTGCAGGTCAGGTGTACGCAATTCCACTGGCTTATCAGCATTGGTATATATAAAGTACGGACAATATACCTTTACTATATTGTATGCTTCATCGCAGGTTTTCGCTCCAAACAGCAGTTCAAAATCTTCATTAGAGCCCCTAACAACAGAAGCAAAACGCATATTCTCCTTTATATTCCCTATAATATCAGGGATTTCAGACTTATGGGATGCTCTGAAATTAATATCATAATACAGGAAGGCACCTTGTTCGTGTGCTTTTTCAAGAAAACGTTTCGAAAATTCACGTATTTTTGGATTTACACAATAGAATGAGCCATAGATGACAATATCTCCCTTATCTATCTGCGGCATTTTCTGCGGCATAGCGATATTCCAGTGGTCTTTATAGAATTGATACTGTGCATCATTATTAGAATCAAGAAAAGCCAATGACAAATGAGATTTTGTTCCTACATGCCTATAGACATAATCAGTATTAATCTTATTATCTTTCAAGAAATCACATACGATATCTCCAACATGATCATCTCCTGTCTCCGTTATCATGACACAAGGAGCCCCCATGCGCCCGAGGGATATCATAGCATTAAATGTTGAGCCACCAGGAACAGCCTTTTGCGGCTGGTCATTTCTAAAGATTATATCAAGGACAGTCTCGCCAAAACCTATTATCTTCATTTGCCTTTATATAGTATTTATGATATTATCTTATATAAACTAAAAAGACTCCTCAAGGTCGAAGCCCTAAGGAGTCTTATTTTAGTTAAGTATTAAATTTACTTTGTAACGTCGTTGAAGAGAGCTACGCGGTTGAACTCAACCTCATCGAAGAGCTTGTCTGTTGCGCCAAGACCCTCAGTCTGGATGCGGTCAGCAGCAATCTTGTACTTCTTAACGAGGATGTTCTTACAAGCCTCAGCACGCTTCTCAGAGAGCTTCTGGTTCAGTTCCTTAGAACCTTCTGGAGATGCATAACCAGAAATCTTGATCTTAGCGTCCTTGTTGTTGTTCATGTACTTAGCAATCATCTCGAGGTTAGCCTCCTGGCTGCGCTCTACAACTGACTTGCCCTGCTTGAATACAACAGATGGCTGGAGGTTTGCCTTAGCCTTCTCTACTACAGGAGCTGGCTTGTTCATGCAATCGTTGAGAGCCTTCTGGAGCTCAGCAATCTTAGCAGCCTTAGCAGCAGCGTCTGCCTTAGCAGCGTCAGCCTCAGCCTTAGCAGCGTTGATCTTTGCGTTGAGAGCGTCGATCTCAGCCTGGTCGCGGAGCTGCTCCTTAGCGAAGTTGTGAGTACCGTTAGAAGTACCGAACTTGTAGTTAACACCTGCCTTCAGAGAGAAACCTGCATGGTGGATGTCATACTTGAAGTCTGTAACAGCAACGCTCTCAATCCATCCCTGGAGACCATAAACAACACTTGGCTCTACATATACCTGCCAAGCCTTCTTCTCACCGAGGTTCAAAGCGAAGTCAAGACCAGCCTTAGTGTTGATACCGTTAATCTTAGCAGGAACGCCGAACTGATGTGTCCAACCGAAACCACCGAGAGCGATGATCTCGAAGAAACGTGGCTCACCTTTGTAACCAGCGAAGAGGTTCATCAGGTTTGCTGTACCGAGCAGATCAACGTCAAGACCCTGAACGAAAGTCTTAGAAGCGTGGAATACACACTCCTTCTTGTGAGCGTTGAAGTAAACGTTAGCATCAAGAGCAAGTCCGAAAACTGTTGTGAAGTTCTTACCTACGCGAACACCGAACTCTGGAGTGAATGCGCTGAAAGCATTCTTCTTGTCTATAAGACCAGCGTTCTTGAAGTTGTTCTTGAAACCTGTAACAGCACCGCCGTTAACACCAACATAAATGTTGTCACCAGCCTTATTAGCTGTGATAGTTGTTCTTGGCTGTGCGCTTGCAGAAACTGCTATAGCAGCTGCTGCGATAAACATTGCAATTTTTTTCATTGTAAATAAACTTGTAAAAGTTAAAAATTAATAATCTTGCTTTAAAACTGCTGCAAAGTTAAGTCTATATTTTGAACTGACCAAACTTTTTTCTATTTATATTGCTAAAAAATGTTATTTTCTTGATAAATATCAATTCCGTGTACGTACACCAATTACAATTACATATAATTATATACTAATATTTCCTAATAAATATAAGGTTTATATACATATTTATAATTAATAACATTTAAATTCCGATTGTTATTATATACCCCAGTGTTTACAAAAACGTGCTGGAACATGAACATTCCAGCACGTCTGTATCATAAAACTATACGATAATTACTTTGTGATATCGTGAAAGAGTGCAACACGATTGAACTCTGGTTCCTCGAAGAGTTTGTCTGTTGCGCCAAGACCTACTGTCTCGATGCGATCAGCAGCAATCTTATATCTCTTAACAAGGATATCCTTACATGCCTCAGCACGCTTCTCAGAGAGAGTCTGGTTAAGTTCCTTAGAGCCTTCTGGAGATGCATAGCCGGAAATCCTAATCCTAGCATTCGGATTATGTTTCATATATGCAGCAATCATATCGAGGTTAGCTTCCTGACTACGATCTACATTTGACTTACCCTGTCCGAAGACGACAGATGGCTGGAGATTTGCTGCCCTAGCCTTCACAATAGGAGGAACAGGCTTGTTCATGCAAGCATTGAGAGCCTTCTGGAGTTCTTCTACCTTAGCAGCTTTCGCAGCAACATCTGCCTTTGCAGCGTCTGCATCAGCCTTAGCAGCGTTAATCTTTGCATTGAGAGCATCGATTTCTGCCTGGTCGCGAAGCTGCTCAACTGCAAAGTTGTGAGTAGTATTTGATGTACGGAACTTATAGTTAACACCAGCCTTCAAATTAACACCAGCCTTATTAATGTTATATTGGAATCCACTATTATGCATTACATTTGTATATTCTGGCTGAGGAGCTATAGCACCGAAGGCCAATACACTGTATGTAATAGAAGGCTCCAGATATACCTGCCACTGTTTCTTAGAACCGAGGTTTACAGCAAAGTCAAATGCAATCTTTGAATTAATGCCATTGTACTTATCTACTGTTCCGAAAGCATGTGTCCATCCGAAACCGCCCAGAGCGATAACCTCAAAGAAACGTGGCTGCCCCGTATAGCCCTTGAACATATTCATAAGGTTTGCAGTTCCGAGCAAATCGATATCAAGACCCTGAATCCATGTCTTGCTAACAGCAAACGGGCAACAGTTTTTATGGTTCTTGAAATAAACATTAGCATCAAGAGCAAGTCCGAAAACTGTTGTAAAGTTCTTACCTACACGTGCACCGAATTCCGAAGAGAATGCAGTGAATGCATTATTTCTCTGTTTTGCACCATCCTGAGTTCTGTAGTAATTTCTGAATCCCGTAATGGCACCGGCATTAATACCTACATAGATATTGTCATCCACTTTATTTGCCGTAACAGTGGTCCTTGGCTGTGCGCTGGCAGAAACTACTGTAGCAACTGCAGCAATAAGCATTGCGATTTTTTTCATTTTTATTGTATGATTATGAATAATTTACTTAGGTAATGGCTTTAAAACGTTGACAAAATTACATCAACATTTTCAGATTTCAAAATATTTTTATACTTATTCATAAAAAAAGTTATTTTTTTGACAAATATCAATTTTGTGTGCGCACACGTTCTCGTTGTCATAAAAAAAAAGTATCTTTGCACGCTGAAAATAAAACATGATACACATATAAAAACAATAAAAGAAAGTGGATACATTAAAAAAATTCATTCCTGATGTCCTTGTCATTCTTCTTTTTGCAGCATTATCGTTCGCATATTTCTACCCTGCAGACATAGAAGGCAGGATATT
>CADCAX010000134.1 GCA_902799455.1 uncultured Prevotellaceae bacterium
CGAGGCTGGTTTTTTATTCCCATACTGGGAAAATATTGTTCCCAAGGCTGGGAACAATATTTTGTTATTAATCGTTGCCTTTACTCCTCCTTATATTTTGAGAGCTTTTCTTCCCAATAAGCCTTTACATCAGTCCATTTGTAGTAAGGACCCTTGACAGCTTTGAGGTCTGGAACATTTGCTTCCTCTTCATTGAGAAGGAATTTTACCAAGACATCTTCCTCTTTGGCATTAGGAGTTGTCGGGCGATAGAAGACTATCTGTATGTTACTTGCCATTGGGAAAATCTTGTAGCTATACCACTTATTTTTCTCCAAATCATCAAGATTTTTGTATATAGTACCAGCACCATTGAGGTTCATAAAACAAGCTGTAGGCATTACTACAACCTCGTGGCCGAAGCGCATGTGGGCTGAAGGAACAGAAAGGTGGGCATTTCTATCCTTGAGGAGTTCTGGAAGAGTAGCTTCTGCCTCTTCTATAATCTTCTTTATAAGATTGCGTTGAACGTATATCTGTGTTCCGCCATTGAGCATCGAAGGACCGTATCTTACGTACCAGTCAGCATTTCTGCTAAGCCAGATATTGTATAATTCATCGTTTGTAAAGATGTCAAGTAGGGAAAAATTCTTTCTTAACTCAAGGCTTTGCTGATTTTGTGCTATTTTCCACAATGCAGTACCGATGAAATCGTCTGGGTTTTCAACGTTTTCTTTCCAATAGTCCTCACTCTTGAAAAGGGTATTCATAACTCTGGTAGGGTCAAACTTGCTTTTTCTGAAAGCATTCAAGGCATTCGCTGCTTCTGATCCACGTGGTGCCCTTTGCTTTTGGAGTTCTTTGTCTTCCTGCAGGATGTAATACATATCATGGGCAGAAGCATCCATCTTTATATTCAGGTTTGGATTTCTGCCTTGCAGTTCTGTCATTTCGTTTGCCATAGATAGGATGCAACGAATAATGGTGCTGCTCTTGGCATCAATGATATTGTCCTTTCCGAATATTTCAGGAAAGCGTTCGCTAAGTCTTCTGGCAATGCCCCTATGCTGCTGAGCTCCGAGTGGGGTCAGTTCATCTACGCGCCCTTGGGCATCTTCTTGGATAGCAATACCCTTCTTAAGAACATCCTCACCCTTTTCTGTCAACTGACCAGCATCATGTGCTGCCTGAAGTATTTTTACAGGGTTTTTATAAACATCTTTTCCTATAAGGTATCTGGACCCGTGACGGCCATAATGAGAAAAATAGAATACTTCATATCCCTCTGGGGTAGGGGATAGCGCTTTGGTAGGCTCTTGGTAGGCTGTATAATTGTCGCCTCCAAGGTAGGGATTAACCTTTATTTCATCACGAGCATTCTGTGCAACAGCACAAAGTGCAAATAGTAAAAGGAATAGGGAATAATAGATTTTTTTCATGAAAATAAAAGATAATTGTTAACAAGATGTTGACAAAAGTAATATTTTTTTTGCGATTTGTGTTGTTTTTTAATATTTTTTTGTATTTTTGCAGACAGAATTATCAATATCTACCATAAACAATAAAAATAGTGCATATGAAAACTCTTTTGTTATTCTCAACACTTCTGTTTAGTGTTGGAGTGAATGCTGAGGAGAATAGTATTCTTGAAGGAGCTGCTCCTACTGTTGAGGAAGCTATGGTAAACAGTGAGAGCCCTTTGGAGTATCATTCTTCAAACATGTTTGAGATTCCTTCTCAAAAAGTGATTCTTGATCCTAACCTTGCTACTGCATTAGGTGAAGAGGCAAGTAAAAGTGCTGCAGAAAAGAAGTATGGTGTATATACTCCACTTAAAGAGTTGGAGATAACATCTGTACCACTTCTTGCGTTTGGCTTTATCGCCAAGGCGGATAAGAAGAATTTCCGTGCAGCACGTAACAATTTCATACCTTCTTATAAGAATCGTATGGATGACTGGTTGCAGCATGTACCTTTGATTGCAACAACTGCTATGAACTTTGCAGGCTATGAGGGTCGCAGTGATCATTGGCGATATCTTGCAAGTGGTGCAATGTCTTACGGATTTATGGCATTGTTTACAAACGCTATAAAATACTCTGCTAAGGAGATGCGTCCAGATGGTTCTACAGCAAACTCTTTCCCTTCAGGACATACTGCCACAGCCTTCGTTGCTGCTACCATCATGCATAAGGAGTATGGTTTGACACGTTCTCCTTGGTGGTCTGTTTTGGCTTACGGATGTGCTACAACAACAGGTATCATGCGTACCCTCAATAACCGCCACTGGATAAGCGATATCTTGGTTGGTGCAGGTATTGGTGTCATATCTACTGATTTGGGTTATATGATGGGTGACTTCATATTTAAGAAAAAACGTATCTTGAGAGAACCTCGTCAGGGTGCTGGAGATATGTGGCAGAATCCAAGCTTCTTCAGATTAGAGTTGGGTATGCAGTTTACAAACAACCTCAAACTGCCAACTAATACCGATTTCCTCACATATACTAATCTGTATGATGATAATTTGAATGAAGACTATTATCAGGTAAACCGTAATGGCAATCCTTTCCGTATTCCTGACAATTACAATTCTAAAGATCGTACATACACAAACTATGGTGAAGAAGGACCTTCATATGGAGAAGGAATATCACCAAAGATTAAGGTCGCTACAGGTACTACTGTTGGTGCAGAGGGTGCATACTTTATTAATAAGTATATAGGCGCAGGACTTCGTGCTCGCATTACAACAGCTCCTGTTACTGCAGAAGGCTTATATTCTTATGATGACAATATGAATCGTCGTTATAACTCTTCTTCTGTATCAGATGTATGGTCTCTTGTTGACGTAAATCTTGGTGTATATGCTGCATGGCCTATCAATCCAAGACATAACCTGAACTTCAAAGCCCTTTATGGACGTCGTTTCTTTGGTTCTTTGAATTTGATGGCTGCTTATGATACACGTTTTGTTAACCAGCAGACAGGTGAGGCAAGAGATGTTACCTACTATGGTGATGCAATGTATATCGACAAGACAAATAGTGACGATTTCACAGTTGGTGTTCACTATACATATTCTTTGAAAAATGGTGTTGCTGTAAGTGCATTCTTTGACTATGACATATCAAAGCCAGAGTTTGACGTAGAATACAATCCTTACAACATTGATTCTCAGAAGATGGCAGCAACATCATCAAAATTCAGTTTCAAACAACATATTAATTCCTACACCCTTGGTGCCTCAATGACGGTGCTGTTCTAAAAAGATTAAGATTATGAAAAAGTTTTTGGAAATATTAAAATATGCACCTTGCTTCGCATTGTCATTGATGCTTATGACAAGTTGTGACAAGGAGGCCGATAAGTTACAGATAGAAACAACAACTCTGAATTATTCTGGTACATTCTATATGTTCTTGTATTCTACGGATATGATTTCTACTGAAGAAAATATGAATATAGATATAGATACTGTACCAGGAAATATAAAGATAGATGTTTCTAATGAGGGAAGTGCTATAGTAAACTTTGTTCCTGGACGTGAAATACGCTTGGCAACTCCATTCTTCTACAAAGTTGAAGATGAAGATGGAGAATATGAAAAGGATGAGGAAGGATACTATATTTACACAATTCCTATGGATATTTACAAAAATAGTCCTATTACCAAGTTGTATAATGCAGTTGATGAAGATGTAAATATTACAGATGCTGAGAGGACTACATTGAGAAGAATGCTTGGTGAGATACGTGATACAATAACAATTTCTCCATTCACAACATCAAAAATTCCTTTGATACAGCAAGGTGCTACTATTGTAAGTTATGATTACGAGCAGAACTCCTTCTATAGCGCATACACCCTTGTTGATGAAGAAACATATTCTCATAAAAGCAGCCTTGCTAAAGTAATAAATTACGTTAAGGACAATCTCCTTTCCAAAATGGCACCAGACAAAAAGGCAACTGCTGAAGCTGCTATCCAAAATATTCTTTCTATAAATGCGTCAACTACTGGGAAGATGAATGTTTGGGGAAGGTTGACCTTGCAATATATGAACTATTACTGTGACTATGGCATGCGTATAGAATCAGAGAAAGATCGTCCTAACGAGATGCTTGTCAACATTTCCAAAGTATTGTATGGAGATGATAAAGGAGATGGAACAGGCAATCCAATTAAAGATTTGGAATTTGTTATTGGCTATGTAGGTCACATGGGTGATTCTTCTTTTGATTGGGTAGAACAAAGAGAAGAATAGAAAATAAAATGCTAAACTCACTTTGCAAAATGTCATAAAAATCGGCAGAATCTTTGCTTAGTGCTTATAAAAGTCCTTGAAATGTTTTGCATTTTGGGGACTTTTTTTTACCTTTGCGGCAAATTCGCAATTTAAGGTAAATAAATAAATTAAAAATTATGGCAACATTAGATTTGACAAAGTATGGCATCACTGGTTCAAAGGTGATTGCTCACAATCCTTCTTATGAGTTCCTCTTTGAGGAGGAGACATGAGCTCAACGCTGTTAACGTAATGACAGGTATCTATACAGGTCGTTCTCCTAAGGATAAGTATATCGTTTGTGACGCACAGAGCAAGGACAAGGTATGGTGGACAACAGAGGAGTACAAGAACGATAATCACCCAATGTCTGAGGAAGTTTGGGCAAAGGTTAAGGAAATCGCTATCAAGGAGCTCTGCAACAAGGAACTGTATGTTGTTGACGCTTTCTGTGGTGCTAACGAGGCAACTCGTCTGCGTGTTCGTTTCATCGTTGAGGTTGCTTGGCAGGCTCACTTCGTAAAGAATATGTTCATCCAGCCTACAGCTGAGGAGTTGGAGAAGTTCGAACCTAACTTCGTAATCTACAACGCTTCTAAGGCAAAGGTTGAAAACTATAAGGAACTCGGTCTTAACTCTGAGACTTGTGTAGCATTCAATACTACTAGCCGTGAGCAGTGTATCATCAATACATGGTATGGTGGTGAGATGAAGAAGGGTATGTTCTCTATGCAGAACTACTACCTCCCACTTCAGGGCATCGCTTCTATGCACTGCTCTGCTAACACTGATATGGAAGGTAAGAATACTGCTATCTTCTTCGGACTCTCTGGTACAGGTAAGACAACTCTTTCTACCGATCCAAAGCGTCTCCTCATTGGTGACGACGAGCACGGATGGGATGATGAAGGCGTGTTCAACCTCGAAGGTGGCTGCTATGCAAAGGTTATCAACCTCGACAAGGAGAGCGAGCCAGACATCTATAACGCTATCCGTCGTGACGCTCTGCTTGAGAACGTTACTGTTGACGCTAATGGCAAAATCGACTTCGCTGACAAGAGCGTAACAGAGAATACTCGTGTATCTTATCCTATCGATCACATCGAGAAGATTGCTCAGAAGGTAAATGGCAAGAGTGCAGGTCCAGAGGCTAAGAATGTTATCTTCCTCTCTGCTGATGCATTCGGAGTACTGCCTCCTGTATCTATCCTGACTCCAGAGCAGACAAAGTATTACTTCCTCTCTGGTTTCACAGCTAAGCTGGCTGGTACAGAGCGTGGTATCACAGAGCCAACTCCTACATTCTCTGCTTGCTTCGGACAGGCTTTCCTTGAGCTCCACCCAACAAAGTATGCTGAGGAACTCGTAAAGCGTATGGAGAAGAGTGGTGCTAAGGCTTACCTCGTTAACACTGGTTGGAATGGTACTGGCAAGCGTATCTCTATCAAGGATACTCGCGGTATCATCGACGCAATCCTTGGTGGTGCTATCCTCAAGGCTCCTACAAAGAAGATTCCTTATTTCGACTTTGAAGTTCCAACAGAACTCGAAGGTGTTGATACTAACATCCTCGATCCTCGTGACACATATGCTGACGCAGCAGAGTGGAACAAGAAGGCAGAGGATTTGGCTGCACGCTTCATCAAGAACTTCAAGAAGTATGAAGGCAACGAGGCTGGTAAGGCTCTGGTAGCTGCAGGTCCAAAGCTCTAGTTAGTACTAAAAACAAAATAACGTATAAAATTTTCCCCACAAGGCACTCCCTTGTGGGGGATTTTTGGTAATGACAACGATATTTCTATTTCTATCAGTATTAGCAATAGCATTATCACGTGGTAATCTAAAGCATCGCCTGAGTGTTTTTGCTCGTGGAGCAGGTCGTGAAAACCTATTGTTGATGATATGGATTTTTATACTGGCAGGTGCCTTCGCTAATAGCGCTAAGCAGATGGGGAGCATAGATGATATGGTAAATCTCACACTTGCCATAGTTCCTTCTTCTGCTATCTTAGCAGGATTATTTCTTGGAGCGGCTGTTATATCATTGACAGTAGGTACCAGCGTAGGAACGATAGTGGCTATGATGCCTATTGCTGTCGGCATAGCAAATCAGCTGCATGAATATGTACCTTTTGTGGCTGCTATCGTAATTGGAGGAGCCTTCTTTGGAGATAACCTGTCATTTATCTCTGATACGACTATATGTGCAACACAGTCCCAAGGTTGTAAGATGAGTGACAAATTCCGTACGAA
>CADCAX010000135.1 GCA_902799455.1 uncultured Prevotellaceae bacterium
ACCGAAGTCAACATCCAACATAGTACCCTGAGCACCTTCGCACAACATACTCTTGCCAGACTTCAGCATCTTATTGATTACATGCTCTGAATCTACCAGGGTAAACTGCTTAATATACTCTATTCCCTCAAGCCATTTCTTTTCTACCTCAGTGATGTCATAATCAGTATAGTTCATGGCACGAAGAGTCTCCTCATGACGAGCCTTGTGAGCAGCATATTTCTCCTCGAAGTTATCCAGAATATCACCTACACGGAGACCTGTACGAGCAATCTTGTCAGAATAAGTAGGACCGATTCCCTTACCAGTTGTTCCAACCTTGTTCTTACCCTTTGAAGCCTCGATGGCAGCATCTAATACTCGGTGTGTAGGCATGATGAGGTGTGCCTTCTTAGAGATGTAGAGACGTGATTTCAGGTCATGTCCGCTCTTCTCCAAATCCTTTGCCTCATCCATGAAGAGGTCTGGAGCCAGCACAACGCCGTTACCAATGATATTTACCTTTCCACCTTGGAAGATACCAGATGGAATAGAACGGAGCACATATTTCTCTCCATTGAACTCAAGAGTATGTCCAGCATTAGGACCTCCCTGGAAACGTGCTATTACATCATACTTAGGGGTCAGTACATCAACTACTTTTCCCTTTCCTTCGTCGCCCCACTGAAGACCGAGGAGCACATCAACTTTACCTTGTGTCATGTTTTTTATATTGAAGAATTATTATTTTACCACACAAAACGCTGCAAAATTAATAAAAAAATGTCGAAAAAAGAAGAAATACATAAAAAACTTTAGTTTTTACACCTGTTTTAGTCTTCGTTTTCGCTTTCGCACGAGGTCTTATACAATAAAATAGACAAAACTTCGTTTTATAACAGACTTATTGTATAAAAAAATGACGAAACAAAATATCATAATACTGATATCATTTCTGCTTACCCTATGTGGTGCCAAAGTGTCCGCACAAAACGAGTTTTTGCTCACAGGTAAGGTAATGGATAATGACATGAATCCTGTAGAACTCGCCTCCGTCTCATGCTTGGGCCAAGGAAGAGCCACAATGACAAATATGAAGGGCGAATTCTCCATCAATCTTATCTCTGCCGATTCTGTTGTGGTGAAATTCTCCATGATAGGCTATAAGAGCAAGACTCGTGTCTTCAGAAGACCTCGTGGCAGGCAGAATATTCAGATTACGCTTTCCCAAGACGAGACTCTGTTGGATGATGTCACCATAACAGAAAGACGTCGTCAGACAGGTGGTACTGAGGAACTTGACATTACAGACATGAAGATGGCACCATCTACTACTGGTAATGCCGTAGAAGAGATGATACAGACTCAGGCTGGTGTAAGTTCCCACAACGAGCTGTCATCACAATATAATGTCAGGGGTGGTTCGTTTGACGAGAACTCTGTGTATATCAACAACATAGAGGTATATCGTCCTTTCCTCATCCGTTCTGGTCAGCAGGAAGGTCTTAGTATCATCAATCCTGATATGGTACAAGGCATCAAATTCTCTACAGGTGGTTATGAGGCACAATATGGCGACAAGATGTCATCAGCCCTTGCTATACAGTATCGCAAGCCGCAACGAACAGAAGGTTCTTTCTCTGCCAGTCTGATGGGAGGAAGTGTTTACTTTGGCTTTGGCAATAAGAAATTCTCTTGGGCAAACGGCCTCAGATATAAGCAGACGAAAGCCCTTCTGAAGACCTTCGACACAACAGGCGAATATGACCCACGATTTATTGATTATCAGACATATCTCTCATGGACACCAAACCAACGTTGGCAGATAGATTTCATAGGTGACATCTCGCAGTCTAAGTATAATTTCTACCCAAAAGATCGTGAGACAACATTCGGAACACAAGATGACATAAAGTCATTCAAGGTATATTTTGATGGACAGGAGAAAGACCTCTTCCGCACTTATTTCGGAGCCCTTACCATCAAGCGTAACATCAATGCTAACACAGCCCTCTCACTCATCGGTTCTGCCTTCCACACTAAGGAACAGGAGACCTACGACATACAGGGACAATACTGGCTCACACAAACTGAGACACAACAGAATCTGGGTGTCGGAACATACATGGAGTATGCCCGCAACTACCTTACAGCAAATGTAGGAAACATGAAGCTGCTCCTCGAGAATAAGAGCAGACATCACAACATCCAGACAGCCCTAAGCATAAGATGGGAGAAGGTAGAGGAAAATACTCGTGAATACGAAATGCGTGACTCATCAGGATATGTAATGCCTCACACAGGCAACAACCTGAATATGATATATACCATAGCAGCAAAGAACACTCTCAATGCAAGGAGGATAGAATTCTATGCACAGGACGCGTGGAAGTTCACATCTCCTTTGGAATCAAATTTATACACCCTCAATTATGGCATTCGCTTTGCTAACTGGTCATTCAACAAGGAAACAATTATATCTCCTCGTGTGAGCCTTGCTGTAATACCTCATTGGAATGAGAATACCACCCTCCGCTTTGCAGCAGGTCTGTACTATCAGGCTCCATTCTTCAAGGAATTGAAGGATACAACAACTGTAAACGGAGTAACCTATGCCACCCTAAACAACAAGATAAAGTCGCAGCGAAGCATTCATCTCATTGCTGCCTACGACTTACGCTTTAAGGTTGCAAATCGCCCGTTTAAGTTTACTACAGAGGCTTATTATAAGATTCTCTCAAACCTCATTCCCTACTCTATCAACAACGTCAAGATAACCTATAACGGCATCAACGAATGTAACGGATATATAGCAGGTATCGACTTCAAACTCTATGGCGAATTCGTACCAGGTACAGACTCATGGATAACATTCTCATTGATGAAGACAGGTATGAAATACAGGGGCTCAACTATTCCTCTTCCTACAGACCAGCGCTATGCCGTAAATCTCTTCTTTACCGACTATTTCCCAGGCACTGACCGCTGGCGTATGTCTTTACGTCTGGCCTTTGCTGACGGATTGCCATTCGGACCGCCACATACTGACAACAATCGTCAGAAATTCCGTGCTCCAGCATATCAGCGTGTGGATATCGGTATGAGTTTCCGTGCTTTCAAACGTGAGAATCAGAAAGACAGGCGTTTCAACCTGAAGAACATCTGGGTAGGTCTCGATTGTCTCAACCTCCTTGGCCATAACAACGTCAATTCCTACTATTGGGTTACAGACGTCACAAACCATCAGTATGCTGTTCCTAACTACCTCACGGGTCGCCAGCTGAACGGAAAAGTCACGTTGGACTTTTAATGATTGAACATTGACTTTTGACTTTTGACCTTTGATGCAAGAAAAATTAAAAGAGATAAAGCAGAGTTTCAGGCTCTATATGAATGGTGTTACTGCTCAGTCGCTTCGCGATAAAGGTGTCAACTACCACCTCAACTGGGGTGTCTCCCTGCAACATCTGCAAGAGATGGCAGCAGAGATAAAGGCAGACTTAACCGATGCCCCCAGTGGCGAACTCTTAACTCCTCCCCTTGGGGAGGTTGGGAGGGGGTCACTCTTCACTCTTTCCTCCCTTCTTTGGAAAGAAAATATCCGCGAGTGTAAGATACTCGCCACTATGCTGATGCCGGCAGACACTTTTCCTGCCGATCTTGCGATGCTATGGGTAGAGCAGACACCCACACAAGAGGTTGCCGAACTTGCAGCCATGCATCTCTATCAGCACCTGCCCTACGCCAAAGATATGGCCCTGCAGCTCATTGCACAACCCTATGAGATGGCCCAGTTGCAAGGCTACTGCATACTTGCCCGTCTGTTCTCAAATAACACAGAATTCACGGAGAGCGAGATAAACGAAGTCATTGACCAAGCCCAAAGCACATTTAAATCATCCATCAGCCCTCAGACATCATCCATCGCTTTGCGTCATTCCATCCTTAACACCATCCAGAAATTATCCCAACACACCCCACACCTCAATGACTATTTTGAAGTAACATTCTTTGGAGTATGAAAAAGATATTTATCATTGCAATTGCAGCAGCAGTTGTATCTTGTGGAAACAAACAACAGTCTCAAGAAAACCATAAGAACAATTATTTTGTAGAAACCACAGACTCTGTTTTTAAAGAGGAGTCTGCAGACAATCAAACCAATCCAAGTGCTAAGGCTATAGAAAAGATTCAGGAATTCTACAAGAACTACGTTTTTGGAAGAGAGACATTGACTCGGGAAGTTGCCTACAAGTATTGTTCCAAGAGTTTAGTAAAGAAACTGGCTGATGATTATGACTATGATGGTGAAGGCTATGCAGTATGGGATTTCCGTAGCGGTGCCCAAGATGGAGATAGTGATGTGCAGGAAGTAATAAGCATAGAAGAGTTAGCGGAAAACACATATAAGGTCACTTATAATGACATGGGCCACAAAGGAGTCTGCATTATATCAGTTATCCCTAAAGGAGACGACATCCT
>CADCAX010000136.1 GCA_902799455.1 uncultured Prevotellaceae bacterium
TCTTCACCGTTCATCACCTTCTTGAGGTTTCCGAGGATGTCCATATTGAAGACATAGATAGGCAGGTTGTTCTGCATGCACATTGCTGTTGCTGTGATATCCATTACCTTCAGACCTCGTGCGATAACCTCTTCGTATGTTATATCGTGGAACTTTGTTGCAGTAGGATCCTTCTCGGGGTCTGCTGTATATATTCCGTCAACGCGTGTGCCCTTCAGCATCACGTCAGCCTCTATCTCAATGCCGCGCAGTGAGGAACCAGTATCTGTGGTGAAGTAGGGGTTTCCTGTACCACCGCTCATGATGACTACCTCGCCCTGTTTCATGGCGTCGATAGCTTTCCACTTGGTATAGAATTCGCCTATCGGCTCCATGCGGATAGCTGTCAGCACGCGATTTTTCTGACCTGCTGCATCGAGGGCAGAAGATAGTGCCAGAGAATTGATGACAGTGGCACACATACCCATCTGGTCACCCTTGACACGGTCGAAACCCTTGCCAGCGCCAGACAACCCGCGAAAGATGTTGCCACCACCTATTACGATACCTATCTGTACGCCCATGTCGGCAATCTCTTTTATCTGACGGGCATAGTCGTTGAGGCGATTTACGTCGATGCCATAACCTTGGTTACCTTGCAGACTCTCTCCTGAGAGTTTCAGCAGAATGCGATTGAATTTCATGATAATTATGAATTGTGAATTATGAATTGTTAATTGATTTCTTCAATATTATATGGTGTCTTCTGATATACGTAGTAGTTAATCCAGTTGTGGAAGAACAGGTTGGCGTGTGCGCGCCATGTTACGAGAGGTCCCTTTTGAGGGTCATCATCGATATAGTAGTTCAGAGGCTTTTCCACGTCGTCTCTCTTGCCGAGGTCACGACGATATTCCGTATCGAGGGTCTCGGGGTTGTACTCCATGTGACCTGTGATGTATATCTCCCTGCCGTCACGTTCCATCATGATAGATGGTCCGGTGATGTCGGATTTTGTCAGAATGCTGATGTCTGGACATGCCCTGACGTCATTGATGTCTGTTCCGGAATGGCGTGAGTGTGGCATATAGAAGAAAGAGTCGAAGCCACGCAGCAGTGGTATGTCCTGAATGTCGGGATTGATAATCTGTGGGAAGATGCCGAAGAGTTTCTTTGGCAGTTGTATCTTGTCGATACCGTGGAAGGCATACAGCGCTGCCTGTGCCGCCCAGCAGATATAGAGGGTGGAGGTGACGTGGGTCTTTGCCCATGCAAATATCTCCTGTATCTCTGCCCAATAGGTCACATCCTCGAAGGCATAGTCCTCAACGGGAGCACCTGTTATTATCATTCCGTCGAACTTGCGGTTGCGCAACTCGTCGAAGGCTATATAGAACTGCCGCATGTGTTCTATAGGGGTGTTCTTCGAGGTGTGTGACTTCAACTTCATAAATGTCACGTCAATCTGCAACGGAGTGTTCGAGAGCAGACGTATGAGGTCTGTCTCTGTCGTTATCTTCAGCGGCATGAGATTGAGGATGACGAGTTTCAGTGGGCGTATATCCTGTGAGTGACCGCGTGTCTCATCGATGACGAAGATGTTTTCGTCTTCGAGCATCTTTATTGCGGGTAGTTTATCGGGTAATCTTAATGGCATTGTCTTTTTCTTTAAGCATTAAGCAATATTGTCGTTTTCAAACTTTGATATTAAACTTTGCAGACTTTGATATTAAACTTTTTGGAACTTTGGCGCCTTTTTTTCAAAAGAATGGCGCTATTCTTTCAGAAGAAAGGCGCTATTCTTTATTTCACTCTCCCAAGGCGAAGTATTCTTCTTCCAGTTTGTCTAATTCCTCCTGCACGGCAGTATATTCGTTCACCATCTGCATGTTGGCGGCATTCTCGGGCAGCATCAGCAGGTCGTTGAGTTCAGTCCTCTTGCCTTCGAGGGCCTCGATTTTCTCCTCCAGACTTTTACGCTGTTTCTCCAGACGGTTGAGGCGTTTCTGTTCTGCCTTACGTTCCTCATAACTCTGTGCTGGTGCCGATTCCTTTTTGGCAGTGGGCGCCTCCTTTGGTTTCGTCTCTGCCTGCTGTGTAGCCTGCTTGCTGACGGCTTCGTTGATGGTCTCGGCATTCCTGCTTCTGAGATAGTCGTAGATGCCGCCCAGATGTTCACGCACCTGTCCGTTGCTGAATTCATACACTTTCTCAACGAGTCCGTCCAAGAATTCTCTGTCGTGGGATACTACGATTACGGTGCCGTCAAACGCCTTGATGGCATCTTTCAGCACATCCTTCGACACCATATCGAGGTGGTTGGTAGGTTCGTCAAGGATTAGGAAGTTGACGGGCTCCAGCAGCAGACGTATCATAGCCAGTCGGGAGCGTTCGCCACCACTGAGGAATTTCACGTATTTGTCGGATGCCTCACCACCAAACATGAAGGCTCCAAGGATATCCCTTATCTTCAGGCGTATATCACCGCGTGCCACATTGTCGATGGTCTGGAACACTGTGAGTCTTTCATCCAGCAACTGTGCCTGGTTTTGGGCAAAATAACCTATCTGAATGTTGTGGCCTATCTTCAGCGAACCCTCAAAATCTATCTCGTTCATGATACACTTCACGAGGGTTGACTTTCCTTCACCGTTTTTGCCGACGAAAGCTACTTTCTCACCTCTCTTGATGATGAGGTTTACATCGTGGAAGACATTGTGCTCGCCATAGTTCTTCTTCACATCCTCGCAGATGACGGGATAGTCACCTGAACGCAGACATGGGGGGAATTTCAGCCTCAGGGCGGAATTGTCTACCTCATCCACCTCTATGGGTACTATCTTCTCCAGCTGCCTGATGCGCTGCTGTACCTGTATAGCTTTCGTTGCCTGATAGCGGAAACGTTCTATGAATGCTTTTGTGTCTGCTATCTCCTTCTGCTGGTTTTCGTAGGCCCTCAGTTGCTGCTCTCTGCGTTCTTGACGCAGCACGACATATTCGTCATATTTTACCCTGTAGTCAATGACGTGTCCGCAGGATATTTCGAGGGTTCTGTTGGTGACGTTATTGATGAATGCCCTGTCGTGAGATACGAGGACTACTGCCTGTGAACTCTGCGACAGGAATTGTTCGAGCCATTGTATTGATTCGATATCGAGGTGGTTGGTAGGCTCGTCGAGAAGTATTACGTCATGATGGCTGAGAAGCAGTTTCGCCAGTTCTATTCGCATGCGCCAGCCGCCAGAGAATTCTGATGTGGGGCGTTCAAAGTCAGTACGGAGGAATCCCAGACCTGTGAGGGTGCGCTCCATCTCAGCCTCCCTTGACTCTGCTCCCATCATCATGTAGCGTTCGTGGGCTAGGGTGAAGCGTTCTACGAGGTCCATATAATCTTGGGACTCATAGTCCGTGCGACTTTCCATCTCTTTTTGCAAACGCTCTACCTTTGATGCCATCTTGCTGACGTCTGCAAAGGCCTTTCTTACCTCTTCGCGTACGGTGGTGCCGTCCTGCAGCTTCATCACCTGTGGCAGATAGCCTATGGTGCAGTCATTGGGAATGCTGACATTTCCCTCCGTAGGAGTCTGAAGGCCGGCAAGAATCTTCAGCATGGTGGATTTCCCAGCGCCATTCTTTCCGACAAGAGCAATACGGTCACGCTCATTGATTACGAATGAAACATCCGTAAAGAGTGGCTTGATGCCGAATTCTACTTTCAGTCCTTCTACGCTAATCATTTTTATTTATTCCAGAGTCTCCACGATTCATCGGCCTGTAACAGCAGCATCTCAAGACCGTTCTTTGTCATTGCACCATGCTGCTTTCCCTTCTTCAAGAAAAGTGTTTCGTCAGGATTGTATATGAGGTCGTACAATATATGGCGTGATGTGAGTGCCTCGTATGGCAGATTTGGACATTCGTCATAATGGGGCGCCATACCGCATGGTGTACAGTTGACGATGACGAGATACTCCTGCATCAGTTCGGGAGTTATCTGCTCATAGGTTATCATGTTGTCTCTCTCAGTGCGAGATACAAACATTGTCTCCAGTCCCAGTTTCTGCAAGGAATAGTTGATAGCCTTGCTGGCACCGCCTGTGCCGAGGACGAGGGCTTTCTTATGGTATGACATCAGAAGTGGGCGGATGCTGTTGATGAATCCGAAGACATCGCTGTTGTAACCCTCGGTATAGTATTCCTTCTTGCCTGTAACCTTCGACTTCAGTCCTTTTACGGTACCGCTGTCAGTGTCGTGGGTTACCCTGATGACGTTGACAGCTCCCACAGAACGTGCCTCAGGAGAAACATAGTCAAGATACTCCATCACCTTTTCCTTGTACGGAATGGTGACATTGAGGCCACACAGGTCCTCTTCCTTCTCGAGTAAGGCAGTGAAATCAGCGATACTCTTCAATTCGTGTTTCTCATA
>CADCAX010000137.1 GCA_902799455.1 uncultured Prevotellaceae bacterium
AGATATAGCCTGAAAAAATTATTATCCGAAGGACCTTCTGGCTTCGCGTCTCCTGATAATGCCTTGTACTCATCTATGGTCATCGTGGTGCGTTCATCGTCGGGTATCGTTTCGCCATGTGTATATGTTTCTTCAATGGTATTATTTAGTGTGTTGATTTTTAGTGTGCCAAGTTCTTTCGTTGTTAGGTATGCATATTTCCCATTAATACGTATATCTGTGATGGCCTTATCTTTAGCTGTAAGTTTCTCTTTTAAACCGATTATAGTTGTTATTTCTTTGCTAAAATCTGTTGGTAAAAAATCTATGGTGTAGTCTTCATAGATAATAAGTAATTTTTTTGCCGTTTTGCAGGCTGCAATATCTATTATGTTTTGGGAAGTAAGCCCTGTGAGCTTATTATGCTCTGCAACAGAATGGTCTGCTGTATTGTATGAGAAGAGGTTTCCATCACATAATGCAAATATATAATTGCCAAACGGTTCAACTTTGGTTATATTTGTGTAGGAATTGTACAGCTTCCACGTACCTGCAGGTTCTGCAAACGCAGATGATACACAGAGTAGCATAGATAGGTAAAGGGCTATGAATATCTTGTTCATTGTGAAATGGTATACAATTAATTGTTAACTTTTCCTCCAATTTGTTTCATAACATCACTATTAAGACGTTTGCGCTCTGCATCACGCCACCATCCCCATTTGTTGAAATACTTTATTATGCTTACAATGTGAATGAACATTAAGCGCATATCTTTTCTGGATCCTCTCGTAAATGTGTGGTAAATAGAAACCTTTGGGTAGAATAAGGTGTCGTATTTTTCATGCATTCGCCTTGTAAAGTCGATGTCTTCTGCATAAAGGAAGAAACGCTCATCAAATAGTCCAACTTCTTTTACCGCATTAATCCTTAAAAACATAAAACATCCTGATAGGAATGAAACATTCAGAGTCTTTGTAAAACCAGATTGTGTCAATTCACATGTCTGATTTCGACGGCGTATCATCCACTCTGGCAACGCAAATCTGCCTATTATGTCCATTGGGGTAGGTAATAAGCGGGCTAATCGTTGTATTTGTCCGTTTGGATACATTACTTTGGGCATAATCTGTCCCACTGTATGATTTTCTGCCATGTACTTTTTTAAGGCAGGAATTACTTCTGGGCCAAACCATACATCAGGATTTACGACAAGATGATACTCAGAACCGATTTCCATAGCCGCTTTAAGGGCAACATTGTGTCCTCCTCCATACCCGTTGTTTTTATGTGGAAGGTACATCAGTTGAAAACCTTGCGAGACTTTGGCAACTAATTCTGGCTCTCCTTTCAAAACACGTTCGGCAAATTCTTGCAATTCGGACTTTAATTCAAGCATGTCTTCGCTGTGGTCTATAACATATACAATGTCCACAGGAGAAGCAAATAAACTTCTCAACACAGGCTCAAAGTCCAATAGATGATGGTTATATGTGACAATGGATGCTGTAATCATCGAATATATAACGTGCGTACGTGAAGGTTTATTGTATCACATGTTTAAAAGAATAAAGAAAAAGCGCGAGTTAGGGTAAAAAATGTTAAAACGTCAAAAATATTGTCATTATAGGCGTGATTCTCTTTGAGAATTTTGTAACTTTGCATTTTGAAACTGAATGCATGTCAGAAAGTTTTCTAGGCAATTTAATAGTATTAGAAATTATACAAGGATAAAGATGAAAAAATTAATGACTTTTGTTGCCATAGCTGCAATGTTCGCTTCTTGCGGTGGTGGCGGTGGTCGCCCTCAGTTTGGCGACAATGAATTCCCCGTAATGACAGTTGGAACTTCGCAGGCTGATATGCAATCTACATATCCTGCATCTGTTAAGGGCGTGCAGGATGTGGAAATCCGTCCGAAAGCTCAGGGATTCCTGATAGAAATTAATGTTAAGGAAGGACAGACTGTCGGAGCAGGTCAACTGATGTTCGTGATTGATAATGTGACGGCTCAGGCTCAGGTGCGTAATGCTCAAGCTGCTGTAAAACGAACTGCAGACTTCAAAAAATAACTATGAAAGCGCAGAAGCTCAGTTGGCTCAAGCTCAGGCTGGTTTGGCTTCTGCTAAGGAGGCTTTGACTTTCTGCTATGTTAAAAGTCCTGCTAATGGAGTGGTTGGAACACTGCCTTTTAAAAAGGGTTCTTTGGTTAGTGGCTCTAATGTCTTGACAACTGTGTCCAATATATCTTCGATGGAGGTGTACTTTTCTGTGACAGAGAAAGAGGCGATGATTCTTTCAAAGGATGGTCTTGGCAGCTTGCCAAATGTGAATCTGAAATTGGCAGATGGCAGTATCTACCCTCACGAGGGTAAGGTTACAAAGATGAGTGGAGTGATAGACCAGACAACGGGTTCTGTACAACTTATCGCATCTTTTCCTAACACTGAGAAGATGTTGAAGAGTGGTGCTACTGGTACAATCATTATTCCTCGCCAGAGTTCAAATGCTATCATTATTCCTCAGTCTTGTGTGTCAGAGGTGCAGAATAAGAAATTCGTTTATCTATTGGGTAAAGACAATAAGGTGAAATATTCGGAAATAAAGGTTGATCCCCAGAACGATGGTATGAACTATATTGTTACGGAAGGTCTGAAAGTTGGCGACAAGTATGTTACCAACGGTATTACCAAACTGACGGACCAAATGGAAATAGTGCCAATTACCCCAGAGCGCTACAATAAGAAAATTGCAGAACAGGCTAAGGCTATGACTGCTGGTGACATCGTTGGGGCAATGAAGAAATAAGACTAAGACGTAACACGATATGACTTTTACGAATTTTATCAAACGCCCAGTGCTTTCGACGGTGGTATCCATCGTCATTGTGTTATTGGGCTTTATCGGACTCTTAGCTCTGCCTATTGAGCAATATCCGAATATAGCGCCACCTACCATTATGGTGATATCAAGCTATCCTGGTGCGGATGCTGAGACAGTTAAGAATGCTGTTGTTACGCCTCTTGAAGAGAGTATCAATGGTGTGGAAGGCATGGATTATATAACCTCTACATCATCGCCTGGTTCTGGTATGATTCAAGTAGTGTTCCGTCAGGGAATAAATCCGGATATGTGTGCGGTGAATGTACAGAACCGCGTATCGCAGGCTACGGCGCTGTTACCAGCAGAAGTGAACCAGATTGGTGTTCGAGTGGTAAAACGTCAGTCTTCACAGGTCATAATGTATTCGCTGACCTCTGACGGACGTTATGACGATGAGTTCTTGACGAACTATAATGCCATCAACCTCATTCCTGCTTTGAAGCGTATCGAGGGCGTGGGTGACGCTTCTAGTTTTAGCTCTAAGACTTATGCCATGCGTATATGGCTGAAGCCTGATGTGATGAGACTGCACAATTTGGTGCCTTCTGACATTGCGAACGTGTTGGCAGAACAAAATATTGAGGCTGCACCAGGTAACTTCGGCCAGCAGTCAGAGAGTGTGGCTTACGAGTATGCCATGCGCTATACTGGACGTTTCCGTAATGCTGAGCAGTTTGGTGACATCATTATCAAAAGTGATGTCAACGGACAGACGCTGAAGTTGAAGGATGTCGCTAATATAGAACTTGGCGGTGAGGGCTATTCGGTGTCAATGAAGAACAATGGTCTTCCCTCTATCCTGACGATGGTTCAGCAGGTGGCTGGCTCTAACGCCAATGATATAGCCAAACAGGTTAAGGCAGAATTGGAGTCGCAGAAAAAACTGATGCCTCCAGGTATGGAGGTCAAGATTAACTATGATGTGACGGAGTTCCTCTATGCTTCTATTGAGGAGGTTGTTTTTACGCTCTTCATGACGTTGGCACTTGTGTTCCTCGTGGTGTATGTGTTCTTGCAAGATATGCGTTCGACGCTAATCCCTCTGATTGCCGTACCTGTATCACTGATTGGTACATTCTTCTTCCTAAATGTGATGGGCTTCTCCATCAACCTGCTGGTGCTCTCTGCTTTGTTGCTGGCTATTGCTATTGTGGTGGACGATGCTATCGTTGTGGTTGAGGCTGTACATGCTAAGTTGGATCAAGGCTACAAGAGTTCACTGACAGCATCTATCGATGCTATGAATGAGATCTCGGGTGCGATTATCTCCATTACGCTGGTGATGGCTGCTGTGTTTGTGCCAGTATCGTTCATTGGAGGAACAAGTGGTACGTTCTATCGTGAGTTCGGTGTGACAATGGCTGTGTCTATTATCATCTCGGCAATGAATGCCTTGACGCTGTCGCCTGCCTTGTGCGCTATATTTCTGAAACCTCATGACAAGGAGGGACATGAAAAGAAAATGTCACGTGTAGACCGTTTCCACCAATCGTTCAATACCGCTTTTGATACAACGATAGGTAAATATAAGAAAATCCTTGAGAAACTGGTGCGTCGTCCGTTAGCCATTATCGTCTCAGTGGTGATTGGCATCGTGGCATTGGTACTGACCTTCTCGGCTACTAAGACGGGACTCGTACCTGATGAGGATCAGGGAACGATTTTCTGTACAGTATCCATGCCTCCTGCAACATCAGAGGCTCGTACTAAGCAGGTGGTTGCTCAGGTGGACTCTATCTTGTCGGAGATTCCTGCTATCAAAAACCGTGAGCAGGTGCAGGGTTACAACTTTATTGCTGGTGCTGGTTCGGACCAAGGTACGTTCATCATCAAGTTGAAGGACTTTGAGGAGCGTCAAAAAGGTCTCTGGTGGAAGATTAGTGGTCTGTGGGAAGGGGATGGTATTTATCGTTTCTTCCTTAATCCATACGATGCAAGTGGAGTATTGGCACAAATCTATATTAAGACTGCCCAGATTAAGGATGCCCAGATATTGGCGTTCTCTCCACCTATGATTCCAGGTTATTCACTCAGTTCTGGTGTGTCGTTGGTAATGCAAGACCGCACAGGTGGTGATTTGGGTAGGTTCTTCGGTATTGTACAGGAGTATCTGAAAGAATTGAATAAACGTCCTGAATTCCAGATGGCAATGACATCGTACAATCCGAATTATCCTCAGTATATGGTGAATGTAGATGTGGCTAAATGTAAACAGTCTGGCATTACACCAACAGCTGTGCTCAGTACTTTGCAGGGATACTATGGAGGCCTCTATGCGTCAAACTTCAATAGCTATGGTAAGTTGTATCGTGTGATGATCCAGGGAAGTCCTGAAACTCGTATGACTCCAGAGTCTTTGAACAGTGTATACGTTCGCACTCCTGGTGGAATGTCACCTGTACAAGAGTTCTGCAGTCTGGAACGTGTATATGGCCCATTGAACATCAACCGCTTCAATCTGTTTACCTCTATCAATGTGACGGCAACTGTTGCTGATGGCTATTCCACAGGTGAGGCCCTGAAGGCTGTTGAAGAGGTTGCCAATGAGGTGCTGCCTGCTGGATATTCCTACGATTTCTCTGGTCTGACGCGTGAGGAGGCAAAGGCTTCGAATACCACTGGTATCATCTTCCTGCTGTGCTTCATTTTTATATATTTGATTCTGTCAGCACAGTACGAGTCATACATCCTGCCACTCTCTGTAGTACTCTCTGTACCGTTTGGTTTGGCTGGCTGTTTCCTCTTTACGATGATGTTTGGGCATGCAAACGATATATACATGCAGATTTCACTCATTATGCTGATCGGCCTGTTGGCTAAAAATGCCATCCTGATTGTGCAGTTCGCATTAGAGCGTCGCGAAACTGGTATGTCCATTACATGGTCGGCAGTGTTGGGCGCGGCAGCTCGTCTGCGTCCTATCTTGATGACATCTTTGGCTATGGTTATAGGACTGTTGCCTATGATGTTTGCTTCTGGTGTAGGTAAGAATGGTAACCAGACTTTAGGAGCGGCTGCCGTTGGTGGTATGTTGATTGGTACAATACTTCAGCTCTTTGTCGTTCCTACATTGTTTGTCATCTTCCAATGGCTGCAAGAGAAATTTAGACCGATGAAGTTCGAAGACGATAACGTTGCTGTAAGTTCTGAACTGAAACAGTATGCAATTTCTGCTGGTGTTATCAATGATATGATCAGCGAGAAG
>CADCAX010000138.1 GCA_902799455.1 uncultured Prevotellaceae bacterium
GCCTCTCCACCATAGCTGACAGCCTTGTGTGCTACAGGCGTAAGGCGGGAATAGCCTGATTTGTTAGACAGTTTACCGTTCTTTGCTGACAGTACAGAGGAATTTGTCAGATTTCCCCACATGAAGTTTGTGCGTGCCTCTACCCATTGGTTGCGATATTGTCCGTCCAGGGTATATATACGTACAGGAGTCTTTCCGAATCCGGCATAGGTCTGACTCTTGTCTGCATTGCCACCAACATTGCTGCAATAGTAGAAAGAAGTGCCTATGCGCAGCCCCCTGACTCCATGCCAGTTAAGGCGTGCCACAAAGGCAGGGCAGGTGAAGTTGTCAACCTCGAATTTTCCCTGCTTGGCACCACCAGCCCATTTGTTCCTGTCAAAGCCATTGGCATTCAGACCTGTTACTATCATCGCTTCGTAGTCAAAGGCTGTATAACCTTTTCCGAAATTACCGAAGAATTCCAGTCCTGTCTCGTGCCAGGTAGATGGGATTATCGTTGTTTCTCCCTCTGTGCGTACAGTCCCAAAGAACTGGTTTGGCTCATGATGGTTATTCGTCAGTCCTACAGGAACAATAACATGTCCTACACGCACATTAAATGCTCTGTTGATAAGTCGTGTGATATGAAGTTGCTCCAAGGCGACCTCACCGCCTTTCTCCACTTCTGTCTCGTATTCTCCGTTTTCAGTGTTTTCCAGCTCGTATGATGTTCCTGTGCCACCTGCCTCAAACTCTACCTCAATACCAAGAATCCATTTTTTGTTGAACTTATAATCGCCCGCGATTACCACTCGTGGTATTGCGATAGTATTACGGCTCTCCTTAGGATTGCCTTCGGAGTTTCCATAGAAACGGTTTGTGCCATATTTCTTAAAAGCTGCAACGGCTTCGCCATAACCACCAATACGCCATTTGCTGAAGCTGTTGACGTCACCATATATAGTACCGGCATCTTCGGGAATACATTCGGGATTATGCGTTGTGCATTGTTCTTTGTGAATTGGGGTTGCACCTGTCGTAGCATCTGTCTCATCCTGTGCCATTACACAGTTGATGCTGCTTGCGAGAATAAGTGTGAGTACAGTCTTCTTTGTCATTTTTTTATTGAAAATAGTAAAATTAACCTGTTTGCGGCTGCAAAATTACTGCTTTCCCCAAAGATGACAAATACCCAAATTTAGGTAAATTAGGTACAGATATAAAGCAATACTCCCATGTGAAAGGTAATCACATGGGAGTATTCAATTTGTTATCAGAGTATGACGGTTATGTGTATAATCCGCCGTTGATGGAGATTACTTCGCCTGTTATGTAGCGTGCGTTTTCTGAAACGAGGAAACCTACGAGGGCTGCCACCTCTTCTGGTTTGCCAAAGCGCTTTGTCGGAATCAGTGGTACGAGAGAATCTTTGTCAAGATCTTTTGTCATATCACTCTCGATGAATCCTGGTGCGACAGCGTTTACTGTCACGTTGCGTGCTGCTACCTCTAAGGCCAGTGACTTCGTGGCTGCTATTATGCCGCCTTTTGCTGCTCCATAGTTGGTCTGACCTGGCATACCTTTAAGACCTGTCACAGATGCCATATTGACAATAGAGCCTCCATGCTTGCGCATCATCATTCTTGGAAGGACTTTGCGTGTGACATAATAGAATCCGTTCAGGGATGTGTTTAGTACAGCAGCCCAGTCTTCTGCAGGCATCATGAACATCATGTTGTCGCGTGTAATGCCTGCATTATTAATAAGGTACGCGATATAGTCCTCAGGATGTGCTTCCTCCCATTGGTCTATTGCAGCATCAACTGCTGCCATGTCACCAACGTTGAATTTCAGGAGCTCTGCCTGTACACCAAGGGCTTTGCAGGCGGATTTGACTTCTTGTGCAGCTTGTTCGCTGGACTGATAATTTATCACTACAGGTATGCCCATCTCTGCGAGGTTCAGGCATATGGCGCGACCCAAACCTCTTGAGCCGCCAGTTACTAATGCGTATTTCATGCTTTCTTCTTTAAACTAATTATTATAACAAGGAGCAAACAGATGGCAAGAATTGCTATTGAGATGTATGCAATGTATTCTGTTGCCATGATACTCTTAGGCTTGAATGTCAATATTACTTTGTGATTTCCCCTTTCGATGTTGATGGCTCTTAGTACATAATTGACGCGTCCGATTTCTACAGGCTTGCCATCAACGGTACATGTCCAGCCAGGATAGAATATCTCAGAGAATACAATAATGCCGCCAGTGTTTGACTTGACATAATACTGTAACTTGTTAGGTTCGTAACTTGTCATAGTAACAGAACCGGAGGCTTTTGGGTTTCCTTTTCCAAGGGCTTCCTCAAATTTTTTGTCAGCGACAGCTGTCGTGTGAAGATTGATATTTCCAAGGGTCTCTATTTCCTGATTTGCATTGTCAACATACTGTATATTGTTGACGAACCACGCATTGCCCATAGCGTATGGGTTTTGGAGAGGCATCGTGCCGCCTCCTTGCAGAGGCAGTATCAAATATCTGGTGTTGAGCATGTTGATGACAGGCATTATGCTGTCACCGTTTACCTTGCTCATATCACCCTGTGCCTCTACTATGGCAGGGAATATCTTCTGTATCTCAGGAGCGATGTGTGCTTCTATAAGCTCCTGATATCTGCGCAGTTTTGCAGCATGATATCCTCCGACACTCTTGTGGAAGTAGCTTGTCTCGTTCTCGTTGAAGGTGTTTGAGGCAAGGTTAAGTACTCTGTAGTCAAGTGCCTTGTCCTTAAGTATCTGAGCGTCGGTTTCTGTCGGTTCTACAGGTGCTGTGCGCAGGGTGTTGCTGACAAACATATCATCATTAAGGTAGCGCTTGTCAACCTGCCACATGTCGAAAAGACATATCACAGCGACGATACCCACCATTATGGGGGCTGAAATCTTCTGCATGCGATAAGTGATGACGGCAATGGTGCAAAGAACTATTATCAGGACACTTCTCCAACAGTCAGATACGAATGTCGCTACACGAATATCGCGAAGATTGTTGAGGAGTGGTGTCAACTGATCCTGCGGTATCTGACTCAGCGCCCGCATTTCGGCAGAAGCGATGAACTGGTCGAAGAACAGGGTGGGGAAGAGAGCGAATAATGTTGCAGTACCTGCTGTGAGAATGAAAGAAACATACAGCCAGTTTACAGGCTTGCCCTTTATGGTGAACCTGGTACTCTTTATGCAGTCTGGCTCTTCAATGAGTTTCTTCAGCGCCATAATACCCAGAAGAGGTATCGTGAACTCTGCTATTACGAGGATTGATGCCACTGTACGGAATTTCGCATACATCGGCATATAGTCGATGAACAGGTCTGTCAGCCACATCATATTGTGTCCCCAAGACAACATGATACTCAAAATGGTAACTGCGAGTAAAGACCATTTTATTGAGCCTTTTATGATAAACAGACCCAGTATGAAGAGCATCAAGACAAATGCTCCGACATAGACAGGTCCCGATGTTCCTGGTTGCTCTCCCCAATACTGTCCCATCTGCTGATATATCTGCATATACATGGGGTCAGCCTTTTCGCGAGCTGCTGAGCATTGGCTGACAGGTGTCATACTTGAGCCTCCCTTGGTATTTGGCACCAACAGGGTCCATGTCTCGTCAATACCATAGCTCCACTGGGTTATGTAGTCGCGCTCTAACCCCGATGATGTCTGGTTTGCTGAATTTTTCTTGACAAGCTCACTCTTGCTGCGCATAGACTCTTTCTGATATTCCCATGTGTGGTAGAGGTTGGGAAGGTTGGCTGCCAGGCCCAATAAACCTCCTACTATGCAGATAGCTGTCGCTTTGACGAAGTGGCCTATGCGTTTTTGCCGTATATTGTCAATGAAATATCCTAATACGATGAATGCGATGATGAAAAAATAGTAATATGTCATCTGCATGTGATTGGCATTAATCTCAAAGGCGGTAAAAATGCCAGTTATAATAAGACCATACAGATATTTCCCCTTGTACGTTAAAAGAATGCCGGCCAGCATTGGAGGCAGATATGCCAATGCCATCACTTTCCAAATGTGTCCAGCGGCAATAATAATGAGGAAATAGCTGCTGAAAGCCCATATGATTGATCCCAGCATTGCCAGATACCATTTGAAGTCGAAGGCTCG
>CADCAX010000139.1 GCA_902799455.1 uncultured Prevotellaceae bacterium
GAATTCGGTATCAGTATTCCATATTGAGAATGATGACGTAAAGGGTCGTATTATCGGGCGTGAGGGGCGTAACATCCGTGCTCTTGAAGCTGCCTGCGGGGTAGAAATCGTCGTAGACGACACTCCTGAAGCTATCGTCATTTCTGCATTCGATCCTATTCGTCGCGAGACTTGCCGACTCTCCCTACATCAACTTGTTGCAGATGGCCGTATTCACCCAGCACGCATCGAGGAAGTTGTTGCAAAGGTAAAAAAACAATTGGAACAAGAAGTTATCGAAACAGGTAAGCGCACAGCCATTGACCTTGGAATACATGGCCTACATCCAGAGCTGGTGCGCATTATCGGTAAGATGAAATATCGTTCTTCCTATGGACAGAACCTTCTGCAGCATGCCCGTGAGACAGCGAACCTCTGTGCAGTAATGGCAGCAGAATTAGGTCTTAATGCCAAGAAAGCAAAGCGTGCCGGACTGTTACACGATATCGGTAAGGTGCCTGATGAGGATCTCGAGATGCCACACGCTCTCTATGGTGCTAAGATTGCTGCGCAATATAAGGAGAAGCCTGAGATTTGCAACGCTATCGGTGCCCACCATGATGAAATGGAGATGGAAACCCTTATTGCTCCAATCGTACAGATTTGTGACGCCATAAGCGGAGCACGTCCTGGAGCACGTCGTGAGATCGTAGAGGCTTACATTAAGCGTCTCAACGACCTTGAGGCTATTGCTATGTCTTACCCTGGAACCGATGCGGAAATAGAGACTCTCTCTAACGACATCGCTACAAAGATTCAGAATGAGATGACATATCCTGGCCAGGTAAAGATTACTGTCATCCGCGAAACACGTTCTGTGTCATATGCTAAATAAAAAGGAATCATGAAGAAACTGTTTTTTATTCTTTCCATATTTGCCTTTGCTGCATCAATCTCTTTTGCTCAGACAACAGCAACAGCAACGAGAACTGTATATAAGGGCCAGAAGTCAACAACTACTACCGGTACCTTATATGCCAAGAAGGCTTCAAAGGTTGCAATCATAACAGGCAAGGATGCCCTCATCATGAACGGCACTGCCTTCACAATGAAGAAAGGACCATTGAAGGCTAAGACAGATGCTACGAAAGATATGCAGTACAGAACTTTTCACGATGTACTGAACAACATCCTGCTTGGAGGAAATACTGATGTGTCAAAATACTCTGATACGAAAATCACCAAATCCGGCGGGAATACTGTATATACCATCACTCCCAGCGCCGGCAACAAAAAGCTGATGTTCACATCCTTTGTGCTTACGGCTTCAGGTAAGGAACTGAAGTCTATACGTCTCAACAGGAGCAACGGACAATATACGGTATATGAGTTCTCCGATTATAAGACCGGCGTAACAATTGACGACAAAGTCTTCAAATGAAAAATACCACTCGCATCCTTGTCAAATTCTCTGAGCTTGACCCGATGTTCAGGGTTTGGCACGGGAACTACGTAAAATACTTTGAAGATGGCCGTGAGGCTTTCGGAAAGGAATTCCCAGGATGCGACTATGGCATTATGATGCAGACCGGCATCACTGCTCCTATATATGATTTAAGGATAAAATACCTTGCGCCTCTCAGTATGAATGATTACGCTATTATTCATACCACATACGTTCCGAAACAGGGGGCACGGTTAGATTACAAATACGAAATATATCGAGAGAGCGACGGCGTTTTATGCTGCACTGGTTCTACTACACAGCTGTTTATCGATCCGCAGGGGAATCAATTGCTTGAGGAACCAGATTTCTATCTTGAATGGAAGAAAAAATACAGTCTTTAGAATCCTAAAGACTGTATTTTTTATATCCTCGTTGTTTTGCTTAACAGGTAATTATCTAGTATCGTTATTGCTGCCATAGCCTCAACGATAGGCACCGCACGCGGCAAAACACATGGATCGTGACGTCCTTTTACCTTCAGGGTGGTAGGATTATTATCAACATCTACGGTATCCTGTTCACGCAGTTGCGTCGCTATAGGCTTGAAGGCTACGCGGAAATATATGTCTTCTCCATTGCTGATGCCTCCCTGTATGCCGCCAGAGTTGTTTGTCTTGAAACCTTCGGGAGTCATTATGTCATTCTGCTCACTGCCCTTCTGATGCAAGCCTCCGAATCCTGCTCCGTAGTCGAATCCGTGTGCTGCATTGATTGACATCATTGCGGAAGCCAGTTGCTGGTGTAGCTTTCCAAATTCCGGCTCTCCTACTCCTACAGGACAGCCTTGTATATTGCAAGTTATTACGCCGCCGGTGGTATCGCCATCAGCCTTCACCTGTCTTATCAGATTCTCCATCTCAGGAGTGAGGCTCTCCCCTACTATATCGCCGACCTGTGTGATACGGGCGGTTATCTCGACGCCTATCTGCTTTAAGGCCAGCTTTGCGAAAGCCCCTGCCACTACACGGGAAATGGTAATACGGGCACTGCTTCTGCCGCCGCCGCGATGGTCCCTGATGCCGTATTTCATGTGATAGGTATAATCGGCATGTGAGGGTCTGAAGACGTTTCGCAGGTCTTCGTAATCGCTTGAGTGCTGGTTTGTATTGCGTACAATAAAACCTATCGGTGTGCCTGTTGTCTTGCCCTCAAATACACCGCTCAGTATCTCCACCTCATCCATTTCCTTTCGTGCTGTGGTAAGGTCTGACTGTCCCGGACGTCTGCGTGCAAGTTCACTCTGGATAAAGTCCATATCCACCTCTATGCCTGCCGGCATACCGTCAATGACACCACCGATGGCAGGTCCGTGACTTTCTCCGAAACTGGTCAACCGATATATGGTTCCAAACGTATTCATTGTTTTCTAATGCTGTTTATTTACAGTTACCGCAACCGCCTCCGCAGTTGCCATCCTTGTCGCAATCGCCGCCTTTGCATCCGCCCTTGCAGCCACCGCCTCCGCAACCGCCGCAGCCGCTGCCGGAAATGCTGTTTATGAGCTGGGTTATCTCTTCATTCGTAGCCTCACGACATTCTTTCACAGAGCCCTGGAAGTTGAGGTCGCAACCGGCAAGGGGATGATTAAGGTCCAGCTTTACCTGATCGCCCTCAAAGCCGACAATACGGGCAAGGAAACGATTGCCGTCCTCATTCTGCAAAGGTATTATGGCGCCGATTCTCAGGTCAAACTGGCTCTCATCCTCCGGACGGGGCAGTGTCACAACACGCTCTGCAACATACTCTCCGTATGCCTCATCAGCGGGAACAATGAAATCGAATGTCTCACCCTGAGAAAGGTTTTCTATATTCTTCTCAAAACCAGGAATTGTCGTGCCGAAACCAGAAATAAACACAAAAGGTTCAGCAGCGCTGGTCTCTTCCTCCAGCTTACGCTCTCCATTCTTAACAGAGAACAGCTTGTAATCAAGTACGTAATATTTGTTCATATCTGCAAAAGTAACTCAAATGCGACTGCAAAGGTACGAAAAAACGATAGAAAAGCCAAATTTATTTGTATTTTTACCCGAATTTCGGTAATAATGCGGTACCCAATTCAAATTATTTCACCTATCCCAATGCCATATAAGATTTTTTTCTTATCTTTGCAGCAAATCAACACAAGGTATTGACAAGATATCAATACGAGGTGTTTAAAGAACATCGACACGAGGTATTGATATGCTATCAAGACGAAGTATGCATATACAAATATTATATTATTATGATTAACTACAATATTAACATCAACAATGGCATCCAAGCTTTCGATGCAGAAGGCAAGACGATTACCGTAAGTGAAGCGACGCAGACAGTGGACACTCAGGTCCTTGCCCGTGAGATACACCATGAGAACATGCTTATCCCCGAACAGGTGGCAGAGGCAGTGCTCCAGAACTTTGCCACAGCAGCCCTGAACCTGATGCGCCAAGGCTTCGCCATCCAGTTCAAGAGTGGCAACGATGTCATCATGCGCATCTATCCCGACGTCAACGTCAACGGCGGCAACATAAACTTGCGTCGCGCCAAAGAGCTGATACCTGGGACCACAGAGATAACGGCAGACAACGCTGCCGAGCTCGTAAGCCAGGCAGGCATCACCGTAAGACCACGAGCCAAGTGTACAAGGAGATTCTGGGAACTGCTCCACTCCGAGGACTGCGACGTCCAGCGCAAGGACATCGTAGAGAAAGCCAAGGTGTTAAGATCACATCCATAGCAACATAAAAAAAAGTCCGCCCAGAACCACTATAACAAATGTTACCGTAAGAACTGAAGCGGACTACCCACCTTAAAAAAAGTATCCTATTGAGATTGGGACGCCGCAGCATCCCGTCAAATTCGTTTTTCTGAGTGCAAAGATATGACTATTCAGACGTCTTTGCAAACAATTCTGTCCTTTTCTTTGTGTACGAACACATTTTTTGACTATAATCAATAACCCCCATTGACATCAGTCAACGGGGGCCATTATTTAGCTTTATTTATGCTCTTTCAATTATGCATTATGAATTATGCATTATGCATTATTTAGTTGTTTTCAGGACGCAGCTGACGTACTGTCTCAGCTGTACGCCACATCTCAGAGTCATGCAGAGCAGCGAGTTCCTTCTCAAGACCTACACGATAGTCAGGCTTTGAGTTAGCGTCGATAGAAATCTGAGCCTCGTTACCGCACTTTACAGACTCGTAGAGCTGCTGAACAACAGGCTTGATAGCATCGTGGAAACGAGGATACCAGTCAAGA
>CADCAX010000140.1 GCA_902799455.1 uncultured Prevotellaceae bacterium
ATAATCAGTGCCATTGATACCCCAAGCCAAGATGCTATTATCGTAATAGATCATGACAAGGTCCTTCAACTGTGGCAATGCGAAATCATCGTCATCATTACGATCCATATATATCCATTTGTCGTCAAGGCTCTGGAAGTCGTATTCCACAATCTTGCGCCATACGGAAGCTATATCCTTCAATTCTTCTGACGTTCCTGCCAACAAAACATAATCGGCATAATAGGTCATCTCTGCAGGATAGCAAACAAAGGCTGTCTCATCAGTAGGAAGTATCGATATATTAGCGCCTGCCTCATAGTTGTCTAAATCCCACTCCTTACCATCGACATCATACTCCATCAGATTTCCATCAGAAGCAAGTCCGTAAAGGATATGATAGCTGGCTGCTACTAAACTCAAAACAGGGGCTTCGCCTAATTCCGTCCAAGTCTTACCATCTTTTGTACTGATGAGGACATCATTACGCAAGGTATATAAGACATTATCGCTGACGACCATATTGGAATAGGCATTCCTATCTGCCAGGTCGGGCAACTTCTCCCATTTCTCACCGTCGTTGGTGGCATAACCAATGGTCTTGTTGTCCTGAAGACCATAGACCTGCAACTGACCATCAAGGATGATAGCCTTCAATTCTTCCATGCCTGCCAATTCCATACTTGGAGTGTGACGCGTCCAATCGAAAACATCGCCATTCTCTTGATGCACGTTCACTTTGACATTGTATGTTTCATAGCCACTACCGTCGCTGGCATAGACACGGAATTTGCGTGGGACACTGAAGTCAATGCTGTCGGAAACAAAAAGCAACGAGCCTTCTTCTACTAAGTCCTCCACAAAAACGCCACCGTTATTGAGAGCCGTTACGCTGCAAAGAACTTTGGAGACATCAGTTCCCTGGGGAAGTGAGTCCGCATTAAAAATGCTATGATTCACCTGGTCGATACTGAACTTATAGTCACTACCTGTTACTGACACCTTATAGGTGGAATCAGCACCAGTGGACGACGTAGTATGAACTATTATTTTCATTGTTCCCAATGAGAACGATGTGATAGCTGTGTCACTTGCGAGCGTGACATTATTGTCTTTCGACTTCATGCATGAAGCTAATAGCAGCATTACTGCCACGACTCCACACATTCCCTTAATTATCTTTATCATTTGGCTTATTTTCAATTTTGGGTGCAAAGTTACTCACAATTCCTCAAATTGCAGCATTTTTCAGCATATAATTAAGTTAATTATATGATAAAATGCCATATTTTAGATTTTGTAAACAAAAAAAGAGGGCGGTATGAATCTCTCACTCCGCACTCTTTCCTAACGGATGTTGGTTTTTGTCAGAGTTATAATACTCAATATTGTCGCTATTGCAACAGTAGCCAACATGATCGTTGTTTGAAAATCTAATAACATAATCTTTACCTTAAAAAATCAATTAACTACTAACCTAATGAACATATATAATCGTCTCGATTACGTTTGCAAAGGTACAGGATTCTCAGCGATCAGCGCATAAAAAAAGGACGATTTCCGAAGAAACCGTCCCTTATTTTGATGTAGGTCAAAAAAACTTTTAGAGTTTTGGACCAGCAGCAACCAAAGCCTTACCGGCCTCATTGCCCTCGTACTTCTTGAAGTTCTTGATGAAGCGACTAGCCAGATCCTCAGCCTTCTTGTTCCACTCAGCAGCGTCAGCATAAGTGTCACGAGGATCGAGAATGTTGGTATCAACACCCTCAAGCTCTGTGGGAACCTCGAAGTCGAAATAAGGAATCTTCTTGGTAGGAGCCTTCAGGATAGCGCCACCCAGGATAGCGTCGATGATACCACGTGTATCCTTGATAGAGATACGCTTGCCAGTTCCATTCCAACCAGTGTTTACGAGATATGCCTTAGCACCGCTCTTCTCCATCTTCTTAACCAGCTCCTCAGCATACTTTGTGGGGTGCAGCTCGAGGAATGCCTGGCCGAAGCAAGCTGAGCATGTAGGAGTAGGCTCGGTGATACCACGCTCTGTACCAGCCAACTTAGCTGTGAAGCCAGAGAGGAAGTAGTACTTGGTCTGCTCAGGAGTCAGGATAGATACTGGAGGCAGTACGCCGAATGCATCAGCAGAAAGGAAGATAACATTCTTAGCGTCAGGACCAGCACTCTTGCCATTTACTTTCTGGGCAATCTTCTCGATATGGTCGATAGGATAGCTTACGCGGGTATTCTCAGTAACGGTCTTGTCAGCGAAGTCAATCTTGCCATCAGCAGCTACAGTAACATTCTCAAGCAGAGCGTTGCGACGGATAGCATTGTAGATGTCGGGCTCACTCTCCTTGTCGAGGTTGATAACCTTAGCATAACAGCCACCCTCGAGGTTGAATACGCCCTCGTCGTCCCATCCGTGCTCATCATCACCAATCAGCAGACGCTTTGGATCGGTTGACAGAGTGGTCTTACCTGTACCAGAAAGACCGAAGAAGATAGCGGTGTTCTTACCCTCCATGTCAGTATTGGCAGAGCAGTGCATAGAAGCGATACCCTGCAGAGGCAGATAGTAGTTCTGCATTGAGAACATACCTTTCTTCATCTCACCACCATACCAAGTGTTGATGATGCACTGCTCACGAGAAGTAGTGTTGAAGGCAACACAAGTCTCTGAGTTCAGGCCCAGCTCCTTGTAGTTCTCAACCTTTGCCTTAGAAGCGTTATAGATAACGAAGTTAGGTTCAAACTTCTCCAACTCCTCAGCGGTAGGCTGGATGAACATGTTCTTCACAAAGTGAGCCTGCCAAGCAACCTCAACGATGAAACGAACGGCCAGACGGGTAGCCTCATTGGCTCCGCAGAAAGCATCAACTACATACAACTCCTTGTTGCAGAGCTCCTTGATAGCAATCTCCTTCACCTTGGCCCAAACCTCTTCGCTCATAGGATGGTTGTCATTCTTATATTCCTCAGAAGTCCACCATACCTTATCTTCACTCTGTGCATCCTTTACGATGTACTTGTCCTTAGGAGAACGACCAGTGTAAATACCAGTCATTACGTTAACAGCATTCAGCTCTGTGTTTACACCCTTGTCAAAACCGGTCAGACCAGCCTTTGTCTCCTCTTCGAAGAGATACTCGTAAGATGGGTTGTGGGCAATCACGGTAGAACCTGTGATTCCGTACTTTGTCAAATCTAACTTTGCCATAATCATTAAATATTTAATCGTTATATACTATCACCTACTTTAAAATTGCAGCTGCAAAGTTACATATTTAAATTGAGATATGTAGATTTGAGAATTGATAATTAAGTATTTTTACCCTTTTTTTGAGTTAAAGTATTTAAAAATGCGATATCAGAGCAGCTTTTTGCCACCCCGACTTGTCAAATTCCTTTTTTTTCTGTACATTTGCAGGCAGAACCTAAAATAAAGATCGATGAAAGTAATTAATTTTGCAGAACAAAACAGCATCATCAACCACTACATGGCTGAGTTGCGCGACAAGAACTTCCAAAAACACAGAATGACGTTTCGTCATAATGTGGAACGCATCGGAGAAATGATGGCTTATGAAGTTTCCAAAACCTTGGAATACAAGCCCAAAACCGTAAAGACCCCCTTGGGTACAATCGACATTCCCCTGATAAAACAAGAGGAGATGGTAGTTGCAACCGTATTACGTGCAGGTCTGCCTTTCCACCAGGGATTCCTGAATGTTTTCGACGGTGCCGACAATGCCTTTGTATCGGCTTTCCGCATGTATCTGAATCGTGAGCACACGGAGGTTGGAATCCATGCTGAGTATATTGCCACGCCAAGCGTAAAAGGCAAGACCCTGTTAATCGTCGACCCAATGTTGGCAACGGGTGGAAGTATGGCTGCTGCTATCGAAGCTATTTTGCAGGCTGGCAAGCCAAAGGCTATCCACGTATGCTGTGTGATTGCTGCTCCTGAGGGCATTGAAGTGGTAAAAGAAGCTCTTCCTGATGATGCAACCATTTGGTGTGCAGCTATTGA
>CADCAX010000141.1 GCA_902799455.1 uncultured Prevotellaceae bacterium
TCCATCGGTTCAATTGTTTTCAAATGCGAAGGCAAAGATACGAACTTATTCTCGAACATCCAAATTTTCAACGTAAAAAATGATCAGTAGAACCGACCCTATGATCATTTAGTTACTATGACTAGTTTCAAAATATTTGGCGATTTATTTCAAAACCAGACGAAAGAAGAAACGGAAGCCCTGACTTCCGTTTCCTATTCTCATCTTTTGGGGAACAGATCAAAAAAAACTGACCTCACCCCCAGGTGCCTCCATGACTAAACTGACTAAATCAATCACTTATCTCCATAGTGACCATAGGTGGAGAGCACATCTACATGAACTTCCGTTTCGAAGATACGATAGACCAAACGGTGTTTCTTCGTAATCTGACGGCTCCACCGATTTTCAGGCTGCCCTTTCAGAGGTTCCGGATGGCCTGTTCCTGTTTTGGGATGCACAATAATCTCGTTCAGCAATTTTACAGCTTTTTTGAATGCTTCCGGTTCATTGCGCTTCAGTTTCGCAAGTCCCTTCTCAGCTTCGGGTGAATATGTGATTGTGTACATACTCAGAGAGAATTAAGCCACGCATTCATATCGTCACGATTGGTAAAGGATTTTCCCTTACCTTCGGCTATTTCTTGTTCTGCTTTATCAATACGGGCAAAGAACTCCTCTTTGCTCATAAGCGTAGGGTCAGCCTCTTTCTCTGCAACGAGCTTGCGCAGATATTTGGCTACACGCTTCAGCATACCCTCGTCCTCGGCCAGAGCACCTAAATTGCGCAGTATCTCTGCATTCAGTTGTATTGCGGTCATAACTTATTTATTTTATTCTGCTGCAAAGATACGAATAAGTGAGCAAAAAACCAAATTTTATGTGAGTTTTTTCGTTCCCCCCCATCCAGACACGAAGAAACGGAAGCCGCGACTGACTTCCGTTTCTCTATTCTCATTTTTGGGGAACTAGCACCTATACCCAGAGGTGCCTCTTGTCCCCATGACTATCGCTATGACTCGCTTAATGCTCATCCCATGTACTCGTATTACCTAAGTTGTAAATCTTGCCTGCCTCGAAGGTGACGGGGAGATGTTTCCATTTTGATGCATGACTATAATCCGTCCCCATCCATTGAACCTCGAAACCATTCTTTTCACCTGGTGCGATGGCAATATATATCGTTTGATCAGCAGGCACTTGCATTACCGCCGCATAAGGAGCGGTACCATCTGAACCTGATAGTGCCCCGCTCTCAGTATTGAGGGAGAATGTTCCTGTCAATGCTTCATGACACGATACCTCAATAACCTCAGCATCACCTCTGTCGTTAGTTATTTTAAGCAGGGCGCAAGCATTGTGGAACTGAAGGCTCGTGCCTGTGGTGGTGGCATAGGCGATGGGGGCTCTTGGGTCCCAACCACAGGTTAATATGGCAGCGTAATACTGACTGGAGGGAATTTCCACGCCTGAGATGATGCCGGTGCTGGTGTCGAGAGTCAGGCCGTCGGTGTAGGGATAGACGGCATAGAACTTCGAGTCGGCCGTAGCCGTACCTGTGAACGTGACCGATGCGCCGTCCTCCGTGGTGGCGAACCTCGTGTTGGTATTATTGGCGCTGAGGATGCTGATGTCATCGCCAGTCTCGAAGCTGACCTCCTTGGTGGAGCCATTCAGCGAGGCGCGTGTCTGAGCACCGTCGCCAAAGCCGGCGGTGAAGGTCATCTGTCGGGGAGCGTTTTGCGTGGTCTGTTCATTGTCGTCGTTCGAGCAACTGCTGAGTGCAAGCATGCCTGCCACAGCCATAAAGATGTATTTCTTCATTGTCTTCATCTGTTTTAAAGGGTTAATACTTACCATGTGAACGAGCCGTCCTCATAGTCATCGATACTTGCGCTTTGTGTTACGGGACTACCAACCAGCAGGGCTGGCTTTTGTCTCAACGGGAAGACCCGCATTGAGGGCTTTTCATACTCTCTTTTCTTTGTTGTCATAAGCTGAATATTTATTAAGTTAATAATGTTTTGGAAATTATTTCTGGCGACAAAGGTACAAAGAATCCTGTTAATTTCAAAAAAAAAAAATAAAGAAAAGTTAAACGGGTGACCTTTTTTTTATTTGGCGTGCCACGCGTGCCGCGTGCCATGCGTGCCATTTGGTATTTTTCATGGTGGAAGATAGGGAAGGGGGAGTTGCTTTCAATTTATATTATTATATATTATATTATAATATAATATATAATAATATAAATATAAACAATCGATTTTGCACTGAGGCGGAAAAGTGAAAACAGCAAATGGCACTCGTGGCACGCGGCACGCATGGCACGGTGTCAGGAGAGTCTGGGCTAACGAAAGTCGGAGTGCGGGCTGATGAAAGTCGGGGTTTCAAGGCAGGAAGATCTGCGCCCGGTCTGAGGTAGGCAAAATATCAAGAAAATTGATTTATATCAAGAAATTGAATTTTCAGTATTTTAGGCGAAATTATTTTCAGAAACGCTTGCACATGTCAAATAATTTATGTATCTTTGCATCGTTAATCCGGAAAGACAAAAGCGGGAGGCGGCGACCCGGTGCAGATCGCCGCAAGCGTCTAATACTACGAGAAAGAAAGGAACAAGAATTATGGCAAGAAGTAACATTCCAATGGTGATTAACCTGCGACAGAACAAGAACGACGAGAGTACGGCGTATGGCAAGTATTTCGCCGAGGTGGACACGAAGGAACCGCTGAACCTGAAAGGCTTCGCCAAGCACATGACGGGCCACGGCAAGATTGCCGACTACCAGATGTGCGTGCTGGTGCTGGGGCAGGTGGTGGACTGCATGACCGAACTGATCTCACAGGGTCAGCCCGTAAAGCTCGACGGCCTGGGCACGTTCTATCCGAGCGTCGACGGTCAGAAGCTGGGCAAGGCAAACCTCGCCAACGCGGTGGCTGCTGGCCCTGATGCGATGATCAACGGCATCAAGATCAATTTCTCGCCGGAGAACTCCAAGGGTGAGAAGCTCACCAGCCGGGCCTTCAAGGATCAGTGCATCTTCGAGTACGGCTACCTCGTGGAGAGCGAAGTGCGCACCGTCGGTGGCAAGCAGAAGCGCGTGCAGAAGAAGACCCCGCTGAGCTACGTGATGGCGCCCGCAGCCGACCAACAGGGCAACGGATAGTTTAATGGCAACGGGTAATTGATTTTCGAGGAAGGAGGAAGGAGGAATGAGGAAGGAGATTACTCCTGCGTCAGAGTAGAGGGCAGATAGTCCTTTCTGTGTCAAGGGCGGACAACCTTTTCAGAGCCAAGGGCGGATAGTCCGTGCTTTTTCTGCACTTAAACTATTCTCCTTCCTCCTTCCTCCTTCCTCGTTCCTCGAAAAAGAAAAAAGAACCATGAAGAAGCAACGCATCATCGAGCTGGCGGTGAAGGTGATAGTAGCCGCGCTCACGGCGTTTTTGACGGCACTGGGCACGACCAGTTGCATGGGCCTGGGCCCGATCTAAAGGGCGAAAAGGTGACAGAGGGGTGGCGGCGAGAGCTGCTGCCCTTTCATTTTGACACGAGCCGACGGGTTTTTGCTTTCATTGTGTCACTAACCGCTGTTTTGTTGTAAAAAATGTTTTTTTTCTTTTGGCGGTTTGATGGTTTTTTCGTAATTTTGCGGCCAATTATTAATTATGTAGAAAAAAACTGAGAGACAAATATGTGCGGAATCGTAGGATATATCGGTAAGAAGGATGCATATCCCATCCTCATCAAGGGCCTTCGCAGGCTGGAGTATCGCGGCTATGACAGTGCCGGTGTGGCGCTGCTGAATGCTGGTGGCGAACTGAACGTGTACAAGACGAAGGGCAAGGTGGACAACCTGACCGAATACTGTAGCGACAAGGATGTGAGCGGTACCGTCGGCATCGCCCATACCCGCTGGGCCACGCACGGCGAGCCATCCAGCAGGAACGCCCATCCCCACTACTCGGAGTCGAAGAATCTGGCCATCATCCACAATGGCATCATCGAGAACTATGCCGACCTG
>CADCAX010000142.1 GCA_902799455.1 uncultured Prevotellaceae bacterium
TTCCCTCCCCCTTGGGGGAGACGGCGGGGGGTCATCGCCATCACAAAGATAATGGCTAAGAATAATATGATGATGGTCGCACGTGTACGCATAAAAACGCGGCAAAGTTACGAAAAAACAAGCAAAAAACCAAACAAATAAAGATTTTTTAATATTAGAAGTTACTTATTAGATACTTTTTTATAACTGTCATCTGTAAGACGTAAGATTAACCCTCTATGTATCCATTGGTATATCTGGTTAGCTGTACCTTCCCTGTCTTTTCCCTGAAGATAGCGGACATTAGAGAGGTCGGTAGTAGTAAACTCATCAGGCAGTAATTCGAGCATGTTACGCGGACCACTCTTGGATACGTGAACATCCTTGTTTGCCTGTCTAATTTGGTCACCAAAGAAGTACATCTTCAGCCAGAGGTCGTAGTGAAGGCTCCAACGGCAGAAGTTCTCTATATTGGCTTCCCATTTGAAGCCATTGGCAACGTAGATTGTACAAGCCTTACGGAATACATGAACCAGAGCACGATGGGTTAAATTGTCCCATACCCGGTCTTGTGAGGCTACTGCAAACTCATCACATTCTTTTTTCAACTTGGCAATCATCTGGCGTGCCTGACGACAGTCTATGCAGCCCGTGGCTATGTTTAGATTGTCAATATAAGGCTTGAGAGCTGCATCATATCGCTCGTCATACTCACCGAAAATAGGTGCAGGAGCTCCTATGCCAGGATCGGGATAAGTAGCAAGACAGAGTCGTGATATGGGACCATCAGTAACAACATAGCGAAAGTAGCGGACGGCTTTGCCTGGAGTGGTAGAGGCATTCCAATTAAGATGCAGAGAGGTAGCTGCATTAACGCTTTGAGTACCAGCTCGTTCCTGACCGAAGTCATTTCCCTCATCATCATTAAGTTTCATGTTAGTGAACTGGTTGTTTTTACCCGTAGTCTGTTCTATCTTGTCCCATTGTTCCACTTCGTTCATCTTAACATACAAGGGTGCTCCGTCAGCATCATCAGTACGACGTACGAGAGCGGCTTTGGTAACGTCAGGCATTAGCGAACGTATGCAGAATTTTGCTCTTTTAGGCTTGTCAACATTTGAGTTGCGTGTGTTGTACTGTTCGTTGTACAGCTGTTCCTTCTTGCGGTTGGTTGCATCCTCTTGTTTGATGTCAGCCATGATGTGGTTGATAGGTTGGTCAACACAGCCTTTGCCGAATCCTGTTTCTGCTATGGTGAGGCAACTGCTACGCAACTCGCGAGGTCGCTTGTCTATGTATGTGAAACGGAGGTCCTTAGGGTGTGCCTCCAATGATGGGAAGCATGCCTGAGAAACAGTCTCGATGCCTTCATCAGGTGTACGTGATGTGACAACCCTGACTAAACGAGGCAATTTCTTGCGGTTCAAACGTGGAGGCAGGGAACTTGAGTAAATCTCGTTCAGCGACTGCTGGTCACATGTAATTTGTGACGGTTCCTTATAGTCGTTAACGACGGAATCCTTTCCGTTCATCTTTTCGCTGACAGCCAGTATATGACGCTGCTCACGTGTGAGAGCACGGGAAGGGTCATAGTACTTTGCGTAGAAGTCATTAATGAGCTGTTGACAGTCCTGAGTCTTCCAATAATCAGGGGTACGCTGGCGCAGTTGTCCCTGCATTTCTGCCTTAGTAAGTAATGGTACTATACCAGTACTGAGCAGACTCTTCAGCGAGTTCTGGCACTTGCCTTCAGCCGAGATGCTTGTAGGTTCCAGTCCCGTCTGACGATAGAATGACTCAAAGATGTAGTCGGTACGTGGTGTAGGAGCTGTAATGTCATTATTAACACTCTCGTTGTTGTCGAAAACAAGGCCTTCGACTGGGGCGCTGATGTTCTTTTTTTCCATTGTCTCAGAAAATTTAATTAAACATAAGATTTCTGAGTACAAAGGTAGTGAAAAAAGCTTACGAAGCCTCGATAAATACGCACGGAGAGGGTTTGCGTATAGTAATCGTATTGCAATAAAAAAAGTGTACTCCATTAGTACACTTGCGTAGGGTTCTTACCTGTTTGAAGCCCTGAGAAGATTGTCTTTGTATATTTTTGCTATACTACGGCGGTCAACGAAATCGCGGTCCTGGATGTCGCAGATCTGCCAGTCCCAATACCTTCCCGGCCATTCTTTCTTGATGCCTTTTTGAACTGCCTGATAGCTGAATGGATGGCCGCACCATTCGTCCCCCCTGATGGAAGGAGGTATAGAGTGGTTGATGTCACTCGGCTTGTTGTCTTTTGGATAAACGCCCATATGCGCCATGCTTCTTACAAAGTCGGTAATCTTATCTTTAAAACCGCAGTAGTCCACCAGTATGCGGTATATTCCACCCCAGTCCCAATCGCTCTTGAATCTAGGAAGCGTCATCTTGAGGGCCTGTAATATCTGGTCATCATCGGCATAGATTTTTTCCTGTGCCAGTAATCCCCTGCGACGCAAATCATCAGCCATCAATTCACGCAGCATCCTTTTTTCCTCCTCAACAAAGCGGTCCGTGATGCCATTGATGACATCCTTCACCTCAGGCGAGGACATACCAACGTCTGCGACACGAGACAACAGCAAGCGCTGTATGTTCTCCGCATCCTGTCTGGTCACAGTCTTGGCTTTGTCTGCCCACCAATAGACCTCTGAGAGTGATATGGGATCGTAATTATACACTATCAACCTTTATGGTTGTTCAACTTATCTACGAACCACTGGTACTTTTCGTTCATGGTTTTGAACTTTATGCTACGCAAGCCATCGGGTCTGAATATCATTAAATAGGAGTCTCGCAGCTCAGCCATATGCTTAACAGCTTCAAGATTTGTCTGCATATAACTGATTCGTTCTGGGGCGTTGGAAAAATATTCGTAGAAATAGAAATCGCTGCCCTTGTTGGCATATGCCATGCAAGTGTTGCCATCGTTGTCCTCTTCAAACTCAAGACCTACTTCATAGTCGGACATCGGACATCTATCCATGCCTGTTGGCAACGATATTCTGCAGCCAAATTTCGACAAAGACCACCTGAAGGTATTGGCAATTATCGGCAGCAGGTTAGACTTGTTCTGCTTGGCATAATACTCCATGATATTCTTCAAATCCTGAATGAGTACTGATTGACCTTCCTTCTGTTGGCAAACTACATAGCAGTCCTTCAGTTCCGTATGCATCCATACCTGACCATTAGCTTTACCCTTTCCTTTTTCCGTATAGCCGTATTTAACATTCCCGTTTTCAGCTACAACAGGGTAGCTGGCAACAGATATGTTTTCGCACATAGAATCCGACACTGACTTCTTTCCTGACTTTTCTTTCACCACTATCAGCGTAGCAATGTGAAGGGCAAACCTGCCATCAGAACCACATATTATATCATATGGCGCATCAAGCCTTACTAATTGAGTATCCATAGTCTATATTTTTTATTTCTGTCTGCAAAGGTACAAATTTTATCTGGATACACAAATAATTTCGTGTCTTTTATTCAAATCTTACACCTTACAGTCTTACAGTTAAAAAATAGCATCATCTGTATAAGGCCTAGTAGAAGAAAGGTTTGTTATAATAAAATTATTAAGGTATAAATATATTAATTACTAAATTATGAATTATGAATTGTTAATTATGAATTATGAATTATGAATTATGAATTTCTTTCTCCCTTTCCCTTGCACCATATATTATTTCAATTGTAAGATTGTCAGATGTAAGAAAAAAGACATCCTCCCTACTAAGCAATAACCGTCGCTTATTTGTAAATAACCCACGCTTATTGAAAAATAACCCTGGGTTATTGAAACACACCTCTTTGTAAATTATCTCCTTATTTCTTATACCTATCTCCCCAGAGTTTCAGCATTTGCTGATAGAGTTTTTCTTCTGAGGGGGTGTGCTGGGCGTGCCAGAGGCGTTTG
>CADCAX010000143.1 GCA_902799455.1 uncultured Prevotellaceae bacterium
GTGAGTGACAAAACCCGCAGCGTCATCATGCGCATCGCCCTGAACAATGCCAACCGACCTGGTGAGGACAAGATTCTGCGTACGAGCCACCATCAGATGCCAATAACATGGTCGCTGGCTTTGAAGTACCGATTGAATCATCGCTTCGGACTGGAGTCAGGTCTCAGTTACAGCCGTCTAACCTCCGACTTTGAGACGGGTGCCGATGGTAATACCATCAGCGAACAGCAGACCATCCACTACCTTGGGATTCCCTTGAAAGGTATATATAATATGTATGACAGAAGACAGTGGAGCATCTACGGCAGCCTCGGTCTTACAACCGAGATACCCATCCATTCCGTCCTCCGCTCAGAGTTCTATGTGAATGGTCAGTATGAGGCAGGCGACAAGACTGCCATCCGCGCTCCGTGGCAGCTCTCTACCACATTTGGTGTTGGTCTGCAATACCACCTAACACCCAATATTGGCTTCTTCGTAGAGCCAAGTCTGCAGTACTATATCCCGATGAAGAGCGACATCGAGACATACCGCACAGAGCATCCGTTCACCTTCTCTCTGCCGCTGGGCATCAGATTTACGTGGTAGCCGTGCAGTCTTTTCGCAGTTCAGCGGACTATATAAGTAAAGAGACGTTTATTTTAACTCTGTAGAATATGAAGTATTACAAACCCCTCGCTTGGATGATGGCGATAGCCATTGCCAGCACAACGTTGACTGCTTGCAGTCTTGACGGTAACGAACCCGAGAAGCCCATTGTGATCATCGATCCTGTAGAAAAAGCCACGCTTTACGCCTGTGGCATCAGCCCGTCAGAAACCCGCACGGCCGGTGACGCACAGAACATGCTCTTCACCGAGAAAGACATCGAATGGTTTAACGCGAGCACACGCGAGATTAAATTTCGGGATTCCGATATTCCCATCTACAAACGTCTGGAGCCTTTCCACGAAATCAAGTTCTACCTGGGTGACAATGCCCTGTTTGTGGTCAGCAGCTTTGTCGCCGACTGGGACAGCAGGATATTCACCGACCTTGTCCTGCACTACGACCTGATTTCCGACCCCAACCAAGGCCATTATTATCTGCACGACTGCTATCCCGCACAGTTTATAGATACTAATGAGGTGAAGGCAAACATCAAGAAGAATGCCGGGCAGTGGGAACTTTTCACTTATTACCTGGAAAGCAAGGGCAAGCTGAGAAAATAGCCTGCCTCCCGTGCAGTCATTCGTTGCAGTTTCAGACTTTATAGATAGAAACTGCAACGAATTTTTATGTACACGATTAATGATTATGCCTACAATGGGCTACTCTATCTGAACAACATTATGCGGCCACGCCACAAGCGGCTGTCGCAACTGATGATTTACTCAATGACAGGCTGCCTGTGTTTTGCCACAAATTTATCATATTTTTGTGGCAGATTCAATATTCAAGTTTATTGATTTTGTCATTTAGCATCCGCAATTTCTCAATAAGATGCTCATAGGTCGGAGAGTCACCGTATATCATTGAGTTCTGCATCTCCTTATAGTCCTGCCTCCATTTTTCCAAAATGTCAGCAGGTGGCACGATGTTTAAAGTCTGTGGCAACAGTGTTGAATAGTCAAAGCCCCGGAGACCGATGAATACACGTCTGTGCTCCATAACAGACAGATATAGTTTCTTGTCCTTCAATGCCTGTTCTGCTATCGGAGTGTCCATTATCTGGCAGATGTCATACAGGTGTCTTGACATCCTTGACGTCCTGACGTTTTCTGCCGCTTTGTGGTATTCCTCATGCAGGAGGAACAGTTTCTCAAGGAATGTCCGCTCAGGGACTACAGCCCTCACTTCAAAATCCGGCTCGGTAAAAGGAGCATTTCTATATACATCATCTATATATGAGTGCAGTCTGACTTCCTTTACAGGCTCACTCATGGAACGTCCGCTAACCTCAACAATAACCTTTGAGCGGATATAGGGATTATCGTTGAAGACGGGTTTGTATTCCACCTCTATGATTTCCGGGTCTGTGGTGGATATTGGCGTAATGTTGACATGCACATTGAAACTGTCCTTGCCGATGCCATCCTTCTCCATCTGGTTTGCCAGTTCAAATTGGAGCCTTTCACGGACAAAGGAACACGCTGCACGGCGGAGCTTGTCGCTGATCTGTGTCTTTGACAACTGTCCTTCAAAGCCTAAAAACTCTCTGTCAATGGCGATGTCTATATCTTCTGACATGCGCTTGATAAGTCCCCAGCACTTACTGAGGTTCGTTCCTCCCTTGAAGGAGATATGATTGGCATAGGGAAGTGAGAACAGGGAATGAAGGACTGCGGTTACCCACCAGTCTTTTTCTATTATCTGCAGGTCCATTCCGTTCTCTGCCTGTACCCTACGGAGTATGTCCTGTCGTTCCTCTAAGGATAATTCTATGAATTTCATTTGTTCATTAGCGCCTTGCGCACCCAGATAGGTGCAAGTTGAATATCATGCTTGAAGTCTTCTTCGTTCACTTTCTCCAGATGGGTCTTTATAATCCCCATCTGCTCATCAGTAACATTGCCTTCGCCAATCTCTCGCATGGCGGTCACTATCAGCGTCATAATCTGAGACTGGTATGCGAATGTGCGCATCTCAGAGGTATGCTTGAAGAGTATTCCCCTACCTTTCCCGATAGTTATACGGCGAGGAGAGCCGTCTGTGATAAAGACGATGTTGGCAGGTATCTGGGTACTTAAACCTAACTGATATAGGGCATACGAGCCTGTCGGGGCTATACGCACCTTATCCCGCTTGGCAATGCCCTTGGCTATTTCCTCTATAGACGGAGGTATCAGGCCACTTCCCCATTTCGTGTCTATTTTGGGGTAGTAGTAGATTCCCTGTGCTACACGGACAAGGACATTGTTCTCGCACAACCGCACCAAAGCGGAACGGACAGCATCCGAAGAGCCTGTCTGGGAGAATGTATCGGGAAAGAAGAGTGTTCCCCTTTCCGATAATTCCACCTGCTTTTTAATGTCATTATATGTACTTTGATTAGCCATGATAACGAATTTTGCCACAAATTTACAGCAAATTTGTGGCAAAACCAAATTTTTTCTTAAAAAAGTGATAAAAAACAACCTTTAGCCCGCTCCGGCATCGTTGCGACGGGGTCGCTGGGGGTGCGCTTTGAAAGTGTAGTTTTTACATTTATCATTGAAAAGTGTAGTTTTTGAAGGCAAAAAGTTATTGAAAAGTGTAGTTTTTGCCATAAAAGTGCTATTATAGAGTTATAAATGATAGGAAAAAACATATTCCAGTTATTATTTGGACGATTTTTCGTATCTTTGCATTTCGATATTAATAATAGAGGTTCTTTATGATTAAGGACTATCAAAATAAGATAACTTTTATACGTGTGATATGGGAAAGATTTTTAGAGATATGACTGCTGAAGAGCAGGCTTACTACGATGAAGAAAGCAAGAAGTTTCCGTGGCTTAAGACTGTCACGATGAGCGATGACGAATTCTTTGCATGTTTTGAGCGTGACCTTGGGAAGGGATCAGCTGCACTTTGGTTTAATCATCTGTGGAATAAACATTACAGCTGGGTTTTCCTCGCTATCTTGAAGCATTTTTATGAAACAGGAGAGTTCGTACATTTTGATTGGGATTATACCGATAGCCAGACAGAAGGTGTTCTCTGGGATATTATGATAGCCTGGGGTGCAGACTTGCAGACTGGAGGTGATGTTCTTAGCCGTAAGATCAAGTTTGACTTCAGCAAGTATACTGCTCCCACAAATTCAAAGATAAGGAATTACGAGTACTACGAAGAGAGGGGGTTCGATAATTACTTCAAAGACTATTACGAGTCTCACGGATTCGAATACCCATTTTAATTGGTGTTTGGTACA
>CADCAX010000144.1 GCA_902799455.1 uncultured Prevotellaceae bacterium
AGTCTGACCACTGGTGATACCACCAGGAGTGATGTCCTTGCCGTCCTTATCCTGCTTGCCGAATTCCCAACCGTAGATAGAGTTCTTACCACCCTTCTCGAAGGAAGCAGAGAGCAGGTACGGAGTATATTTAACAGGCTTCTCAGCTGTTGGAACTGCCTCGTCATCAACCTCAAGCATACCAGCATACTTAGCGCACTTGAGAGCTGCAGCGTCAGCCTCAGTGTCAGTAGCAGCAGTTGTGCCCTTCACTATCTTGTCAACTTTTCCTAAATAATCTTCAGCTTCATCTGAAATCTCCTGAGATGCTACAGCATCTTCAATAGCAGTATTGAGTTCGTTGTAAGCAGTTTTAAGAGCATCAAACTTAGCGACAGAAGCAGGAATCTTTGCTACGATAGCAGTAATCGCACTTGCTGCGTCAAACATCTGCTGACCTGTGCTCTCAGCACTTTCATAAACTGCCAAACCATTATTGTATGCAGTCTGAGCCTCAGCCTTGAGGTCCTTATCGAATACCTGATCGAGATAAGGCTTGAGATTATCGAGACCTTCCTTAAGAATTGCCTTTGTTTCATCAACTGGGAAGCCGAGATACTTCAGCTTGAAGTTATCGAAGATTACCCAGTCGTTGTTGTTGTTCTTAACACCGAGAGTTGCCTTAACACCGATACGCATTACGTCACCCTCCTTCAGCAGAGCCTTAGCATGAACTGTGTAGTAAGGATCCTCAGCACCTTCAGGAGTAGCTGCAAAGCACTGAGCTGCTGTTTTCATATCGTTAGGATACCAGTACATACCCGCACCATCATTCAATGGATCTTTATCACAGCTACTGCCATCCATAACAGTATTAACAGCAATCTGCTCCTGGAAGATAGACTTCAGCGGAGTCTGGTTGTCGTTCATGTAGAGCCAACCGAGAACATCAGGAGCTGGATCCTTCGGAGTGCCGTCATCATTGAAGAAGTTGTACCAAGCCTGCTTCTCGTTGTTGTCCATACGATACTGACGATAGAAGCCCTGACAAGAGATTTCATATACACCAACCTTTGTGATGTTCACTTCCTGATATACGTCACAGCTGCCTGAGCCGTACTTCTCACCGCAAGACTGGTTAACTGTTGGTGAACCCTTCCAGCCTGTTGTTCCCTGAGAGAAGTCTGGGTTGGTGAGGAATCTTGTTATGTCAGCACCAGGAGCGATGTCGTTGGTTACAGCTTCCTCTATTCTCTTGAGGAGATACGCTGTTGTGTCAACAACTTCTTGTGTAGAGAGTTCGTAACCCATATCTGCATCTATAAAGTCCTCGAAGTCCATGATGTCACCACTCAGAGCATCCTTGTATGGGCCAACGACATCATCATTGTTAACGACATCATGATTAGCCTTTTGAACAGCTGCAACCAGAGCTACCCATGCCTTTCTATTCTCTTCAATCTGAGCGCCCATAGCTGAAACCGCGAGGTAGTTCTCAGAAACCTCAGCACCTGTTGTTGCTCCTACGTATGCATCATATGCATTGTTGAAATCTTCCTTCATTGACTTTGTTACGAGATCCTCGTCTGTAAGTTTCTCCAAAGTCAGCTCAGAGTTGTTCTTTACATAGAGCAGAGCGTCATCGGCATTGCCGAGATACTCAATCTTGTAGTCCTTATGAGCAACCCAGTTGAAGTTAGCACCCTTAGTATAGAAACCGAATGTGATAGTTCCGAGGCCGTCCTCATTACCGTCAGCAGGCACGATAGCGAAACCGTTGGCATTAGGAGCATAGTAACCTAACATACTGTTGTAAAGGAACAAACCTTCCTGCTCATTCTGACAAACCTGGGTTGGGTCACCCTTTGTGTTGTCGATAAATGCTGTACGGAAGTCGTTAGCAAAGAGGTATGCACCCTGAAGTTCTGTAACACCTTCTGCCTCAGAATAACAGCGTGCACGTGCATTAACACGATAAGCACCTGGGCGTACGCGTACCGTATCTATTTGATGACGCTGGTCACTAAGGAGGCTACCCTTTCCTACCCATGTTTGATGGAATGGTACCGTCATCATAGTACCATCATTGCCGGCATTGCCTTCTACAGACCAATCATTCCATTGATTACTACCTATTGTGCCTGTGCCTGTAAAGACTGTCTTCCAGTTGCCTGCACCATTGTTGGCATTGAACCAAGAGGTAACATTAACAGGCTTATCAAGAGTTGCGATAGATACGAGATAATCGTCATATTCTGCCTGGAACTCCTTTACCAGAATGCCGAATGTAGCAATTGAAGTAGTATCAGCAGCGTAAATCTCCTGATACATGTCAGGAACCTGCATACCCTGTCCGTCAGCCTCAACCATGAGTTTCCAGAGAGCCTGCGATGCATTCCATACAGCTACCTCATTGTTATGATTTACAAGGGTAGTACCAGTACGGGTTGTTGGAAGAAACGAAACGTCAGGAGTAGTGAATATCCACTCTGAGTTGTAACCTTCTGTTCCAGGAGTAACAAGGTAAACTCTTGTGTCAGAATCACCAACCTTTGCAGCCAATACCTTGCCAGGGAATGCTGCATTAGAAATGGTATAGACACCTTCAGAAACTGTCAACTGCCATTTTGCAACATTTGCACCATTGTCATTATCAACCCAGATATCAGCCTCACCACCAGCAAACATACTTTGCCAGTTTGGAGTTCTGGAAGTCATGTAATCCTTGAGTCTGTAAAGGCCCTCTTCAGCGTCCTCTACGTTAACTCTCCAACGATAATTGTTCACAGGGTTAAGGGTTCCGGATGCGTCAGCATTGGAAACAACAGAAGCACGTGTGGTCCAGTTATTGGCACCACACAAGAAACCTTGTGTACCCAAATTGTAGATAGAATACTCAGCGACGCCATCAAATACAGGCTCTTTTACGATTTCAGGGTCTGTCCAACGCGGATATTCCCTTTGCTCAACCGTAAGAGCAGCAAATGCACTTGAAGACATCACTAATAAACCACCCAAGAGTAATGATTTTAGTTTCATAATCTTAAAGTTTTTAAATGTTAGTAAATAAAGTTAACTATAAAAAATATTTCTTTGGAAATAGCTAGTTTCAGCGTACAAATGTACGCATTTTCTTGACATCGCGCAAGAAAAACGCAAAAAAATCACAATTCTCTCCGATTTTTAACACTTTAATCCCCTTATTCGTAAAGTGGAGATAGCAATTTCAGCTTGTTGACATAGGTCAAAGGACGAAGGTAGACATATTTTATCTTACTACTAGACATATTATATTTTACCACTAGAAATATTTTGTGTTCCAGGCTCTTGAACACAAGTTCGCGGTCGTGGAATATATGTTCGCCGATTATGAACTTATGTTCGTGAACCGCGAACATAAAATTCTCCTAAGTGAAAATAATTTTTCAATTCGAAAGAAATTTTGTTTCTATTCGACAGAAGAAAAAGTACCAGAACGTTAATTTTTTTTAAAAATGGGCAGTTTTCGTGCGCGCACTTACGCATTTAATAAAAAAAAGAGTACTTTTGCCTCGATGACTAACTATAAGCGAATAACAGCATGAAGAAAGTCCTAATTGCTATAATGTGCCTCTGCTCCATAGGTGCAAGTGCACAATCAAAATTAAGGAGTGTGACAAAGTATCTGCAGACATACTCTGCAGATAATGTCAGCATTCACGACCCATCGATTGTCTATAACGAGAGCGATAAGTATTACTACATCGTAGGCTCACACATGGGGCTCGGAAAGAGTCAGGACCTTGTAAACTGGCAAGATGTGCCTAGCGGAAACTGGGTCATCATGCCAAACTGGTGGGAAAACTATCAGGATGGCAGTTTTCTCTTCAACAAAGTCTTTTGGGAAGCTTTCAAGGGACACTACTGCTCTATATATGCAGCCAATGATTCTGCATGGATAAAGGGAGACATGTGGGCACCAGATGTCATCTACAACAAGGAGATGGGAAAATGGTGCTTCTACCTTTCGCTCAATGGTGACAATTGGGCTTCTGTCATAGTGCTTATGACTGGCGACAGCCCTGTAGGACCATTCACCTATCAGGCTCCTATCGTCTTCAGTGGTTTCAACAACTACTCTTATAGCGGAAAGAAGGTAGATTACAAGAATACCGACCTTGAACTGGTATGGGGAAACCTGAGTTCTCTGCCAGCAAGATATAATGTAGGCAAGAGTTGGGGCACATACTATCCTAACTGTATCGACCCAAATGTCTTCTATGACGAAGATGGTGAGCTGTGGCTTGTCTATGGTTCCTGGTCAGGAGGTATCTACTCCTTGAAACTTGACAAGAACACAGGTCTCAGAGACTATACTGTTACATATGGCAACAAGACAAGCACAAGCCCAAGCGCCACAGACGATGATCCATACTTTGGAAAGAAGATTGCAGGCGGATACTATGTGTCTGGCGAAGGTCCATACATCAGACACATTGGAGACTATTACTACCTCTTCATGAGTTATGGTGGCTTTGCACCAGGCGGATATGACGAAAAGGGAAAGCCTCAAGGCGGATATGAAATGCGAATATTCCGCTCAGACAGCCCTACAGGA
>CADCAX010000145.1 GCA_902799455.1 uncultured Prevotellaceae bacterium
CGCAGGAAACTTGAAGCGGGGTTCAGGGTTAATGGTTAATGGTTCATGGTTTTCGTTTTCGTTCCTCAGCCTGCGGTTCTGCACCCCTATCAGCTTGCCGTCCATATCATAATAAGGTATCTGCAGCCAGGGAGTGCCGTTACGGTCCTTCCATGATGTCAGCCTGCACCATCGCACCACGCGAGGATCCAGTTTCCGCTCCTCAAAGAGAAACCTCCGCGCCTCAGGCGACAGCCAAGGACGCTCGAAGAATTTTTCGTAGCGCGAAGCGTCGAAAGAGGCCTTCGGCTTTTCAATTATGAATTGTGAATTATGAATTATGAATTGTCCGGTGCCGCCTTCGGCGAGCCACCGGCATCCGGTGCCGCCTTCGGCGAGCCACCGGCACGCCTCTTTGAAGTCCTTCCTCAGGTACTTCATAACGAGGTCTATCGTGCCGCCGTGTTCGCCGCAGACGAAGCAGCGGTAGGTATTCTTGCGGATGCTGAATGACAGACTCGGGTGACTGTCCTCATGAAACGGGCAGAGGCATTTATGTCGCGTAACTTGTAGTCCAAGTCGCTCAGCGACCCCCTCAATGGGAAGGTCGCGGAGCTTTTGAAGTTCTAATCTATCCATACTATAATTATGAATTATGAATTATGAATTATGAATTATGAATTATGAATTATGCATTATGAATTAATATACTTTTCCGTTTTCGTGTACATCCCCGTCTGTGCCGAATAGGTTATAAAGCCACGATACACCCAATGGTTTAGCTGGTCTTTGGCACCCTCTTTTTTCTTGCCAAGCTCTAAGCGGAGAGCCTCGAGTTGCTGTTCGTTGAAATTATCGGGCAGACTGTCAAGCATATTCTTCGGACCACGCTTCTGTGCCTCACTCACCACGTCGGCATCCTTGCCAAGCATATCAGCAAAAATCTGCATCTTCGACCACAGGTCGTGATATACCAGCCACTCTACGAGATCGCCCATAGACTTCGTCCACGTCTGGTTATTGAGAATCCAGAGTATGCAACCATCCTTCCAGGCGCTATGCAAAGCACGTTTACTGATGTCCCAAAGAATGTCATCATCTGCCAGGTCGGCAATCGTTACCATATCAAATGCCAACTTGTCAATAAGCTTGTTAAGTGGACGGATGATGAAGCGGCCCTTGCATGCATCGAGACGTTCCAGATATACATCCAGCTTCTGGTAGAACTCTTCCTCATACTTACCCTGACGTGGAATTTTACCCTCGCGTCTGGTGCGAGGTTTGTAACTGAAAACCATGCGCCCGAATGTGCCGTTGAAAAGTTCGTTTTTGTAAAATTTTCGGGCAGAAACGGGGACAGCGGAGAATGTCAGGTTAGCCCTGAGAATCGGATTGCCTGTCACACCATCAGCCGTAGCACGCAGGGCTCCGGCACGTTGACGGTCATAAATGTTACGGAGCATATGTGACACCTGTCTGTGACCTCCGCACAAATCATCGGCCATCTCCACCTCCGGAAGGTTAAAGTACTGTGTCCTGCCGCCCAGCTTCTCGCAACCGATGGCGTTCTGAAGAAAGGCTGGACGTGTTGTGTCTGTTGGTGGAAACCAGAAAGCCACATCAGGACGGTCAGGCTTGTCTTTGTTGTCACCTTTGGTGCGACGTATTTTCTGCCACTCCACGAGCTTATCCATTTCAGCCTTGTCGTGCTGACGGAAATCTCTGTTTATAGCCTCTACAATTAGTGGAAATTGGCCCTTGTTACAGCCAGAATCGCCCACCAGATTGGCCATCATGCCACAAAGTTCCTTCCAAGTGAAGTCAGGGTACTGAAATTCAGAACCGCTAACATGTGCGCCAAGTACAGGGAAGAACATCGGAACAAGGGGTTCGTGCATGTCTTTTGAGGCCTGTGAGAGGAGCAATTTGATACATTCTGTCCCTTTACCAAGGTTCGGCATAGCGGGGGCAGTCGCTTTACTAATGTCGTATTTCATTGATTTTCTGCTTTTTAGATGAAAATGATTTTAATTTTGGTTGTCTTCAATGACAATAGACAGTTATGACAGTTTATTTTTAAGAGGTATCCTTTTTCTTTATTATATATATAACTTATTAATTATTAATTAGTTATATAGTATATATAAGGGTGTATATACCTCATTTTTTAATTGTCATTATTGTCTATTGTCATTGGCTTGGTTATTTGCTTGCAGCTTACTCTTCTTCTACAAGGCCTTTGAGAGCTTTATTCAGTTCGAGGTACACGCAGAGGGCGTAAGCCTTGACATTGAAATTCGCTCCTATCTTCACCGGTTTGAAGTTCGGGCGGTATGTGCCGTCACTCATGCGGGTGATTGTTATGAACTTGCCATTAAAGACTTGCGGATTACGCTTGCCCGTAGCTGGCGGAATAGTCTCGATAAAGGTATAGTGATCATCGTTGTCACGTGTCAGCACGCCCTGATAATCCTTACCAATCTTTGCAATTTTGCTACTGTGCAGGACAGTCTTCACGTCCACGCAAATGTCTGTGTTAGAGTTTAAATAATACTCTTTCATTTTTCTGAATTGATTTAGAGAGAAGAAGGTTGGAATCTTTGCGCATTTACCCGGGAACATCCTCCTCACTTCAACTCAGGTTAATAAATAATGTAAATAACACTCGAAAACAGATTTTGTTCTTGTTTCCGAGTGCAAAATTAAGCATAAAAAAATCGTCCCAGAAGGTCTGGAACGATTTGGGAAGGATTTGGGAAGGATTTGGGAAACTCACTCCTGCGGAAGAACGGAATTTCGCAGTTCTTCGGCCAATTTAAGCGCGATTTCCCGACATTGGGAAAACATGCCTTGGTCGTTCTTACTCGCGCGTACAATATCCATTCTGCGTGCGTCGCAGTCCATGAACGAGAGCGTGCATATCTTACGGATGCTCTCATAGCTGCATTCATAGTCGGTGGGGATGTCCAGCTCCAGACTTTTGATTTTCTGGCAGAAGTCCTTGGCATCCACCGGATAGTTGCACGTCCAGCGCAGATACCAATATACGCCGGCCCACTTCCATTTGGCATCAATTACCTGACCTTTGCCCACGCAAGACCCCAGCGCCTGGGCTACCTGCTTGTCGTTGTAGCCGTCACCGTCTTCGTTCAGTTCCTTGACGCGTTTCTTTATGTCACGGCGTAACTGAGTCACCTGACTCTTCTTCAGCAGCGGCTCGAACATCCTGCGTGCATCGTCGCGCTTCGAGGCATCCTCAAGCGAGGCTATCTGGTCCACCACATTGTCGTAGGTCACACGGTTCGACCATTCATCATTATTCTTCCATTGTTCAAGGGTATCTGTCAGGGCAGCATTCTCGCTCTCCAACGCTGCCACTCGCTGCTGCAGCCGCTCATTTTCCTCCAGTATCTGCTGAATGCTGTTAAAATAATTAGCCCACTGAGCCGTAAGGTCTTTCATCTGCTTCAGAGGCTCTCCCTCCATGTTCTGATTGATTGTTTCTGGCATAAATAAGGATATTGTTAAGGTGAAAATATACCGTTTTTTTTTGTGGAAAACGGCTTACAATACTCGTGCAAATCGAAGGCAGAACCAAGCTTGTTTGAGTTATGCTGAGGTGCAGCCGAGTATCGCAAAAGGTTAAATCTTTTTAAGGAGATTTGCAAATGGAAAAGTCGTTTTTTCAGTTGCCGGAGAAAAACTTTTTTTCTCATTTTCCTTTTGCAAAGGTACAAAAAATCCTCACTTAAACATCATAAGTGAGGAACTATTTTTAGTTAATAAAACTGAAATGCCCTATTTATCTGGCTTCGCTAAGGATGAAGGTTTTCACCTCTCAAAAAAGAAGGGCTCAACCTTTCGGTCAAGCCCTATGAGATAGAGGATGTCAGTATTTCAAGAGGGCACCCTTTCGGGTTTCGCGTATTCACTCCAGCCTTACGGTTATGGAGCATCCTCTATATTCATTTTCTACATCATCCAACGACCAATGAGAATCTCAGTCCAAGCGCATTCGCAATAAGCATGAACGTCGAGAGTTGCATGTCCGTCTGTCCCTGCTCAAGCGAAGAAATATACTCGCGCTTCTTGCCGATGCGCTCACCTAACTGCTGCTGAGTCAGTTTCTGACGCTTGCGCTCGTCACGCAGTAACTCAGC
>CADCAX010000146.1 GCA_902799455.1 uncultured Prevotellaceae bacterium
CGGACTTAAATTCAAACAAAAGGAAGTTACAGCTGGTATAGCACCTTATTTCAGAGAGTATCTGCGTAAGTATATGATGATGGAACATCCACGCAGAGAAAATTATCCTTCCTGGAATTATACCAAGTTCTATATTGATTCTGTTGCATGGGCTAATGACCCTTTGGCAGGGTGGTGCAACAAAAATCTCAAGAAAGACGGCACTCCTTATGATGTAAATAAGGATGGTTTGAAGATATATACTACTATTGACAGCCGTATGCAGAAATATGCAGAGCAGGCTATGCTTGAGCATCTTTCTAAATATCTGCAGCCAGCCTTTACGAGTGCTAACAGATCGAAGCCTAATGCTCCTTTCTCTAGATATACTTCTCAGGCACAGGTTGATGCTATATTGGAGCGAAGCATAAGGAACAGTCCTCGTTGGTACAGAATGAGGGATGCCGGTTATAGTGAGAAGGAAATACGCGAATCATTCTACAAGAAGACAGAGACATCACTCTTCTCCTATAAGGGAATGATAGACACTACAATTACTCCTTTCGACTCTATCCGATATATCAAGTCTTTCCTACGTTCAGGTTTCTGTTCTATGGAGGCAAAGACTGGCCAGGTAAAGGCTTATGTAGGAGGTGTTGATTTCTTTAATTTCGAGTACGATATGGTAGGCGAGGGTAGACGTCAGGTCGGTTCTACTATCAAACCTTATCTTTATTCTCTTGCTATGGAGAATGGTCTGACTCCTTGTGATCCTATCTCTAATTCGTCAGCATATAGCAACTGGCATGTAAAGGGAGCCGGTGGCGGCACATTGCCTATCCGTAATGCTCTGAAGAGATCTCTCAATGGCGCTTCTACGCAGCTGATGAAACGTTTCTCTTACGATGGAAGGGTATTCAAAGATTTCCTGACAAGAAACTATGGCATAAACCTCCCTGGCGTTGAGCCGACTCCTACGTTGTGTCTCGGTTCGTGTGAGATTTCTCTCCTTGAGATGGTAAGCGCTTATACCGCTTTTGCTAATCAGGGTATTCGTTGTGCCCCATTAATGGTAACAGCTGAATCATCATATAAGATGCTTGATATGCTTCAAGGTGTTATCGATGGTGGTACTGGTAGTCGTTTGAGATATGCTCACGGCATTAAGGCTGCATTGGCGGGAAAGACAGGTACTACAAACTTGCAGTCCGATGGATGGTTTATGGGAATTACCCCTAGCCTTGTGTCTGGATGTTGGGTAGGTGGTGAAGACCGTGATATTCACTTCGATAGTACCGCAATGGGACAGGGCGCTACAATGTCATTGCCTATATTTGCATACTATATAAAGAAGGTGTTTGCAGATGCTACACTACCATACCGACCGGAAGAACAGTTTGATATACCAGAATTCTTTAATCCGTGTGCCAAGGATTCCGATGTAGGGTTTGAAGACGACGGATTCAGTATAGAAGATGTGTTTGAGTAAATTAACGGTTAAAGGTTAACGGTTAAAGGTTAAAAGTCCTTGAAACCTGAAACTTGAAACCTGAAACTTGAAACTAAATATTTTAATGTTTAATATAAATTAAAGACTAGCCTATTATGATTAAATCATTCAATGACAAGAATTTTCTGCTTGAGACAGAAACTGCGCAGGAACTGTATCACAATCATGCTGCAAAGATGCCCATTATCGACTACCACTGTCATCTGATTCCTCAGATGGTGGCAGAGAATAAGCGTTTTGAATCAATAGCACAGATATGGCTTATGGGCGACCACTATAAGTGGCGTGCTATGCGTTCCAATGGTGTTGATGAGCGCTTCCCACTGGACACATCTCGAACTCAAGACAGCCTTCGGCATCACCGAGACATTGAATCCCGAGAATGCCCGCGCTATCTTTGATAAGTGTAACGACATGATAAAGAACGATCCAAAGTTCACACCACGTGGACTCATGGAGCATTATAATGTTGAGACAGTTTGTACTACTGATGATCCTGTCGATACTCTAGAGTGGCATGATGTCGTTGCTGCCGATGCTTCTTGCAAGACCCGTATGATTCCTGCATGGCGTCCTGATGCTGCTATGAATATTGAGGCTGCTACATGGAAGGGTTATATTGAAAAACTGGAGCAGGTTTCTGGTGTAGAGATAAAGAAATTTGCTGATATGGTAAATGCTCTCCAGAAGCGTCATGATTTCTTCGCTTCAAAGGGTTGTAAATTGTCTGATCACGGTATTGAGGAATTCTATGACGAGCCTTATACCGACGCTGAGATAGATGCTATCATGCAGAAAGCTCTCTCTGGTAAGACCCCAACTGTTGCAGAGCAGCGTCAGTTCAAACATGCATTCCTGAAGGAGATGGCTATCATGGATTATAATGCCGGCTGGACACAGCAGTTCCACTATGGAGCTATCCGTAACAACAACACCAAGATGTTCAACCAGCTGGGTGCTGATACCGGTTTCGACTCTATTGGTGAGTTCACTACCGCGAAGGCTTGCTCACACTTCCTTGACGAACTCAATATGCAGGGTAAGCTCACTAAGACTATTCTATATAACCTCAATCCATGTGCCAACGAAGTACTTGCCACTATGCTCGGCAACTTTCAGGATGGCTCATGCCCAGGTAAGATACAATGGGGTTCAGGATGGTGGTTCCTCGATCAGAAGGATGGTATGGAGAAGCAGATGAATGCTCTTTCTCTGCTTGGCCTGCTGAGCCGCTTCGTAGGTATGTTGACAGACTCTCGTTCATTCCTGTCATATCCTCGCCACGAGTACTTCCGCAGGACATTCTGTAACCTCCTCGGAAATGACATAGAGAAGGGTATGGTACCATTCACAGGCTATGAGGAGAAACGAGTACGCCAGATGGTAGAGGATGTTAGTTACAACAATGCAAAGAATTATTTTAATTTCTAACCTTTAAACGTTAATCTTTAAACGTTAAACTTTAATTATGGTAGATATAGAATTTGTTCGTTCGCGTTTCATTAAGCATTTTGATGGAAAGACAGGTAATATTTATTTCTCTCCGGGACGTATCAATCTTATTGGTGAGCATACCGATTATAATGGCGGTTATGTATTCCCTGGAGCAGTTGATACAGGTGTTATGGCAGAATTGCGTCCTAACGGCACGAACAAGGTTATGGCATACTCCATTGACCTTAAAGACCGTGTGGAGTTTGATGTCAATGACCCTAACGGACCAAAAGCTACATGGGCCCGCTTCATATATGGTATGGTGAAGGAGTTCCAGCTTCTTGGTGTTGACGTAAAGGGTTTCAATATTGCCTTTGCCGGTGATGTTCCCCTTGGTGCCGGTATGTCATCTTCTGCTGCTATGGAGAGCTGCTTCGGCTGTGCGCTGAATGACCTCTTCGGTAATAATAAGGTGTCAAAGTGGGATATCGTTCTCGCTGGTCAGGCAACGGAGCATAAGTATATCGGCTGTAACTGCGGCATCATGGATCAGTTTGCTTCTGTCTTCGGTGAAGAGGGAAAGCTGATGCGTCTTGACTGCAATTCACGTGAGTTCGAATACTTTCCATTCAAGCCTGTCGGCTATAAACTCGTACTGCTTAACAGCTGTGTAAAACACGAGCTTGCCGGTTCTCCTTATAATGACCGCCGCAACAGTTGTGAGAATGTGGCAAAGGCTGTTCAGGCAAAGCATCCTGAGCGTTCCATCAGCACCTTGCGCGACTGCACATGGGAAGACCTTGAGGAGGTGAAGGGAGATGTTTCAGCAGAAGATATCCAGCGTGCTACCTTCGTGCTGGGCGAGAAAGACCGTGTTCTCGGTGTCTGCGATGCTCTCAATGCGGGTGACTATGAGAAGGTAGGTGAACTGATGTATGCTACCCACTACGGATTGTCAAAGGAGTATGAGGTTAGCTGCGAAGAACTTGATTACCTCAACGATATTGCAAAAGAATGTGGCGTTACGGGTTCACGTATCATGGGTGGAGGCTTCGGTGGCTGCACCATCAACCTCGTAAAGGATGAACTCTACGATAACTTCATCAAGACTGCAAAAGAGAAGTTCTGTGCCAAGTATGGCCATGAGCCAAAGGTCTATAACGTTGTTATCGGTCAGGGCTCAAGAAAGATTTGTTAGATATAGTTGATTGATATCAAGGAAAAGTGGTAATTTGGAACAAAATTATCACTTTTCTTTTTAAAAAATTTGTTTATATCAAAAATCTTTTGTACCTTTGCATCCGCATTTGAAAAAATGTACCGGGGTGTAGCGCAGTTGGTAGCGTTCCTGGTTTGGGACCAGGCTGTCGCAGGTTCGAGTCCTGTCACCCCGACCCTGAAAGAGGAGCTCCATTTTGGAAGTCTCCTCTTTTTTAATTCATAATGCATAATTTTTACACCTAAAGGTATAAGCGATAAATCGATTACATAATTCATAATAGACTCATCATGAAACTTAAAATTGCTGTTTTGGCTGGTGATGGTATCGGCCCGGAAATTATGGAGCAGGGTGTGGCTGTAATGTCTGCTGTTGCAGAGAAGTTCGGTCACGAAGTTAGTTACAAGGAAGCCCTCTGCGGCGCACATGCCATCGACGAGGTGGGAGACCCATTCCCTGAGGAGACATACAAGGTATGTGAGGAAGCTGATGCTGTCCTTTTTGCAAGTGTTGGTGATCCGAAGTTCGATAACAACCCTTCTGCAAAGGTACGTCCTGAGCAGGGTCTTCTTGCTATGCGTAAGAAGCTTGGTCTTTTTGCAAATATCCGTCCTGTAACCACTTTCGACTGCCTCGTACATAAGTCACCTCTGAAAGACGAGATAGTAAAGGGTGCTGACTTTATCTGCATCCGTGAGCTTACCGGCGGTATGTACTTCGGTAAGAAGCAGGAGCCACAGATGAATGCAGAGATTGGCGAAGAAGATGCTCTGGATACAAACTACTACACTCGTCATGAGGTAGAGCGCATCCTGAAGGTAGCATATCAGTATGCCCGCCAGCGTAAGAATCACGTTACTGTTGTTGATAAGGCTAACGTGCTTGCTTCTTCACGTTTGTGGCGTAAGATAGCACAGGAGATTGCACCACAGTATCCTGATGTCACAACCGATTATATGTATGTTGACAATGCTGCTATGCGCATGATTCAGGAGCCGACATTCTTCGATGTTATGGTAACTGAGAATACCTTTGGTGATATTCTTACCGACGAAGGTTCCTGCATCACAGGTTCTATGGGTCTTCTCCCATCAGCATCAACAGGTTCTTCTACACCAGTCTTTGAGCCAATACACGGTTCATGGCCACAGGGTAAGGGCTTGAATATTGCTAACCCACTTGCGCAGATTCTTTCTGTTGCTATGCTTTATGAGTATTTCGACCTCAAGGAAGAAGGATCACTTGACCAGAATGTCCGCACACCAGAAATTCAGGTAGAAGGCGGCGCTAAGTATGGTACAAAGGAAGTAGGTCAGTGGATTGTTGACTATATTAAGAAAGCGTAAAATCTTATACATATTTATTTCAAATAGCCCACGCGGATATGTTCTGCGTGGGCTATTATCTGTTTTGAAACGATTTAAGATGAAATAACGACTTTGTTATTTTATTCTGTTATTCGATAATCTGCATATTTTTTGTGTCAAGCAGATAGCGGTCGGTAATCTTCAGGTCGGGAATAACAGACAAAGCCATGAAGGCCATTGTGATGAATGGAGCCTTCATCGTGCAACCGATGCTTTGTACCTTTTCACGCATAATCATTGTGCGGAAAGCCAGCTCGTGTCCTGTGAGCGGAGCCATAACGCCGGCAATAGGTAGTGGGATGTCATTCTCCTCGTCGGCACTTTCCACAACCAGTCCGCCTTCCATTTCAATGATGCGGTTGATGGCGCGTACGATGTAGGTGTCGTTAGAACCAATGGCGACAATGTTGTGGCAGTCGTGAGCCACAGAACCGGCAATGGCTCCATGGGTGATGCCAAAGCCGCGCACTAAGCCAATATTGGGTTTTGCCCCTTTCTTGTAGCGATTATAAACCACAATTTTCTGAACCTCCAACCATGGGTAGGTTTCGCTGAACAAGCTGCCCGTAACATGCACCACATCGTGACCTGTAGTCAGGCTGCCGTCGATGGCGTGGATGATATGCTCGGTGTCACCAGGCTTGATTTTGTAAAAGATATCGTCCTCTGTGAGCGGTGTTGCTGCGAAGTTGTTAGGATAATCCAAACCATCCCCTTTGAAAGCTGATGTCGTCAGTTGGGCATACATGGCCAGGGACGAGGAGTTGTAGTTGAATACCTCCATACCTTGAATTATGGTGTTCAGCACCTTAAATTTCGGCCCGATGTCATCCACCATGATGAAGGTGGCTGGGTCACCCTCTTGCAGCAGTCCCCAGTTCAGGTGATAGTGCTGTTGCGGATTGATGCATGCTGCCTGCAGTATGTTCCATAAGTCATAGCCGTCGGCCAGTGCCCGTTTTACAATGGCGTTGATATGTTCGCGCACGAAATCCTCTGGGTGGCAGTCATCTGTGCATAACATCACCTGCTCAGGATAGTCTCTGATAAGCGGACTCAGACTCTCATAGTTTTTTGCGGCACAGCCCTCACGGATGATTACCTTCATGCCAGCCTTGATGCATGAAAGGCCTTCTTCCAGCGTTGAGCATTCGTGATCAGTGGTGATGCCGGCAGCAGCGTAGCGCTCACGCAACTGACCTGTCAGTCCTGGAGCGTGACCGTCCACGGGTTTGCCATAGCGTTTGGCAACCTCTATCTTCCGCATCACTTCCTTGTCACCCGAAAGTACGCCGGGATAGTTCATCATCTCTGCCAGAAAACCGATGTCGTCACGAGCTATCAGGTGTTCGATGTCATCAGCATCAATTGTGGCACCGCTGGTTTCTATCTCGCCGCCCAATGCAGGTACGCAGCTGGGAGCACCAAAGCAGAAGTTAAACTGTGCCAGATGCCCTGAACGTATCATAAAGTTCACACCCTCCACGCCGAGAACATTGGCAATTTCGTGGGGGTCAGCAACGACGCCTATGGTACCGTGACTCACAGCGATGCGGGCAAATTCATGTGGCACCATCATGCTGCTCTCAATGTGTACATGGCTGTCGATGAAGCCGGGCATGATATAAGGATATGGCTTCTCTCGCTCGGGTAGTTTTTCGCGCTTTATAGCAACAATTCTTTTGTCCTCCACTACTAGTGCGCCATCAAAAATCTCGTGCGCCAGCACATCTACGATATGTCCCTGATAAATCATTTTCAGCTATCAATTATCTTTATGGTAATGGTGTCAACGGATAGACGATATTTACTATCAGTATGTTGGCAGCCAGTATAATGATGTTCATCAGCAAACCTATTCGCATAAAGTCACTAAACCGATATCCGCCTGGGGCGTAAACCAACATGTGGGTTGGTGAGCCGATAGGTGTTGCGAAACTGCTGCTGACACTAATCATCAGGGCAACAAGGAATGGGAATGGTTCGTAGCCCAGTTTCTCGGCTGCATTATACATGATGGGGAAGAACATGGCACCAGCTGCTGTGTTTGAGATAAAT
>CADCAX010000147.1 GCA_902799455.1 uncultured Prevotellaceae bacterium
ACTACGAATGGCTGTCCCTTTACCTGATTGAACTGTGCAGGCACGAAGCCATCGACTTTCATACGCAGGTACGCTGCCAACTGTCCCATATTCTGTTCTGCCACAACCACCTTCTTGTACTTCTTGAGTACCTCAGCAGTATTCTTTGGCAGAGGGTTGATATAGCGGAACTGAGCGAGGGCAACCTTCTTGCCCTGCTTACGCATCTCGTCCATAGCAGCATGCAGATGTCCGTATGTAGAGCCGAAGCCTACAATCAACAGGTCAGCATCGTCAGCATCACCCACTACCTGCAGGTCTGGCACAACGATATTGTCAATCTTTGCCTGACGCTTACGAGTCATCAGGTCATGATTCTCTGGAGCAGTAGAGATAGCGCCCGTCTTGTCGTCTTTCTCCAATCCACCAAGGACATGCTGGAATCCCTCGCGTCCAGGCACAGCCCAGTAACGTGTTCCGTTCTCAGCTCTCATGTAAGGAGTCCAAGTACCCTTCAACTCTTCTGGTACATAAGGAGGATTGATAGGAGCCATCTTGTCGAGATCAGGCAACTTGAATGCTCCTGAGCCGTTTGCTATGAAAGCATCCGTCAGGAGTACAACAGGTGTCATGTGCTCCAAAGCCATCTTTGCTGCATCATATGCTGCATCAAAGCAGTCAACTGGTGAGAGAGCTGCGATGACAGGCATTGGAGACTCACCGTTTCTTCCGAACAGCACCTGCAGAAGGTCTGTCTGCTCAGACTTGGTTGGAAGTCCTGTTGCAGGACCGCCACGCTGAACATCGAGGACAACGAGTGGCAACTCCATGATAACAGCCAGGTTCATAGCCTCAGACTTCAGACAGATACCAGGGCCGGAAGTACTTGTAACAGCCAGAGCTCCACCAAAGGCAGCACCTACTGAGCTTGCACAACCAGCTATCTCGTCCTCACACTGAACAGTTGTTACGCCAAGACTCTTATGCTTTGAGAGCTCGTGGAGCACATCTGTAGCAGGAGTGATAGGATAAGAACCCAGATACAGCTTCAAGCCAGCCTTCTCAGCTGCTGCGATGAAGCCATAAGCTGTAGCCTTGTTACCTGTTATGTCCATATAGCGTCCAGGCACCTTGTGCTTAGACTCTATGCGATAAACGTTTGTAGCAGAAGAATGTGTGTTGTGACCATAGTCATAACCAGCCTGTATCACCTTGATGTTAGCCTCAGCAATAGCTGGCTTCTTAGCGAATTTCTCGCGCAGGAAGTTAGCCACAAGGTTCAGGTCGCGGCTGAAGAGCCAGCAAACGAGTCCCAAAGCGAACATATTCCTACACTTCAGCATAGCCTTGTTGTCCATACCAGAGTCAGCAAGGGCATCCTTCACCATTGTTGTGATAGGACATGCAATGACGCGATCTGGGTCTATGCCCATCTCACCGAGGTAGTCAGTAGTCTTGAACTGTGCCTTATCAAGGTCTGTCTGTCCGAAGGAGTCAGTATCGATGATGATAGTTGCTCCAGGCTTAGCATACCTGTACTGTGTCTTCAGGGCTGCAGCATTCATTGCTACCAGCACATCACATTGGTCACCAGGAGTATAAACCACATCAGCACCGATATGCACCTGGAATCCTGATACACCAGTCAGCGAACCTTGCGGAGCGCGGATGTCTGCAGGATAATCAGGAAAAGTAGAGATGCTGTTACCTACTGTGGCTGATACCGTTGAGAAGATGTTTCCGGCCAGCTGCATGCCATCGCCGGAGTCACCTGAGAATCGAACCACGACATTGTCGAGTTCTTTAAATTCTAATGTTTCTGCCATAATTTAATTTTCCTTTTTTATCTTTGTCTTTAGTGGATTCTTTATCTGTTGTATATATGCTTCAAGATAATTCTGCCATTTTCCGAAATCTGTGATTCCATCGCCATCATAGCGTGCCCAAGCCGAGCCGAAGTAGTATGTCGATGAAATGGGGGCTATGAGCAGATGTCCTTGTTCCTTCTCTGTCTTTCCCTCTGGTGCAACACACGCAATCAGTATTCCGTCCTTGTCTTCATAGGCAATATATCCATCACCCTGTGCATTTTTATTGTCACTGTTATGCATCACGATTCCAGCCACGAAAGGTCTCTTTGCCTCTACTGCCGACTTCACCATATTGCTATGGGCATCTATCGAGAGCGTACGCACCTCGTTAGCGTATGTCAGACGTACTGTCAGGCGAAGCGGACCGTTGTCGAGCACCTCAGCAGTCTTGAACGAACCCTGAAATTCCAATCCTCCGTCAGCACCCTTATATGCTACAGCTCCGCCACCAAGGGTCTTGCCCACATCATACTGGTCCATTCCCTCACCATGATCCACATGATATGAGAAAACCTCGTTATACATCTTGTCAGCCAAGTCCCTGCGACCCAGTTTTGTCAGCTTCGCACGCATAGAGTGCACCTCGTTGTCGCATTGCAACTTATAGAGTTTCTCAAGATACAGATTACTGGTACGCTTGCTGAAGATGTCATAGCCATATACCCCGTTCGAACCAGGACCATAGAGGCGATATGCCACCCTGTCGTTCTCGAATGAGAAGTCGCCATCCCTCTCTGGGAAATACCTGCCGAATACCTCGTTCTTGTATGCTTTGTCTGCCCCACCCTCTCTTACAAAGAACTTCGCCTTTGCACGAGCCTTCAAGGTTGGGCAGGGGAATATGAGCTTTCCGTCATAGGTAACCTGAGACGAAAGAGTATCACCTTTCTCGTCCGTCACCACATACTGCTTTGCGCCATCGCCTTGCGGCATGCCTACCTCCACCATTTCAGGGACTGTACGCTCTGTCCCCATGGGGTTTGTGACGGTAATAACAAACGATATCAGCAATGCACTCAATGCACTCATGACGATATTTTTCTATGCTCTTTATTATTAATAATGTGTAAATCGCGTGCAAAGGTACGATTAAGTTATGAGAAATGCAAGAAAATAAACAAAAAAAATGATGACAAACTTAAGAATATTTTGACCTATGTTATATCTGCAAAACTTAATGATATAATTCAGAATGGACAATACGACATTTCTTCTTACCTTTGCACCCGCAAAAATAAAAACGAAACTAAAACAAGATTCATGAAAAGATTTTATGTATTCTTTGCGGCATGTCTCTTTGCCGTATTAGCATGGGCACAGGGTGTAAAGCCGCTTCCTACCCTTCACGTTGAGGGCAAATGGCTCGCTGACCAGGAAGGCAACCACGTGGTGCTGCATGGTGTGATGGACACTCCGAATATGTATTTCAATGGCTGGCGCTGGGGAAATCCATGGAATGGAACTAATTATGATAGCGATGGTGCCACAAAGTGTAAGAATTATTTCGAAAAGATATTTACAGGTTTGGAGAAAGCAAAGTGCAACGTCTTCCGTCTGCATCTGGACCCTGCCTGGACTAATGACCCGAACAACAACTATGTCTATCCGGGTGCTGCCGACCAGCCTGAAGACGCAACCAGTGAGGCAGACATCAGCAAGTTCAACCCGACACGACTGAAATCATTCCTCAGATTACTTTACTGGCCATTGATGCAGAAGGCCATGAACCACGGTATGTATGTCGTGGTACGTCCTCCTGGCGTATGCCCCAAGAACCTTAAGGTAGGCGATTACTACCAGAAGTATCTGATGGCAGTATGGGACACAGTATCTCGAAACGACAACATAAAGAAATATGCAGG
>CADCAX010000148.1 GCA_902799455.1 uncultured Prevotellaceae bacterium
GTTTCCCAGTCAACAGAAAGGAATGTGTTGTTTATACGCAGTATGTAGCCGTTGGTGATGTTCTTGCCGTCATAGGAAATTAACTCAGGACAGAGATGCAGTACATCCAGCAAGGTCATCTCGCTGTCTGGATTCAGAGCTTCTACGTGAATGACATAGCGATCGCCTCTGTGTTGAATGATATCATCTGCCGAAATGGTCAGATTGCCCAGTAAAAACAGGGCGCTAAAAAATACTAATTTTAATGTTTTCATAATAAATTTGGTAAATGTGGCGCAAAATTACAAAAAAAAGATGTAAATTTGCACCAAATTGTGTAAAAAAATGGAAAATAAAGAAAAAAAGACACCAAATCCATTCGTTTCGGCATTGCCGCTATTGACACTGGTCTCGCTCATTGTGCTGGTTCTGGTATATATGCCAGATGATGCCTTGAGTGGTGCCAGTCAGTTGGCATTATTATTTGCTAGTACCGTCTGTGTGGGTATCTCTATGATTGTTTATAAGGAACCGTGGTCATCATTTGAGATGTCAATTCAGGCAACCGTGGGTGATGCTGCCGTTTCTGTCCTTATACTGCTCATGATAGGTATGATGTCAAGTACATGGATGATAAGCGGTGTAGTCCCGACCTTGATATATTACGGTGTGCAGATAATGTCTCCTGCAGTCTTCCTACCGTGTGCCTGCATCATTTCTTCCCTCATCTCTGTTATGACGGGAACTTCTTGGACTACCATCGCTACCATTGGTATTGCCCTTCTTGGTATTGGCGAAGCTCTTGGTGTACCATCTGCTCTCAGCGCGGGTGCCATAATATCTGGCGCTTATTTCGGGGATAAGATGTCACCAATGTCTGATACCACGGTTTTGGCATCTTCTATGGCGAAGGCGGAGTTGTTCTCACATATCCGCTATATGATGTACACAACTGTGCCCAGCATCACTATTTCGTTGATAATATACCTCATTATCGGACTCCAGTTTGGTGGAAAAGATGTAGAGATAACACAATATACTACCGCTCTTGACGGTACTTTCAATATATCATTGTGGACGATGTTGGTGCCTGTATTTACGGGATTCCTTATATACAAAAAGGTACCGTCTCTTGTTACGCTTGTCTTATCTTCTCTGTCAGCATGCCTCTGCGCTTTGTTTCTTCAGCCGGAAGTGGTGTCTGGTATAGCTGGCGAGAGCGCAATCACAACAACAGGTCTTATGCAGGGAATTATGAAGGTATGCTACACCTCGACTCATGTAGATACAGGATACGAATCAATAAATAGCCTTGTTGCTACACGTGGTATGGCTGGCATGCTCGATACTATATGGCTCATATTGTGTGCCTTCTGTTTTGGTGCCTGCATGGTAGTCAGCAGAATGCTCGAAAGTCTGACAGGTGTGTTGCTGCGTGCCGTTCACAATACTCTCAGCCTCGTTACTTCTACCGTTGTTTCTGGTGTGCTGCTGAATATGATAATGGGTGACCAGTTCCTCTCTATCATCATGAATGCCTCCATTTTCCGTAAGGAATACGAGAAGCGTGGCTATCGTCCGGAACTGCTCAGCCGTAGTACGGAAGACTCCTCTACTGTGACATCTGTGCTCGTACCTTGGACAGCATGCGGTATGACACAAAGTACGGTGTTGGGTATTCCGACAATCGTATATCTGCCATTCTGTTTTTTCAATCTCATAAGTCCTATTATGAGTTGTATGGTGGCGGCATTGGGCTTCGTTCCTACTCCAAAACAACAAAAAGAGGAATAGAATTTCCTGCCTTTTTGCATAAATGAAATTTTTTTTATATATTTGCACCCAAAAAATTAAAAGGAAGTAAAAAAAGGAAGTAATGCCAGCAAGCTGGCAGGAAGTAAAAGAGGAAGTAAAAAATCCGTAAGCAAAGCTTGTAACTCCCTGCGCGAAGCGCATAACTCCCAATTTAACTTCATGAGCAAAGCGATTTAACTCCCAATTAAAAAATGACAGAACAGATACAGAAACTGACAGAAACAGCCGTAAAGGCTATAAAAGACAAGAAAGGTCGTGGAATCAGTGTCATCGACATGCAGGGTATGGATGGTGTGATTTGCCAGGCCTTTGTAATATGCCAGGGTGGCTCTCCATCCCAGATATCAGCCATTGCCGACAATGTGGAAGAGGTGATGCGTAAGGAACTGGGTGAAAAACCCCTCAAAATCGTAGGTATGGAGAATTGCTACTGGGTGGCAATGGATTATGTTGACATTATAGTTCATATTTTCCTACCAGAGGCACACGAGTTCTATGACATAGAGTCCCTATGGCAGGATGCAACAGTAACAGAAATTCCCGACGAAGAGTAACTCTTAACTTTTAATTTTTAACTCTTAACTCTTAATTCTTAACTCTTAACTCTTAACTCTTAACTATAATAAATGCCTTCAAATGCTTCAATGAGTGGTAAACGGCCACCAAAGATGCCAAAGTTCAACATGAGTTGGATATATCTGGTTATCATCATAACCCTTGGCGTCATATTTTTTACTGATGGAGATAAGTCGATAGGCCAGAGTGCCGTTCGTCGTGCATCATATTCTAATTTCAAGGCATATGTCGATCGTGGCTATGCCAAGAGCGTCGTTGTCAACAAACAGGAATCCAAACTCCGTATGTATGTGCGTTCCGAGAATGTCCGCGATTTGTTCCATCAGGGCAAGGACCAGACGGGAGATGCGCCATATGTGGAGGTTTTCTATGGTAGTGTTGACCAGGTTGAGGCCTTCTTGGATGCTGAGCGTGCAAAGGGTAAGTTCAAAGGAGAACTGGTATATGAAGACCCTTCCCGTAATGGCATTCTCGACTTCCTAATCAGTCTTGCTCCGTGGGTGCTGTTTATCTTCATATGGTTCTTCCTGATGAATCGTTTCAGCGGTGGCGGCGGTGGCAGCGGCATAGGAGGTATCTTCTCCGTAGGTCGCTCCAAGGCACAGATGATAGAGAAGGGGAATACCCTCGGTATCACCTTCAAGGATGTCGCTGGTCAGGCAGGAGCGAAGCAGGAGGTACAGGAGATTGTCGACTTCCTCAAACAACCACAGAAATATACCGAACTGGGTGGTAAGATACCAAAGGGAGCCCTCTTGGTAGGCCCTCCTGGAACTGGTAAGACATTGCTGGCAAAGGCTGTGGCAGGAGAGGCTGGCGTACCATTCCTCTCAATGTCTGGTTCTGATTTCGTAGAGATGTTCGTTGGTGTCGGAGCTTCTCGTGTGCGTGATACGTTTGCTCAAGCAAAGGCAAAGGCTCCAAGTATCATCTTTATCGATGAAATCGATGCTATCGGTCGCGCAAGAAGCAAGAATCCAGGCTATGGTGGCAACGACGAGCGTGAGAATACCCTGAATGCCCTGCTCACAGAGATGGATGGTTTTGGCACTAACTCTGGTGTCATCATTATGGCAGCTACCAATCGTGTTGATATGCTCGATAAGGCTTTGCTGCGTGCTGGTCGTTTCGATCGTGAGATACATGTGGACCTCCCAGACCTGACGGAGAGAAAGGAGATTTTCCAGGTACATCTGCGTCCTATAAAGGTTGACGAAAACCTCGATATAGACCTCTTGGCTCGTCAGACTCCTGGTTTCTCTGGTGCTGATATCGCAAATGTATGTAACGAGGCAGCCCTGATAGCAGCTCGTCATAACTCAAAACTTGTTGGGGTGGCTTGGAGAAGAAGACAAAGGTGATGACGAATGAAGAAAAACGTGCTGTTGCCCTTCATGAGGCAGGACATGCTACCATATCTTGGTTCTGTCAGTATGCTAATCCGTTGGTAAAGGTGAGTATCGTGCCTCGTGGCAGAGCCCTCGGCGCTGCCTGGTATCTGCCAGAAGAGCGTCAGCTGACCACTAGGGAACAGTTGCTCGACGAGATGTGCTCACTCCTTGGCGGACGTGCCGCAGAAGAACTCTTCACAGGACATATCTCAACAGGTGCCATGAACGACCTCGAACGTTCTACGAAGATGGCACAGAGCATGATAGCGGTTTATGGTATGAGTGATATCCTGCCAAATATCTGCTATTATGACAATAACGACTATTCATTCACAAAACCATATTCAGAAGAAACAGCAAAGGTCATCGATTCCGAAGTGCTGAAGATGGTCAATGAGCAGTATGCCCGTGCAAAGGAACTCCTGGAGGAACATCGTGAGGGACATAATGAACTGGCAGAACTTCTGATGCAGCGTGAGGTGATATTTGCAGAAGATGTGGAACGCATCTTTGGCAAGCGCCCATGGGCTTCTCGTGCAGAGGAGATTATCAACCAAAACGAAAACCAAAACGAAAACCAAAACGAAAATAATCAGGTCTAACTATGTCTAACTTCATAACTAGAACCATAACAGGAGTACTCTTTGTACTCGTTATCCTGACCTGCTTCCTTCGTCCTACGTCGATGGCATTCCTCTTTGCCCTCGTCACAGGTCTTACGGTATGGGAGTTTACAGGTTTGGTAAATCAGCGCCAAGATGTCAATGTCAACCGTTTTATATGTACGGCAGCAGGAGTGTTCCTGTTCATCGCAATGGTTGGCTTCTGTAGTGGTATGACGCCATCATCGGTATTTATCCCTTATCTGCTGACGGTGATATACCTGTTCTGCAGCGGGTTGTTCACACGCAATCCTGATCCCATTCACGATTGGGCCTATGCCATGATGTCGCAGATGTATATCGCTTTGCCATTCTCGTGTCTTGCCATCCTCGCTTTCAGGGGATATGCCGATACTGGTCTGACGATGTATAATATGCTGTTACCTGTAAGCATCTTCATCTTCCTTTGGATGAACGATACTGGTGCCTATTGCACAGGCACTCTCTTGGGACGTCATAAGCTCTTCCCTCGTGTCAGTCCTGGCAAGTCGTGGGAAGGCTCTGTAGGTGGTGCTGTGATAGTGCTGCTGGTAGCTTTCCTCATATCATATGTTGACGAAAATGCCCTCCTCGATTCCTTGGGTGCAATGCCTACGGGACTCAGTACTGTTGAGTGGATGGGCCTCGGACTTACTGTCGTTGTTTTCGGAACCCTTGGAGACCTTGTAGAGTCACTCTTCAAACGCACCCTGGGCATCAAGGATAGCGGAAATATCCTGCCTGGGCACGGAGGAATGCTCGACCGCTTCGACTCTTCCCTGATGGCAATACCGGCAGCGGTGGTTTACATATATACCTTGACGGTGGTGTGATGTAACGGTTAATGGTTAATGGTTAAAGGTTATCGTTGAAAAAAAATACTTACATGAAAAAGATTCTCTTTACTCTAAGTCTTATTATCATGTCTTCTGTGCCTTCTGTTGCACAGTATCCTATTAATCCAGTGCCCTTTACATCTGTAAAGGTTAGTGATTCTTTCTGGTCGCCTCGTCTGAAGGCTTCCCGTGATGTTACTGTTCCTCTGGCTTTCGATAAGTGTGAGGAGACAGGACGCTACACCAATTTTACTAATGCCGCTAAGTGTATGGCAAATCCGGCACAGGAATATCCTGATACAGGCTGGACCTTCACTTTCGACGATACAGACCCTTATAAGACCATCGAGGGCGCAAGCTATCTGCTGCAGACCTATCCGAAGGCTCTCTATCATGGACGACCTCTCGATAAGTATGTAGATAGCGTCATCGCTGTCATAGCAAGTGGTCAGGAACCTGACGGATATCTCTATACCCCACGTACCAAATCCCCTCATAAAACGCATTCATGGGCTGGTGATAAGCGCTGGGAGAAGGTAGAGGTGTTGTCACATGAGTTCTACAACCTCGGACACCTCCTTGAGGCTGCCTGTGCACACTATCAGGCAACAGGAAAGCGCAACCTCCTCGATGTCGCAATAAAATATGCTGATTGTGTCTGCCGTGAGGTGGGTCCTGCAGAGAATCAGGCACATGTGGTGCCAGGTCATCAGATAGCAGAGATGGGACTCTGTAAACTCTATGTCCTCACTAAAGACAAGAAGTATCTTGATCAGGCAAAATATTTCCTCGATATGCGTGGAAAGACACAGCGTCGCGATGCTTATTCACAGGCCCACAAGCCTGTTATAGAGCAAGATGAGGCAGTAGGTCATGCTGTTCGTGCTGGGTATATGTATAGCGGTATGGCAGATGTGGCAGCCCTGACAGGTGATACTGCATATATCAAAGCCATCGACCGCATATGGCAGAATATCGTCGAAAAGAAATATTATATCACAGGTGGAGTGGGGGCACGCCATGAGGGCGAAGCCTTTGGCGCAAACTATGAGCTTCCTAATGCCTCTGCCTATTGCGAGACATGTGCACAGATAGCTAATGTCTATACCAACTACCGCCTGTTCCTGCTTCATGGTGAGAGCAAATACTATGATGTCCTCGAACGCTCACTCTATAATGGCGTTCTCTCTGGTGTTTCTATTCAAGGTGATGGATTCTTCTATCCTAATCCCCTCTCATGCACAGCAGAGCAGCAGTATGCTCGCAAGCCTTGGTTCGGATGTGCTTGCTGCCCAAGTAATATCTGCCGCTTTATACCATCAGTACCAGGCTATGTATATGCAGTGAAGGATAATGCCGTTTTCGTAAATCTCTTCATGGGAAATACCGCTACTTTGAAGGTGGGAGGAAAGAATATCACCCTCAAACAGGAGACAGCCTATCCGCAGAACGGCGACGTGAA
>CADCAX010000149.1 GCA_902799455.1 uncultured Prevotellaceae bacterium
GAGCTGGAGCATGTTGGGGCCGTCGCTGAGGGCGTTGTCGGGGTCGGGATGTACTTCGAAGAAGAAGCCATTGGCCCCGAATGCTTTGGCGGCTTTTGCCATTGCTGGTACGAAGCGTCTGTCGCCAGAGGTGCAACCATTGCCACCGCCGGGGCGTTGCACGCTATGTGTGCAGTCCATCACAACGCGAGGTACTATATCGAGCATATCAGGGATATTGCGGAAATCGACCACGAGGTTGTTGTATCCGAAGGAATTACCCCTTTCGCAGAGCCATACCTCCTCTGCCCCACTCTCGCGGGCTTTCTGCACAGGATAGCGCATATCGACACCAGAGAGGAACTGCGCCTTCTTGATATTGATGACCTTCCCCGTCTTGGCAGCTGCCACGAGAAGGTCTGTCTGACGACACAGGAAAGCCGGTATCTGGAGTACATCAGCCACCTCTGCCACAGGAGCTGCCTGATATGACTCATGGATATCGGTAAGTATTCTGAGGCCATACCTGCTCTTGATGTCAGAGAGCATCTGAAGTCCCTTCTCCATACCAGGTCCACGGAAGGAGGAGATACTGGTGCGGTTGGCCTTATCGAAGGAGGCCTTGAAGATGATATCGGTTCCTAACTCACGATTGATAGAGACCAGTTCCTGTGCTACAGTATCGAGGAGTTCTGCACTCTCGATGACACAGGGACCTGCAATAAATATAGGTTTCATTTCTTCCAGAATTTTTTTGTTATATTCTCCCCTATCCCATTCTCAGCCTTCGGATTCACCTTATAGAGAATCTGGTTTGTGGTAGGTTTGTTGAGAGGCCCTTTCGCTTCGATATACGGTCCGAGCTTGATATAGTCGAAGTTACGGAGGTGTATCTTATCAGAGAGTATCGCCCTACCGCTATACCATGCCGTCTTGAGATGAGGGTAAGCGCTATGCACCCATCCCGCCAGTGAGTCAACCTTATCGGGTGTTGCATCGCCCCCCATGAATGCCACACACGTGATGTCGTCACCATATTCCTTGAGCATGATATCGAGGGACATGGCATTGAGAGGTTCTCCGATGTCTTCCCACAGATACTGGCTGTGACACCCCATGCAATGGCAGGGGCAGTTAGAGATATTTATAGAGAGCGTGACCTCATCAGGAATCTCCTGAAAGACCACGCCCGTATTAACGTATTTCAATTTTTAGAGAATTGTATGTATGGTTTCAATGTCGTACCAGTCTCTTATGATGCCCTTTTCTCGCCCAGGATTTCCTGCTGTACTGTCTCCGGCTGTCCCATCTTGTTTGGTCCGGCATAGTAGCGACGTGCAGCCTCCTTCTGACGAGCAGCAGAGAAGTTGCTGACTCTCTTGAGGTAGCCAATGATACGTGTCATGTAGTCGACATTCGTAGAGTGGCAGTTAGGACACTCGTGGAGATAGCGCTTATCGATAGCACCACAGTTGTTACAGATGGTGTTAGGAATATTGAATGTGAAGTAGTTACATCCCTCCTTTGCAGCCACCTTGATAAGCTGCTGGTACTGCTTCTTGGTGAGGTGCTCCTCAAGGTTCATGTGGAGAGCAGAGCCACCTGTGAGGTGCTCGATATATGGTGCACCATGCAGTTTGAACTTATCTATGATGTTCATAGACTGATCCTCTACGATGTAGAAGTAAGAGTTGTAGCAGTCGCGTGGTACGAAGTAACCATCTTCACGGTCCCACTTAGCATGCTTAACACCTACGTTCTCTGCAGGAATCATCTCACAGTTGAAGAGCACGTCCTTTGTGCGATACTGCTTGTTGAGCTTCTCTACGATAGAGAGGATGCCCTGTACGAACTCCTTATACTTCTCGTTAGGAGTAATCTTGAGTCCCATGAACTCAGCAGCCTCTACGAGACCGTTGACACCAATGGTGAGGTACTGACGTGACATATTGATATAGCCAGCATCGAAGAGTGGCAGCATGCCATGCTCCTGAAGCACCTTCAGGTTCTCGTTGTAAGCCAGCTGCACCTTATGGCAGAGGTCGATAATCTCTTCGAGGTATTCCTTATAATCGCGACCGTTGTTTACAGCATACTGTACGGCACGGTTGAGGTTTACGGTGAGCACAGACTTAGAACCAGTTGACACACCACCGGCACCGAGGGTGTAAGAGAAGCCATTGTCCTGAATCTCGTTACGCAGACGGCAGCAAGAAGAGAGAGAGTCAGCATTATCGCTGAGGTATGTGAAGAAAGAGTGTCCCTCAGAATACATCTCAGCACAGAAGTCGCCCCACTCCTTATCGCGGCACTCGCCATTATCAGTGAGCAGAGCCATTGTCTCTACAGGGAATGTGAGGACAGTCTTTGTACGCTCCTTGTTGAACCACTTCATGAAACGCTTCTGGAGCCATGAGAGGCCATTCCAGTCAGGCTGGCTGCCATCAGGGAAGTAGAAGTTTCCGAAGATAGAGTCGAAGTAGTACTTGTCATAGTATGCCACATTCCAGAACACTGCCTGGAAGTTACGTGCACCTGTTGGCTGGTTGATAGAGTAAACAATCTGCTCGAAGCAGTCTGTTATCACCTTATCTATAGAACGCTGACGCAGAGAGAGGTCAACGACGCGATCAGGATCTTTATAATAGTCAACACCATATTCCTTACCGATGAAGTAGTTGAGGTACATGAGGAATTCAGGAGTAGCACATGCACCAGAGAGCATAGAGCTGACGATGAACACCATGTTCACGAAACCACCGCAGAAGCTCTTGAGGTTTGTTGGAGCAGTAGAATTGCCACCGATAGCGGTAGTACCGTTGATGAGCCAAGGGTACATAGTGATGGAAGCACAGTAAGGGGCAATGCTGGTTTCATCATTCTTATATATAAAATGGTGTTCCAACAGGTCGATATACTTGTCAGCCAGTTCCTTGCCATACATTCTTTTAATACGGTCAGTGAGAAGACGACGGTTGAGGCGTATGAAGTTTGACTTTGGCAACTCACCGATGAGTGTAGCGATATTCTTATGCTCCACATTGGCGTTAGCGTCAAACTTAGAACCTGTTGCGGCATTAGCAGCTTCCATATAGTCAGTAAGGAAGTTGAGCTTATCGAGAGTCTCACGATCTTCGGTATGACTCTGGCGATAGAGCATGAAACACTTTGCCACCCTGTAGTAACCCTCCTTCATGAGAGCTACCTCAACCTGGTTCTGGATGTCCTCGACAGTGATGTCATCCTTAATATCAAGGTGTGTGATAATCTTTGAAATGCTTGACACGTTAAATGGCTCCTCTACTGCCTCAAAAGCCTTAACGATAGCATTCATAATCTTGTCTAAAGAGAACTCATCCCTTGTTCCATCGCGCTTGGTGATGGTAAACTTTTTTACTTCCATCATTGGTGTTTAAGATATTATTTAAGTAAGAAAAAAATTTTGCGAATTGTGATGCAAAGATAATACTTTTTTAAATTCTGGCAAAGAAATTTTTCATTTTTCTTTGTAACAATTTGCGCACCTAATATGTATATATTAAGAGCAACAAACTTAAAAACAGCGTGTTAGGTGTGACAGGCTAAAGTGAAAGATTTTTTATGAGAAAACTCTAGCGATGTTGTATAGTTTTGAAAACTTTGTTTTAAAAGAAAAAGTGCAAAGTTTTCTTTTTTGGAAAACTTTACACCCTGAAAA
>CADCAX010000150.1:0-1129 GCA_902799455.1 uncultured Prevotellaceae bacterium
CAAAGGATTACTGGCCCTCGTAGTCGGAGGTTTTACAGCCAGTTGTGCTGATAAGGATGGTGATTATGTTCCCGTTGGTCAGCAGAAAGCAACTGCCTACGCAGATGCATTCAAAGAGTTAATTGGTGGTGAGGTCGCCCCCAACCACGACTGGGGTTTCAAAAAAACATCCATCATTGAGGATTTTTCTCAGACTAGGGCTATGTCACGTGCTATGACACGTGGTGATAGCGACTGTGGCACATGCTGGAAGTATGACCAACAGTATGACACACCCTCATTCCCTAAAACAGGTCATCCCGCACCTATTACTGATTCAGAACGCGCTTTTGTTAAGAATTGGTTTGAAACTAATCCTGGTCTTTCAGAAGTTGGTCTTGACATCCAGAACTTCTACCTCCAGCATGTATGGGGCCAAGCAAACAAAAACTACAACATTATAACTGAAGAAACAGGTGCAACAGATGTTAATCAGGGCACTATGGATTATTGTGAGGTAGGTGATGGCACAAAATTCACTCACGTTTTAGACTTCAATGCCAACAGTGGTGGCAATTGGGGTATCGTATATATGCGTAACAGCTCCGCTCTCAGTTTCGGTTTTCACGCCACTTGGGGTGACAATCGCGACTATCACAACTTTAAGCTTGCTCATATCGTAGGTACTGCTGAAGATGGTACTAAAATTGATGGCTATTACGTTGGTCTTGCTATGTGGGGTCAAAAATCTGACAACGGAACGAAAACATTGAACTATGACCAGTGGGAATATGCTGATGACTGGATCTTAAAGATTGTTCCGGGTGAAGGTGAAACAAGCAACACCACTACCACAACCCGTACAGATCTCGTAGAGCGTAAACGACTCGTTTCTCAGGGCCGTGTATTCTGTGAGGACCTTGGTACAGATGCAGCAAGAATGCTTACCTCGGACATCGACTTCAACGATGCCGTTTTCGATGCAAAGATTTGGAGATTGGGTCAGTTCAAGGTTCAGTACCTTAATGACACATACGATAGCGAGAGTGAATATCTCGAAGGTATTTATACGAATGGCATCAACCAAACAACAGGTATTGATTACAATGTTGAAACTGAGGATGTCATCGTGAATGGTAAGTTCAAGTAT
>CADCAX010000150.1:1243-6143 GCA_902799455.1 uncultured Prevotellaceae bacterium
ACCATTGGTCATACCACCATTATCAACACCATGGGTACTCCTTCAGAGAGTCAATTCAAAGCTTTGGTAAATTCCGATATATGTAATGCTGTTACTACAGAAGTTGATATTACAGATCTTGTAAAGGCAGCACTTCTAAAATTGAAAAACGATACAAAAATCAGCCTCGATATCATCCCCATTGAAGTAATGTGGACAAGCGATAATCATCAATCTGTTGGCGTGCTGAAAGCCGAAACTGAGGAAGACATCTACAATGCGCCCCAGAAGCTCTGTGTACCTATCGGCACGCCGTGGGTCTATGAACGTATTGCCATTACAAGCGCATACGGTGATTTTGCCTCTTATGCCACAACCAAGTCTCCACTTTTCTGGGAGGGCAATAATAAAAATGGGGACCTGCTTTACGCAAACGGTCCTCAAGGCATGACCGCTGAGAATGGAGAGACTGGGAATGTCGGTTCTAATCCATACTATGACCAAGTCGTAGAACAGGGTGAGTCTACTACCACCGTTGAAACTGTTCTTTGGGGTAATGAAACCTCTTCTTACGCCTTTGACTCTAATGGATTCTGGGATTCTTTTAACATCAGCACTTTAGACTTCGCTGTGGGTGATGAGATCAGAATCTATGGAACATCTTCCAATCCTAATGATATTTGGATTCATATTAATTTGAGGGAGAAGAGCGATGGAAGCAATGCATTTAATGTTTATGACGGCATAATGACTTTCAACTCTGAGGGTTATATGAGTTTTACTGTTAGTTATGACTTTACCCAGCAGCTTTCTCACATAATGCCGTCACTTGGCATTTGGGCTAAGAACATGACAATTAACAGGATTACCAAATGCAGGACTTCTAATTAAGCATCATCATTAATAATTATCAAATACATTCAATTGCAACCCTGGGGGCTTCTGCGTGAGCAGAGGCCTCTCTTTTTATTTTGTGATTTCTGTCTTTTTCTAGACGAAATGTAACAAATATCGAATAATTGTGCAGTCATTAACTCTTTTTAACTTGAAATTCTTGCTATATAATATAATAATGTCTATCTTTGCAAACGTTTTTCGGAACAAGAAAATAAAATAGAGAATATAAATAAACCAAGTTATTAACATTTAAATTCTTTTTGAAGTATGAAAAAGTATTTGATGACAGGAATGGCAGCTCTCGCAATCTGCGCTGCATTCACCAGTTGTTCAAAAGAAACTAACGTTTACAATCCAGATCAGCCGAAGCAAGACATTCAGCTGACCTACGAACAGGCATTCATTAAGGCTATCGGCCAGCCCGCTGCCAATCAAGACTGGGGCTTCGGCACTGCTGCTAAAACGCGAGCTACTTTCATGAATGGCAATGAAGAAAAGTACAATGATTGTCCCACACTCTTAACTAAAGATGAGACAGGCGCTAATAAGAGCGAAGAAACTCTTGTTTATGATTATGTTAACATGACATTGGCTGAGATGAAAGCCAATAATCACATTTACGCAGAGAAGTTCCCTGAGAATCTTACGGAATTTTTTGTAACTCACGTTCATACAGGTGACTCCTACTACAATACTTATCAGGATCGTAACAACACAGACCAAAACCGCATGGTTCTAGGTAGTTCTAAGATGAATCACCTTCAGATCGGTGAAGCTGCTAATGCAAAGATTGAAGGCGGTGCAAAGACTGGCACATGGCAGCATTGCAACAACTTTAATGCAGCTGTAAGCACAGACTGGGGTGGTAACACGCTTTTTGAAGAGTCTGGTACTTACAATTTTGCTTACTTAAATTCTGAGGATAGCAGATATCACGATAAGTGGATTGTTGTGAAGGGTGAGGATATTCATTCCTCTTTAGCTGGTAGATACTACGTTTGCTTTGACTTCATTGGTGAATGCGCAAACCCCTATACTGAATTCAAGGTGTGGGTAAATGAGGCTGGTAATCAGGAAGCCGGTGTAAAGCATCATCAGGTTAACATCAGGATTCCAACTATTTATGGCAGCGCACAAGAATTGTTAGACGACGATATAACAGAGGTTACATATGAGGGTAAGACATACAATGTTATTGCCACTGGAAATGAAGCATGGGAATATGCTGGTATGAGTAACCCGAATCAGGTTCTGCCTGCTAATAATGTATACACAGATTGGATTGTACGTATTGTAAAGGCTACTCCGAAGGATCCCAATCCCGATCCCGTTCCCAACTATACCATTGGTGTGATTGGTGAGGACCTCACTTCAGCTGAGGAAGGCGACTTCGACTTTAACGATGTTGTATTCAACGTAGCATTAAATGTTCCAGGTAAGACCTATATCAAACTGAGAGCTGCTGGTGGTACACTGCCTTTGATTATCGGTATCGCTAATCCCGACGACAATGAGGATTATACAGCCAATGAAGTACATAACCTCTTCGGTGGTTACAGCACCAAGACTATGATCAATACTGGAGCATCTGCATACGGTGCAAGTGCTGACGGTGTGCCCGAAAAGGAATTCGTACTTAATCAGGAGTACAGCAATGCTAAGTTAATCCCCGTTTATGTAAAGAAGAACGGTCAATGGGTTGAGCTCACAGCCGCGCAAGGTGTACCCGCATCTAAGATTGGTGTTTCACCTGATTTCCGCATCGTTCCAGAGCAAGTATTTATCGGATCAGAAGGCCAGTATCCTCTCTTCACCGATTGGGTAACAAAGAACACCCACGATGTTTCAAATTGGCAGGGTGTTGTTTCTGGAAATTAATATACACATCAAATACTTAAAATAACTAAATTAAGGGAGGGGGCTTCTGCGCGAGCAGAGGCTCCTTTTTTGTGCGAAATAGTTTGGGGGAGAATTTTCGTTTTTGGGTGCAACACCTAACTACAGATTTCTTAATCCGCTGGCTGTTAGGATGTTAGGCGTGTTAAGGCCATAGCGACACCTAACTGCACACCTAACTCTAACCTAACTCCAGACCTAACTCCTGACCTAACTTCCAGGCTCAGGCGGCATTCTTCAGAACCACCTTGTAGAATGGTATGTTGCCACGAACCGTTGACTCGTAAGCCATACTCTGCATGGCGCGACCAATGATAATCCTGTTGCTGTGATTGATCTCCACAGAAGGATACTCTTTCTGGATCTCTGCCAGCAGCATCGTAGGATTCAGCGACTTCGAAGGCTCACCCTCCTGCGGCTTACGGAAGCATGCCTCAGCCATCTCGGCGAGGTCCTTCTGCTGCATGTAGTCCTGATTCAGCTCCTGGATGCGCTTCACCTCGTCGTTGCTGAACCAGTAAGGCGTATGAGCCACCTCCAGCTCATGAACCACCTGAGCATACAACTGCTTGTAATCAATCTCGCCCGTATTGTCGATGAACTGCCCATTGGGAATCGTGATACAGATGTAGCGACGGCTACCAGTGGGATCCGTCAGCGGATGAGGATTGTTCGTCGTCGCCACAAACGAAGCGTAGCGTGGGCGATCATCCTGCGAAGCGCCATAGATGGGGCGCGAGTTTACCTTGTTCTTCGAGAGCGTCTCTGGCTTGGACGAATCGCATCGAGCTCATCGAGGTTCACCAGCAGATTGTTCGTCAGCGCCATCTCCTTGTCAAACTTATTCGACAGGTTCAGATGGTCCAGATAATACTGGCGCAGCTCAGGCGGCAGCAGGCGATGATAGAAGGTGGTCTTACCGCAGCCCTGAGCTCCAATCAGTGTAGGCACGCACTCATTGCCGTGCAGGCTGTCCATCTGCCGCCAATGAGCCACAGCCGAGCGCAGCCAGGTGGCCAGGAATCCCTGCTGCTCAGAGGTAATGCCAGGAATGCGGCTGAAGAGCTTGGCAATGTGGTTCTGTCCATCCCATGTGGGCAGATGGTCCAGATAGTCGCCGATAGGATCATAGGCGGGAATATCCTCAGAGTTCACAAACTCCTGGATTTCCGTCTTCGGGCTGCCCTTCTTGCAGATCTGCTCCTTCTTAGCCCTGCGGATCATACTGTTGAGCGCTTCCTGAGTGAGGGGGCGCCAGCTGACATGATCGTCAGCAGAGGATACTGCCGGATCGCTGTTCGCGGCTCCTGCAGGTAGTACTGCAAACTCCACTTTTCCGTTCAACAGGTTGCGACGGAAGCGGTAGTTTTCACTAAGAAACTGCTCGATGGCGAGCGTAGTTTCAAGAGAGGCGTCTAACTCCTCTCCATTGATTAAATTGTTAATGTCCATATAATTTTTAATTAAACTTTAAGACTTATGATTGCATTATCTAGTCATTGGTACGATGCGCGCTTCTCATAGCGTGTTTTCGTGGTGCAAAGATAATACAAAAAATCGTGATTTCCAAATTTTATTGGCGATAAATGCACAAAAAAGGCATATTGTTAAAATATTCTTGCAGGGTTCGGATTCGGGTTAGTTTTGAGGTTAGGTTTGGTGTTAGGTATATGTTAGGTATAGTGTTAGGTTTCCTAAGCCGGGGAATCGTCCGAAATGCCTGTATATAAAGGCTTTTTGGCGATGAGAGGTTAGGTTTCGGCAGGATATGCCATATTTTTCTCAATTTTTACTCGCATTACGGTTGAAGGATGCTCGCATTACGGTTGAATGGCGCTCATGTTACGGTTGAATGGCAGTTACATTACGAGAAACTACCAGTTTGATGCCTACAAACTGGTAGTTTGTTACCGACAAACTATAGGTTTCTTATCGACAAATGAGCCGTTTTAAGACACGTAACGTAAACGATTTCACATTTTTACGCAAAAAAAGCGTTAAAATGTTGCAGTATTCAGATAAAAGCACTATCTTTGCACAGATTTAGAAACAGCTATTAATTAAAAGCAAGGATTAGAATATGAAGAAGTATTTGATGAAAGGATTTGCCGCCATCGTTTTCTGCGGC
>CADCAX010000151.1 GCA_902799455.1 uncultured Prevotellaceae bacterium
AGTTGGAATAGATAAAGAAGGGGCGATTCTTTGAATGTCCATAGCGACAATCTCACTTTCTGGCAACCCTACCAGATTCAAGTCTTTCCATACTGGAGCAGCTTGGTAAGAGGCCAAGTCCTTTTGACGGACATAGATTACCGTCTTGGGCGAAGTAAACACTTTGTCATCGATAGCGGGTGGAGTTTCGGCATACGACAGTACGGCCAGCGGTGGGCGTCTTTTAGAGAATATATTTCCTTTCAGTTCCTGAAGACCGGCAGGTAGCGTTATCAGTTCGAATTCCTCCGTGTCGCCTGTATAATCATCTAGGGAAAAAGCATCCTCGCCTATAAACTTAAGACGTGACGACTCAGGGATAATGACCTTAGTAACATCAGCACCGCCCTGGAAAGCACAAAGACCTATTGTGTCAACACCTTCTGGTATCTCTATGATGCCTGATAAACATGTACCTAAGAATGCCCTGTTGCCAATCTTTGTCAATGTGGAGGGCAGATGGACTGTGGTGAGAAATGGCTTACTATAAAATGCATCATCGGCAATGGCTGTGACGGTATAGACCTGTCCGTCATCTTCCACCGTCTCTGGTATAATCGCCTCTTTGGTGTCTACATCGCAATTTGCAGCAGCAACGGTGGTGGGCGATGTAATCAGGTATTTCACTTTGTCATGACGGATGATGAAGATATCATGGGTCAGATGCTCTATCTCGTAGGTCTGCAAATTATCATCCACACGTTCAAATTGAACAGGCTCTCCGTTGATATCGATGCCATCAACGAAGTACTCCGGATCGCTCCGCACCTGTATCTTCAGATTGTCACCATAAAAGAATTCTGATGGCCAGGTTAATGCAGAATTCCATCCTGTAGGATGACTCGTCGTGGGCGAATCCATATTGTCGGTTCTCACACTGGTAAAGCAAAAGTTCAATTCCGAATGACCATTCACACCAACAATCCATGTGTCGGGAGAACCCTCTATAATGGCTCTCGCATCATAATCTCTATTCTCCATAGTCTTGATGCCGAAGACATTCCATCCCTCAACCTTTGCATATGCATCAGCAGTTCCCTCTGGCACATAGAGTGGACAGTTAAAATTGGCAAAGGCTCCTGGATTGACGGCAGCAGTGTCAGGATCGGTCACCATCACATGATTCCACCAGCTTTCCCCACGAATCATATGTATATCCCTTTTTATCGGATCGAACACGTTGTTGCCAATTTTGACGTGACTGTTGTCGAAGCGGATCCAATACATGCGGCATTCTTTGAATGCTTCATCTTCAACCTCCTCGATACTCTTGGGGAAGTGGATTGAATTCAGGGTATAACAGAATTTGAATGCACCTTTGCCGATATGCTTGACACCCTCGCAGATAGTCAGCAGATTGACGGTTGATCCCATAAAGCAACTGTCCCCCACTGCTTCAAGCGAACCTGGCAGTCGTACATAGCAGAGTCTTGAACCATAGAAAGCCAAAGGGGATAATTGCTCCAAACCGTCTGGCATATCTACATACTTTAGTTTGCTTGTCTTGGCAAAGGCGCAGCGCCCAATACGGCGAATGGACCGTGGTAATGTGACGAATCTAACAGCTTTTCCCAAAAAGGCACTATCGCCGATAGCCGTCACCTGATACGTTTGCCCATACTGACTCACTGACTCTGGTATTCTAACTGGATAGCTATCTCCATGAAACTCTATCCCAACCACTTCAACGGTCGTGTCTGAGGTAATGCGATATAACAACACGTCTTGAGCAAAGTCATAAGCCTTCGCGCTTTGGCAAGTCAGAAGTGCCAAAAGCAGTAGTCCCCATATAGTTTCCTTTTTCATATCTATTTGAGTTTTAGAATTCATTTCAATCGACAGGCCTTGTCCTCGATTTAAGTGTCCTCATACCATTGTCGGAAATGCTTAGAATCTTGATGACCTTGTCCTCATCCTGATCATACATCTCCATCAGTATAAGATAAAGCAGACTATGCTCAGTGAGCGTGCCGCGTCGTTTCACCTTCTTTATTCTGCTGACAGTCCTGTAGTCAATGGCTTTATAGTAATTGATGAACAGCCGCTTTTCCTTGATTGTCCAGTCTTTGATGGGCTTACCATCTTTAATCTGGTCATAGAGCATCCTGCCCTGTTTCAGTTTAGGCGACTCCTCGTCAGTCAACTTCTTAATCTCCTTGTTCAATCTTTCAATCTCTTCTTTCGCATTCTCCCCTGAAGCCTCCAGTTCACGGATATGGCTGACATGGTCGTTGATCTGCATCTGCTTTTCCTGCATCTTAATCTTCTCAATGCCCTTCCTCACAAGGATATATGCAGCCAGCAGAATCACAAGGATAACCGCTGCCAAGACACCTTTCTGCCAATTGGCGGTTACCTGGTCCTGCTGACGCATGGCTACTTCATGGTCAAAGCGCAGTTGCAGGTCTTTGATAGTGTCGTTCCTTAGCACGTTAATGATGCTGTCCTTGATGGCGATAACTTCATTCACTTTTTTACTGGCTTCGTCAAGATTCCCATGCTGGAGATCATAGACCAAAATACTGCGTATGATATTGTCTTTTTCATATCTGCCTTCAGTTGTAAGTGCTTTCTTCCATAGTTGATATGCTTCTTCCTTTTTTCCTTCTGCAAAGTAAATATCAGCAAGGTGTTCAAGTACATCAGGCAATTCTCCGTAGGTTAGTGCTTTTTCGAAATAAGCTTTTGCCTTTGCTTTATCTGTTTCTTTGTATAGTAGCCCAATATTCATCAAAAAGGCAGTTTTGTCAAAGTCGTAAACATAATCAATATAAGGCTTTGATTTCTCAATATAGTAGTATGCACTGTCTTGTTGCCCAAGATTATAAAATGCAAAACTAATTTTATTAATGGAATATGCTATCCAGTTCTTGTTTTGAACCTTTTGGGCTAAAGCCAAAGACTTTTGGGCATATTGTAATTGAAGGAGGTCATTCTCGCATAGACCATTCAGATATGCCAAGTTCTCTGCAATCTTAAATTGGAGTCGAATATCTTTGCTTTGGTCAGCCAAGCACTCCGCCTTTTTGCAATAAAGGATAGCTTGGGGATAATCTTTATTAATTCTTGATCTAGCAGATTTATAATAATAAGCATCCGCCAGTTTCCGACGATTTCCCTCATTACTATAAAATATAAGAGACAAATCGAGCAAAGAATCAGATGGCAACGGATGATTAGTAATATAGCTTAACTGTGTTGCCAAAAGGCCATAATGAGCTTTTTCTTCTGGCGTCATGCCAACTCCCTTGAGGTCATTAAGGATGACACCAGCCGAATCGATTTGATCCTTGGCAATTAAGGAATCTATCTGATCCAGTTTTTCAGAAACTTTTGTGCCATCACAAGCAGTTTGTGTGAGCAGAATGGCAAATAGGTATATAATTTTTCTCATCTTCATGCGGCAAAGATAAACAATAATATTCATATAAATGAAATGCAGGACGGAAATTTCATAAGAAAAACGAATTTGTAACAATTTGTGCGCAAAGATATGTTAAAATCTTGTTTCTGTAATGAGCATTTTTTAATCCGCCAACAAGATATCTATTTGTAATACAGTTATTTAATTCACATTTAAAGAGAAACGCATTTTGTTTCTTTGGTTGATGCAAATTGCATACTTTTGCAGTGTCAATTAAAACTTAAACAAAATGGTGGTACATTACAAGATGCTGACGGCGCAAACGGGTCAGGCACTTTTGCGCCAGAATGACGAGAAGATGATCAGCGAAACCGTCGTGATCAATTATATTAAAAACAAACGTTTTATGAAAAAGATTCTTTTTATGATGAGTGTGCTGCTATCGCAGGGATTGTTTAGCGCATGCAGCAGTAATGAAGAAGAGATGGACAACGACCCTTCCAGTGGTTTGATAAGTAATAAGGATTCTTGTATTTCAAGAACTTCACTTTATAAGGAGATTATGGGTGAATGGCAACTCGTAAAGGCTATACCCGAAGGTAATACTATTATGGGTAGTGATTACTTTTGCTTTTATCCAGATACTTCATATACATATCAT
>CADCAX010000152.1 GCA_902799455.1 uncultured Prevotellaceae bacterium
TTCTTCGGAGCACAGGCTTTCGGCGTGCTAATGATAGACCTCTGGGCAGCTGTATGCGGATTCATCCTGTTCTATGGCATCAAGAAGATACACGGCCTACGTGTTGACAAGCGTATAGAAGAAGAAGGACTTGACATCTATGAGCATGGAGAAGCATGCTATAACTGATGGTAAAGTTTATAGTTTAAAGTTTAAAGACATTATGCATTACGCATAAAAATCTACGATTATGAAAAAGATTGTTTTATTTGCATTTGGACTGATTGCTGGTGCAACAGCTTATGCACAGGAGATTGAAACTGAGAAGAAAGTTGAAACTACCATTAAGGCAGATTTCGTTAATCAGTATATCTGGCGTGGTCTGGATTTAGGTAGTGTGGCTGTTCAGCCTACTTTGGGTGTTGGTTATAAAGGACTCAGCCTGACGGCGTGGGGCAGCTACGGTCTTACCAATTCCGATGACGTAAAGGAGTTTGATTTGACTTTGGCATATACCCTTGGGAAGTTTAATGTCGGCATCATCGACTACTGGTTCTCTGTCGGTCTTGATCCTGATGCCAGATACTTCAAGTATGGAGCTCATAGTACCAACCATATCTTTGAGGCCAACATAGGATATGACTTCGGACCGGTTGCATTACAGTGGTACACAAACTTTACAGGCAACGATGGTCTGAACAAGAGTGGCAAACGTGCCTACAGCAGCTACTTCGAGGCAACGGCACCATTCTCACTCTTCAAGGTTGACTGGACGGCAACAGCTGGTATAGTGCCTTATGCTACGACATTATACGGCACTACAGGATTTGCTATAACCAATATTTCACTGCGTGCTACCAAGGATATTAAGATTACTGATACATTCTCTTTGCCTATTTTCGGACAGGTAACGGGAAACCCTTGTTCACAGAAAGCATATTTGGTATTTGGGTTCACACTGCACCCATAATCTTTATTACCTTTTCCTCCCTCCCATGCGATATGGGAGGAGAGGTTTTTAAAAGTTAAGAATTAAGAGTTAAGAGTTAAGAATTAAGAGATAAAAGTTAGAAGTTTAGAGTTATTAATCATTATAATTTTTTTAAGCTATGCAAACTTTAAGATTTCAAGTAGTAGGAGAGGCATTCAAGAAAAAGCCTCTGGAGGTGAAAGCCCCAAGTGAGAGACCTTCACAGTATTATGCAAGTAAGGTATTCAACCGTGAGAAGATGTACAAATATCTTCCTCTAGATGTCTATAACGCAATGGTTGATGTCATTGACAATGGTGCACGATTAGACCGCAAGGTAGCCGACGCCGTGGCTGCCGGAATGAAGCAATGGGCTACGGAGAATGGCGTAACGCACTATACTCACTGGTTTCAACCTCTGACAGAGGGTACTGCCGAGAAGCATGACTCCTTCGTAGAGCATGATGGTAAAGGCGGTATGGTTGAGGAGTTTAGTGGTAAGTTGCTCGTTCAGCAGGAGCCTGATGCCAGCTCTTTCCCATCAGGTGGCATACGTTCTACCTTTGAGGCACGCGGTTATTCTGCGTGGGACCCTACATCACCAGTGTTTATCATTGACGATACCCTCTGTATCCCAACAGTGTTCATATCCTATAGCGGTGAGTCTCTGGATTATAAGGCACCACTGCTGCGTGCTCTGCATGCCGTTAATGTGGCAGCAACAGAGGTGTGTCATTATTTTGACCCGGAAGTAAAGAAAGTAACCTCAAACCTCGGATGGGAACAGGAGTATTTCCTTGTTGACGAAGGGCTCTATGCAGCACGTCCTGACCTGCTGCTGACTGGTCGTACCCTGATGGGACATGACTCTGCCAAGAACCAGCAGATGGATGATCACTACTTTGGTAGCATACCAGAGCGTGTAGCAGCCTTTATGCGTGAACTGGAGATTGCAGCCCTTGAGCTTGGAATCCCTTGCAAGACACGTCATAACGAGGTAGCACCAAACCAGTTTGAGCTGGCTCCAATCTTCGAAGAGACAAACCTTGCCGTTGACCACAATATGCTGATAATGTCATTGATGAAGCGTGTTGCCCGCAAGCATGGTTTCCGCGTATTGCTTCATGAAAAACCATTTGCAGGCATAAACGGTTCTGGTAAGCACAATAACTGGAGTCTCTCAACAGATAATGGCATTCTCCTCCATGCACCTGGTAAGACACCAGAGCAGAACCTGCGTTTCGCCACATTTATAGTAGAAACGCTGATGGGTGTATATCGCCATAACGGTCTGCTGAAAGCCAGCATCATGTCAGCTACTAATGCTCATCGTCTTGGAGCTAACGAGGCGCCACCAGCCATCATCTCTTCTTTCCTCGGAAAGCAGCTCACAGAACTGCTCGACCATATCGAGAAGGCCGACAAAGGCAACATCTTCGCAATGGGTGGTAAGCAAGGCATGAAGATGGATATCCCAGAGATACCAGAAATCCTCATTGATAATACTGATCGTAACCGTACTTCTCCATTCGCATTCACAGGTAACCGCTTTGAGTTCCGTGCAGTAGGTTCTGAGGCAAACTGTGCTTCTGCTATGATAACCCTTAACAGTGCCGTTGCTGAGGCTCTTGTAGATTTCAAGAAGCGAGTAGACCAGAAGATTTCAGAATATTCTAAGATGCCTGAGTATTCAGAGGGCACAGGTCATACAGCAAAATTCCACGCCATCATCGATGTCCTCCGCGAGGATATCAAGACCTGCAAGCCTATACGCTTCGATGGTAACGGCTATTCAGACGAGTGGGTAGCAGAAGCAGAGAAACGTGGTCTCGATGTTGAGAAGTCTTGTCCAAAAATCTTTGAGCGCTATCTCGATGAGAGCAGCATAAAGATGTTCGAGAGTCTTGGTGTTATGACAAAGAAAGAGCTCGAGGCACGCAATGAGGTGAAGTGGGAGACATACACCAAGAAGATACAGATAGAGGCACGTTTGCTGGGTGACCTGTCTATGAACCATATCATACCTGTTGCAACCAGTTATCAGAGTGCTCTGTTGAAGAACGTTGAGAATATGACAACCATCTTCCCAAGTGAGAAGGCTCAGAAGCTCTCTGCACGTAATATCAAACTCATAGAAGAGATAGCAGAGCGCACCAGCGCCATTGAGAAGATGGTGGAAGACCTCGTCAATGCCCGTAAGCTCGCCAACAAGATTGAGGATGAGCATGCTAAGGCAATAGCATATCATGATGAGGTAGAGCCAAAATTCGATGAAATACGTTATCAGATAGACAAACTGGAGCTTATTGTCGATGACTCACTCTGGCCACTGCCAAAATACCGTGAACTACTATTTATCAGATAAACACAAAGTTTAGTAGCTTAATTGAAAAAGGCTTGTAGTCACATAAAAAAAGACTGCAGGCCTTCTTCTTTTTATTCCAAGGTCGTTCGTAGGTCGAAGCAAGTGTCTTTTTTTAAATAAGGTTGACACCCAAAGTATTAAAAACAATGAGTGACAACAAAAAAATGCTTCGTTCATCAATGGAACGAATTCGTCTT
>CADCAX010000153.1 GCA_902799455.1 uncultured Prevotellaceae bacterium
ACTTGTCAACATAGTTTGTATCATACTGAAAACCTTGTCACTATCCGCTGTTTCTTCCTGAAAGGCTTGACAGTCAGGAAAGATATCGGAATAAAACCTGTCATGATACACAAGCCACTCCACGAGCTTATCCATTTCTGCCTTGTCATGATCACGGAAATTGCGGTTTATTGCCTCCACAATATTCGAAAACTGACCCTTATTACAGCCCGAATCGCCCACAAGATTGGCCATCATGCCACATAATTCCTTCCAAGTGTTGTCTGGGTACTGAAATTTAGAAGCACTCACATGTGCGCCAAGTACAGGAAAAAGCATCGGAACAAGGGGTTCATGCATGTCTTTTGAGGCCTGTGAGAGCAGTAATTTCACTATTTCTGTGCCTTTTCCAGGCTTGGGCATCGCCGGAGCGGTGCGCTTAAAAATATCGTATGTCATTGATTTTCTGCTTTTTAGATGATTTTTCTTTATTATATATTATAACTTATTAATTATTAATTAGTTATATAATATATATAGGGATGTATATACCTCATTTTTTAATTGTCACAACTGTTTATTGTCACAAGTTCAGTCGTGATTACTCATTGACTTCCACTTCTACGAGGCCATTAATAGCTTTGTTCAGTTCGAGGTACACGCAGAGAGACTGCTGGCAAGAAGATCTACAGCGTTGAGGGTATCCAGCTCCGCGAGATGAGACGCGGTGTGAACGTCATCGACAGAAAGAAGTTCTTCAAGTTTTAAAGATTAACCCACTTCGTTCAGAAGTGATATAAAAAACAAGCCCCCTGAGTCAATTCAGGGGGCTTTTCTTGTTAGGTTACTCTTTATAAATCTTTTTACCGTTACTACTAATGTATATTCCTGGTTTCAGAGTTGCGAGATTACTGAAACGCTGTCCTTGCAAATTGTATACAAAACCGTCGTCTTCCGGAAGATAGGCAGTGGTGGAGGTGATGCCTGTAACGGCATAGCTGACGTTCTCAATACTGAACTGACCTATGATACCGTCGCTCCATCCTGATGCGGCACAGTAGAAGGCAATGGCATAGTCGCCCTGCTCAGTGATGTCGAACTCGAATACCTGCTGGGTGGGAGTGCCGAAGCTATTGGTAGTCGAATTGCCGATATTGATGTTCGGGGTATAGGTCTGTTTGGCAACGCTGCTGTTATCCTTCAGATTCTCGATATTAAGCTCTATGGCACCAAAGTTCGCCATATTCCAGTTACAAGCCTTGTATTTTATCTTATAGTGGCCTGGAGCCATACTGAGTTTGTGTCCACCTTCAGGAAGGCCGTATTTTGCCCAACCTTGATGGGCACTGCCATTGATATTGCGGAAATAAAGTCCGTAGCTGAAACCTCTGGGTGAGCCTGTCAACTGCAGTACACGACAGCCTGATGTATAGCCGCTGCTGTAGCCAGAACGCTTCTCGCTGTTGTCGTAGAGGGTCCATCCTGCAGGAATGGCGCCGCCCTCAGTAAAAGTAAGGCTATACGCCATAGTTGGTGACTGTAATGTCAATATTACAGAGGCTCTTGCTGTCTCACCATCGTTATCAGTAGCTACTACCTGCAGCTTGTGCTTGCCACTCTTGGCTCCTGAGAGAGTGGCCTGATAGGGTTCTTGGGTGCATGTAGCAATGAGGGTTGAGCCATCATAGAACTCCACCTTTTCTATAGTACCGTTAGGGTCTTCTGCTGTGGCTGTGATGGTGATATCCGGAAACTTCACGCTTTCCTTGATGCCATAGCTGACATATTTTGCCTCATCAGAAGGTGAGGTAATCTTGACAGAGGGTGCAGTCTTGTATAGTGAGAAGTTCTTGCAGAAGTTCCATATCTCCTTACCTGTATATACCTGTGTCTCCTTGCTTATCCAGTGGCCTTTGTTAGGCAGTTCCAACAGGCGTACCTCAGAACCGTCTTTTCCGCCTCCCCAGATATGCATCTTACAACCATTAAAGCCGTTGTAGTTATTGACAACCCTCTCTGTTGTGGAGCAACCGTTATGGGCTATCCACACATTAAGTGCCGGCTGTGCTCCGCTGAAGGCACAGGTCTCATCAGCAGTGCCGTGAATATGCAGAATAGGTATTGCACGCGCATTGGCATCTGCTGTAGCGCCACCCATAGGATAACCGCTGCAAGGAGCGAAGGCTGCTATGAGGTCGGAAATCTTGTTCATAGCATGATAGGTCAGCATACCGCCCATTGAGAAGCCACCGAGATAGACGCGGTTGCGGTCAATCTTATGCTGGGTTGCCATCTTGTCGATAATGGCCTTGATGAAATTGATGTCGCTATTGCCCGATATGTCCCACGCCTTGTTGATGCCGTTAGGGAACACTACGACGAACTTTGCTGTATCGCAGACAGCCTCCATGCTGACATTGTCATTTTTAAACTCAGTGTACTGCATCCAGTTGGCATCCTGACCGTAACCGTGACAGAAGATGAGCAACGGACGGTTCTCACCAAGATTGTTTGGTGCATAAACATTATACGTGCGGTTGACGCCATCAACGGTAATGTTGTCGGCCTTTACTGATGTCATTCCTGCAATCAGCAGAAGGAGTAATAAGATGTTTTTTTTCATGATTTATTTAGTTTTCAGTTTCCAATTTTCCTTTACAGCGTGCAAAAGTACAAGAAATATTTATACCAGCCATTCTATTTTGTACCATTTATATCACTTAGTGTTTCAAATGTAATATTCTCGCTTGTTTTTCGCACTATTTTTATCATTTTTCTTGTGATTTTATTTTTTTTTAATATTTTTGCAACAGAATAGTGTATATAACTAAAAACCAAAGTGAATAACCTTATACATTTATTTATAAATATTACTAACAAAAACTCAAACACTATGAAAAGGAATCTATTTCTTATGGCAGCAGCATCTCTGCTGACCATATTCGTTGGATGTAGTTCTGAGGATGATGCAACAAATCCATCACCGTTCGACCCTACACAGACAGTAACAAAAGTATCTATCATTGACCCAATCGGTTATGCACAGAACCTGGGAGCATGGATTCCGGCAGATGCTACCAACAAGTACAACAAACTCCTCGTGGAAGAAGGCCAGCACTATATTCTGGGCGTTATCTGCCAGCCAAGCAGTGTGAAGAATCCTAATATTGACTGGAACTTTATCAACACCCAGTTCGAAGAAGCTAACATAAGCGAGCAGGGCGTTATAACAGGTGTAACAGAGGACCCAAACAACACAAACCAGTGCCTCATCGTTGCTACCGCTCCAAATAATATTTCTGATACTATAGAGGTTTGTGTGCTGAAGGAAATCTCTGGTGTCTATGAGATTCAGAATGCCGACCGCGAATTAACTTTCATCGATGGCGGCTCAAAGCGTTCAACATCACGCGTTACCAAAGCATCAAATGCCAGCGGAGCACTCCAGAACAAAGACCTCATCACGGCCTTCTTCTCTGACAAGAACCGCGCAAACTTCAATGATGCCGTAACAATATCATTCGTTTCAGGTACATCATTCGACATTCAGGGCAATGGTGTGGGTGTGAACATCCTGATGGCATATTCAAAGGCTTATCTCAGCACTACTGCCGGAACAGCATATTTTGACAATGTACGCGACTATACAGTCATGACATCTAC
>CADCAX010000154.1 GCA_902799455.1 uncultured Prevotellaceae bacterium
CCATAGTCGTACCAACTCAGGTCATGCATCTCGTCCAGCTCCTTACAATTGTATAGATAGGGCTGCTTAAAAGTCTCCCCCATGTCATCCCAACGCTTGCCAAAAGGATAATACTGATTGGTCTGCTTGACCGTGCCATTTGACTGTAAGGTTGCCCGCGTGTTTCCCAGATGATCCTTGATAAAGAAGTAATATGTGGGAATTTTGGATATTGTGGCATATCCTTCTCCGTCAAGCAGAATCCGAGACAAGGAATTACCATTATAGATGACATTGCCACAGTAGTTCATCGTAGTAGGAACCATCGCTGTCCGTAGGTTGTCTCTACTTCCTTTCATGTCTTCGTTGGTCTCAACGACATTAGTCGAAGGCTGCGAGGCAGTCGTCTGGGAGGTCGAATAGACAACCTGCACCTTCTCCCCCAGTGAAGTATATGTATAAGTAGCCATACTCCCATCCGAATAAGTGATTCGACGGGGCAAATTTAGCAAATTATACTGAATTGACGAAATACTTTTATTTAAATCTTTCGTTGTATTGCCATTTTGATCATAAGTAAAGGCATTTGTCCCTGGTGCCAGGTAAGGATAATAGTTCGAGAACTCATAAACGTTGGCCGTGTTGCTGACACCGGTCAACTGGTTGCCCGTATAGCTCAGATGTAACTCGTCAAGCGGCAGGGGACCAATATCATCAGTAATGGCATTACGAGTGATTGCTGTAATATTGCCATGTTTATCGTAACTGTAACTGGTGGAAAAAGCATCGTCATTGTCATCGGAATCAGAATACACCGCACTTGTCAGGCGATTAAGTTTATCGTATGAGAAATCGTAAGACTGATAGGCGCCACTGGGGAAACACCATGTCGTTCCGCTTATATCTCCACCCCATCTGGCAGCCGAAGTCCCGCCATACTGTACCACATTATAGTAAAGTGACTCCGTGAATTTGGGATTAACAAGACTTGTCAGCCATGAGCGCACATTATAATTATAGGTCGTCTTCAGGTTTGTATTATTATTACGTATGTTGGTTTTCAGCCGTCCGATGGCATCATAGGTGTTGTCCACTAAAGTGACTGCTGCACTGCTGCCAATCTTATGGCTTCTTGTCAACAGACGATCCCATAAGTCATACGTATAAGTATTCTTGAGTTGGCGGGTGGTTTTACCCGGCACACTGTGAACATGTAGAGACCGAATCAGATTACCCGGAAGGTCGTAGTAGCAGTATTCCAGTTCTGTGCCGCCCAAGTGGTTGGTACTGCGTGTCTGGATGGGCTTGTAATGATAATCGTAGAAGATTGCTTTATAGACATAGGTAGGAGTTGTCTCATCATTAAGCAACAGGCTCTTTATTCCTGTCAATTGCCCAGCAGGATTATTCGTCAGATTGCTGCCATAGGAACTCAGTGAAACATAGTTTAGGTTTGTCGGTATATTGCCATTTCCAATGAAGGCATAATCATCATAGTAGTTGACTGTAAGAGTGCTTTTAGGCGTATAACTGAAGCCGCTGACAGTATAGTCGGCAGCTGAGCGTGTTGCTACCACGCTCGCTGTGCCTACTGTTGTATTTAGATAGTGAGTGCCGGTCTTAGTTGCCATGATGCAGGGGCGACTCCATACATCAGGAATAGTGACCGTCCATTCCTTCGGGGTTAAATCGCGTTGTCTGCCATCTTGGGTTAACACAGGGTAGTCAGACTTGTCATATATCGTAAACACCCACTCGCATCCTGGCAGTTTCTTTCCGATTTGACGATAGCGCTTGTCATAACAGTACAGATAGGCGTAATTGGCTATGACGGTGCTCGAACTATACCATGTATTAGTATTTTTTGTTTGATCGTGCTCGAACTATACCATGTATTAGTATTTTTTGTTTGATCCGCAGCTATGGGTGGAAGGACGGCCAATAGATGGCCCCAGTCATCTCGTATATAATAAGTATCGTAGCAAATCGTTCCAGACATCTGACGTATCAGCGTCACCTCGTCGTTACGATCCCTGAATTCATAGCTGATGTTGCCGTCTTCATCTGTGGTCTTTTTCACAGTCATACTGCCCGTATTCCAACTGCCGTGGTTTACGATAGTGGCAGATATGGATGTGTTTGTTATTGAGTATGTCACAGAATATCTCTTACAATCCAACTGACTATCACCACTGATGTTAAGCAAGTAATCTGTCCTGACAGACTTGTTATTGTCATGCCATTGTTTTCCCGAGCCGAATTGTGCGACAGGTCTGGTTAATGGAGAAGCCTCATATTGGGTCAGGCTGTAGGGATTCTGATCACCGCTGTTGGCAGACTTGATAGAATCCTGAAGCTGAATCGTGTCAACGAAGCTACTGTCTACGCCTATGATACGGCCTTGTAGCCATTCTCTGCTTTTCCGTCCATACTCGTCATATTCAGTCATTGAAGCTATTGAATTGTACGTTTGTGAGGCACCGATCATGATGTTCTGCTCCTCACGCCCCAGTTCATCATAGTAGATGATCCTGCTTCGATAAGTGCCACTGGCATCCGTATAGGTTTTTATCTTGATATAATTGTGTGTCGTTGTAGGGTCGGCATACGACACAACGTGTGCGAGACACAATATTATTATAACAAAGTGCTTTTTAACTGTTCTCATAATTACTCTGTTTTATAGTGATACTCATATTCCTCAATTATCTTCTCGGTGCCGTCGATGATCTGAGACTTCTTAGTCAACCGTCCCAATCCATCATAGGCATATCGGGTTTCTACACCGGCGGGGTCAGTCATGGATGTCACCCCTACAAGAGGCTGCCATTTGTAGGTGGTGATATGCCAATCAGAATGTGAGGATCGCAGCCCGTTAATGCTGTTCCACTGGGCAGTTGTCGGCTGAGGGGCAGCAGCAATGGCTGTTGCGTTATTACCGATAGCAGTATTCACCGCACTATATTCTGCATTCTCTGTTGTCTTTGATCGCTTGTACCCTGTTAGCGTGACTGTCGTACAAATAACTGATGCGGTTAGTCATCCCTTCACTATTGTAATTGGCATTGACACCGCTAATCTGATATTTTGTATTATAGGGCGTTTCTTTTATAACCACATCGCTCCCGCGTTCATAGGTAGTCGAATAGACGGGTGACACTACATTTCTCGTGATCATATCAGTATACGGACTGCCACTTTGTTGTTCGGGATATGTATAACTGGTAGTGTATGTCTTCTGGTCTGTCCCCGTCGTTGTCTCACTTGTGACAAAACTATGCTTGGGAAGATTACGGCTATAAGTTGTTACAAGCCGGGATACACTTCCTGCTGCATCATACCTCTCTGTGGTTGAAGACACAAGATCATAGTAGGTCACATTATCATCCAAAGGTTCAAAATCAGCTGTTCCGTCCATAAGATGATTATAATCATAGTAATCACCGTTAGTTATAGCCCCATAATACGAGTATTCATTACATATCTTGCCTATTGTCTGCGATTCGTTGTAACTATTGACAGTTCTTTCCAGAGTGTCTCCAACACAATTATACACAATCTTTTCCAACAACTGGCCATAAAGCCAACTATTGCGAATTGAATAGTAGAAATTGTCGGTCGCAGAATACTTTGTTGAGTTAATCTTATATTTGTATACTGTTTTCCCGGAGTTCTGATTACTTAAGCCACGGTACTCCGTAACATAGTCATACATCACCGAGGAACCACCGTCATGAGTGATAGGAAAAACTGGAGATGAACTATATGTCCTAACAAGTGCAGACTTACCCCCTACCTCATCATAATATTTAGTCACAGCATTAAGGAAATAATCAGTCCAGTCGCTCTCCTCCACACGTGAGATCCCTGCGCCAGACTCGTCAACACCGTATTTGAATGTACGTACATTTACCGTATCACCATTCTCTACAGAGACAATCTTCTGTATACGCAATCCACCGACAGGAACGATCGAGTTATCGTCCCTTCTGACCTTGTTTGCCTCGAAAAGGAACACGTCTTTTCCACCTGTAGGATAAGTGATACTTGCCAATGAGCCGTATTTCATGGCAGTCTCATCAGACTCACGTGACACGGCAGACCCTATGGTCATGTAGATGCTTGACCCCCCTATGGTTCTTGCTGTACTGACAACCTGTTGTGGCACCATCGACTCTGAATCAGATCTGTATCTGCCATTATAATAGCCCCAATAATCTATGCTACGGTTGCCTGTTTCGGGAACATTGCATATGTCCTGATAGGAAAACTGGTATATTTCCCTTTTATCGGATGAAGCGCCTTGAATTATGAGTTCTGTAAGGAAGGCTCTTGAATTGCTTGTCGTAGTATAATTCAATATAATTGTGCGCACAACATGATTCTGAATATCTTTCACCGTAATCTCTGATAAACGAGAGCCTTCACCCAGTGAGAATTCGACACTACCACCTCTAAAAGAAATCTTCTTTATTTGGCTGCTGTAAGTTGTGTTGTATATCTCGCCGGATACAGGCGTATATGCACCACCGTCATTTTTAAAGGTGCCGTTATCCAATAATTGGAAACTGTTGGTTGTACCATTTATTGTGCTATAGATGACGGGGGAACGCATATCAAAATCCGAAAGCCAAGTTCCGTTATATCTGTCAGTCTGATTAGGGTCTGTCAATCTATCAAACTGATCAATCACCTGAATATTGTCTTCATAAGTAAGAAGAAATGTTTGATAACGTTGACTGCCTGTATAATATGTAAAGTTTATAGTGTCACACAGGTTGGCCGATATCATAGACGAAGCTTTCCACCCGCAGGTGTGAGAGACATTGGTACCTACTGCCTCGTCCTGCGCCCCATTAAAGGTATACAACACCCCTTCATCATCGGAAATACGGAAGACACCACTTGTGTTTGTAATCTTAACATTATCATAAGGCATACTAAGGAAGGATTCAGACAAATCAACAATAGGATTCATACAATACATAAACATACCGTCTTTTCCTGACAAATGGTAATAGTATTCGTCAGGAAGTCTCGGATTGCCGTTAATACTATAATTATAGGCATATGATGCCATGTGATTGCTGTTTGGAGTAAAGTCACAATGATAGGAATCGCTAGCAAGATCTTCTTTCCCCTTAACGGCTCGCGTTATCATCGGTTCTGCAATAAGCTTCCAATTTTGGCCAACCCAGCCAGAGTCATCATTGACCATGATACCCGATGAGCGGAAAGAAAGCGATATAGGCAAACTCAAACTGCCACATCTTACCTCATACAAGGGTATCACTATCTCAGGCTGACCGGTGCTGTAGTTAATAGGATAAACTATGCTTTTCACCAACTCGCCCATTTCAGGTGTCTTTACTGTCACTTCCTTGAAAAGGTTTGTGAGGGTAGTCGGGTTTGGCAAATTTGATCTGGACAATGTGTCTTCCTTATTCTCAGAAGTATTCTCTTCATCGTTATCCGTCGAATCAACATCCTGCCCAGCCATAGGCAAAGACAAAAGAAGAGCAACTGACAGCAAAAAGACTGCCCGAAGTTTTTGATTGATAGTTTTTATGTACATAGCTATATTTATTTGTTTTTGAAATTCGGTACAAAAATAATATAAATATTGTCTGGTATTAGCATTTTCTGCGTTTCAATAATAGCAGGGTTTGGGCTGCGTGTGCTGGCCATGGATTTTATAAACATTTGATTCACAGATGTTTGAGAATTATCAGCCTTTCAAGTTTTTGAAACGCTAACAATATTCGCTCTCGAGTGTGTATATATAAGGTGTACGACGGCAAAGAGGCGAACTGCAAATAATGAAGAGAGGCTGTGTCTTTTTTGCGACACAGCCTCTTACAGTAGGATGGTGGGGAGATTAGTACCCGAGCTGTTTGATCTGGGCTCGGATGGTGCTCACGGGGAAACATGGGCAGGCCTTATGGACACCCTCGAGCTCGCAGTGGCCGACGATCTCAGCATCGGGATAGTCCTGCTTCAACGAACAGAGCAGCGTGTGGAGGGCCAGCTTCTGGGCGGGAGTCCGGGTGTCGGCAGGACGGCCCTTCTCGTCGAGGCCCCCCTCGTAGCAGACGCCGATGGAGTGGGCGTTGTAGTGGCGGGCGTGTGCGCCGACCATCTCTGCCGCAGCACTTCCAGCCATGGGCCTTGTGCATCTGGTCGAGCATCCCCAGCGTCAGGTGCTGGTCGGGGCGGCTCGCCGTGCAGTGAATGACAATTAGATCTATACGTCTCATTTTTTGTTTATAGTTTAATGTTTATTGTTTATAGATGATTACATCATACGGGTGATGTGGGTGACGACTCCATAGGGAAGGCTACATGCAGCTTTGGATCATGTTGGTTCCGAGGATCGTCGTTATGACGGTTGCAATAATTTGGAGTAATTTTTTAATTGTTGACCATTTCATAATTGAACTAATTTTTAAAGATAAATTATTCTGTTTTTTGCAGGGCTAAGCCCTGCGGGGTAGTATTTTGCAGGGCTAAGCCCTGCTGGGTAATTTCTTACTTTCTTCGGCGCGAAGAAAGAAGCAAAGAAGCATCCACCCCTCCAAACCTCCCCTATATGGGAGGCTTAACACGAAAAATTGCGGTACCCGCCAAGGGGCGGCGCAAGCAGGGATGTAGAAGATCATGGCGAACCCCGTAGGGGCGAAAGCTTGAGAGCCATACCAAAACTCTGATGTAGGGCGTTCATCGCCCGGAGTCAGTTACATCCTCCCCATATAGGGGGAGGCTTGGAGGAGGTGGATGTCTCTTTCGTTCTTTCTCTGCGCCAGAGAAAGGACAGAGTAAGCAGGGCCTTAGCCCTGCTAAAGCCTAAAGTTTACCCATTACCCCCTTCTCCGCCGGAGCCGGATCCTGATCCATCGCCATCCGCCTCGGCAATGGCGATGCCATAAGTAGCGATGGGCACCTTCTCCTGATACCGCTTCTCCTTGCCGGAGATGATCTTCCTGATCGACTTCACGACGTATCCCCACTCAAAGATACAGTCGTCCTTGAAGGCCTTCGAGGTGAGCTTCTCACCCTTGGTGTTCTCGGGCTGGAAGTTGATCTTGATGCCGTTGATCATCGCCACGGGACCGGCGGCGATGGCGTCGGTGATGTTCGCCTTGCCCAGCTTCTGGCCGTCGACGGCAGGGGTGAACGTGCCGAGGCCGTCGATCTTCACGGGCTGGCCCTGTGAGAGGAGTTCCTTGAGACACTCCACCACCTGCTTCACCACCAGCTCGCACATCTGGTAGCTGGCGATCTTGCCATGCTCAGTCATGTGGCGGCAGAAGCCTTTCAGGTTAATAGGTTCTTTACGCTCCACCTCGGCGAAGTACTTGCCGTAGGCGGTGCTCTCGTCGTTGGAGTTCTGACGGAGGTTGATCACCATGGGAATGTTTGAACGAGCCATGTTTTAGAATTGATAATTGATAATGGATAATTGATAATTAATAAACTCTCGCGTGTCGGGGTGAGATAAGCGGGAGAAAGGTGGCTTCAAACTGGGAGAAAGGTCTATCCTTTCTTGGAGAAAGGTGCCTGGTTTCTCGGAGTAAGGGCTAACCTTTCTTGGGCCCGTCCGCCTGGTCACTTTGACAAAGTACGCTGCATCTTGTTTGCGAGTACAAAGGTACAACATTCCGCCATGGTTTCTGTAGACACTCGTACTGTCTTGTGCTTTTCGGGGCACATTCTTACGGCTCTCCGAGGTAGTAGACGATGAGCTCCACTTCGCGGGCCGTGTAGCGGTGAGCTCTCGGCGGGGT
>CADCAX010000155.1 GCA_902799455.1 uncultured Prevotellaceae bacterium
CCATTCTCCTGATTCGAGGTTATAGGTCTTTGCATCCAGCATTTCCGGAGTAACACGTCCTGCCAGTTTGCAATATCTGTTCAATATGCATGCAGCCTCACCAGCCTCTTCCTGACCTACGACAGTAGCACAGAATGATGCTGTATGGTTTGACACCAGTGTTGATGGAGCATATTTGTCTGTTCCCTGCCAAGCGAGGTCCAGGAACAGCTGAATAGGATATTCCATTGGCTTGAGGTCGCCAACGTTCAGAATCCACAGTTTGTCTATGCCGTTCTCATATGCCAGTGATAATTGCTCCCACATATTCTGTATAGGAGTACAATTGAGCACCTTGCTGTTACGTGGTGCTCCCACATAGTCCACATGGTAGTACAGGCCCCAACCGCCTGGGTGTTTGCGCTCCTTAGCATTAGGTACACGACGCACATTGCCCCAATTGTCGTCACACAGCAGCATGATGACATCGTCAGGCACTCTCATGCCGTCATCATAATAGTCCTGCACCTCCTTGTACAGTGCCCACAACTGAGGCACATCCTTTGCAGGCTTACCATGAACCTTGCTGATAATCTTGCGCTGGTTCTCAACTACACTCTCCAAGAGCTTTGTGTTGCGCTCCTCGCTCATAGCCATATCACCATCGCCACGCATGCCGATGGTGATAATGTCTTCAGTATGCTTGTTGCGCTCCACGCCGCCTTGCCAAAACTTATCAAGTTCAGCCTTGTTGGTGGCATAGTTCCATTGATGTGTGTCCTGCTGGCGGCTCTTCAGATCCTGTGCGTCAGCATTGGGGTCGTCTGAATGTCCGTGCCACTCTTTCTGGGAGCGTGCCATAGGCTCATGGTGTGATGTACCCACCATAACACCCATATCGTCTGCCGTCTTCATATTCAGCGGATCGTCAGCATAGAAAGCCCATGACCACATAGCTGGCCATATATAGTTACCCTTCAGGCGCAGCATAAGCTCAAAGACCTTCTCATAGAACTCATGACCACCATAGTTTGTCTTAAAAGTGTTCTTCACCCAAGTGGTAAGACATGGAGCCTCATCATTAAGGAATATTCCACGATAGCGTACTGCCGGTTCTCCGTCAGTATATATGCCGTTGTTTATGTATATAGCCTCCTGCTTCCTTACTGGCACGTCCATCCAATAATACCAAGGTGACACACCAGCCTGCTGAGACAACTCATAGATGCCATACACCGTTCCGCGCCTGTCAGAACCTGCTATTATGAGACTGCCGTCACAGATGGTGAGGATATACTTCTCAATCTTACCCTTGAGAGCCTTGCCGTCTATCTTGCCGCTCTTGACAAGTGCATCAATAGCCTTGCTTTTGCCGATTGTTCCTATAATAATCTTCGTAGCATTACCTGATTTGTTAGGCTGGATCTCCACTTTGGCTTCAACTATGGCATTAAGGTCTTTTGCAAGATTCTTTGCTGCCAGTTTCACAGCCACGTTGTCATTGTCACTCACTACGATGCTCACTGCACCGCCTTTCTTGCATAACAACATGTCACCTTTGTCAAACGCAACAAATCTGTCTGCTGCAAAAGCTGCCAGTGAAGTCAATGCAAATGTCAGTACTGATACTGCAGTTCTAAATATATTTTTCTTCGTTCCCATATTCTGTTTTATTCTAGATTTTTCAGATTTCGGTTCGAAATATTATTATTTCATGCCGCAAAGGTACAAAAAAAATATATTATTACTCATTATTTATTATTACACGAACTTTTTCTCATGTAACATAGATTTTTGTTCTATATAATAATGTTTATCCTCTAATCTATTTGATACATATCAATATCTACATAGCCACCAGGATTCTTTGTGGCATAATTGAATATCGCAAAGCGTGTTCCCATGAAGAAGCGGCGGTAATCAAACTGCATCCTGAAATTCTCACCAATCTCCTGAAAATTCTTGCCGTCAGTACTGTAATAGAAGGTGGCCTTATTCTGATGATTGGTAAAATCTGCCTCTATGCGCAACCATATGGTTTTGTCTTTCAGGGCAACACGATCCTTTTCATCAATATCAACACTTGTCACCAATTTGTCGCTATCGCGCAAGTTTACTGTCTGGTTTGTCATGCTCAGCTCATAGTTCTTACCCTTGCGTTCTATGGTCAGCACTCCTGAATGTCCGTTGAAGGCAGCCATTCCAGCACGATCGCCATCCTTCATCTTGCTGACATCAAGCTTCACAGTTGCTGTACTCTTAGGTCCCATCATACGCTGTGACAGAGTGTTGTGCGCTACATACAGGTTATCCTCCTTGCGGGCAGTCTTCAGCCTGAGCCATCCCTTGCGCTCGCTAAGTGACCACGCCTCGTTAATAGGATTATGGTTCCATTGCCACTCCAATTTCAGTTTTTCTCCGCTGAAATCGTCAGACGCAACGATGCTCTTTGTCTCCTGCCCGCTTATCGGGCGGTCCATAACCTTTGCGATGTGTCCTTGCTCATCACCCAGCATTGGCCATCCGTCCACCCATCTGCAAGGCATCAGTACTGGTACGCGACCTATTCCGCCTCTGTCCTGGAAGATTATGCCCCACCAACTGCCATCAGGAGCATCTACGATTGTTCCCTGACCTACTCCACCGTAGGTATCAAATTCATCCTCAAGTATGACCTTCTTCTCCCAAGGGCCTGTAATCTTGTCAGCACGATAGCACACCTGGCGGCGCACATGTCCTCGTGGCCAGCTAATCATAAGCAGGTAGTAGCGTCCGTCATGCATAATGGCACGACTGCCCTCAAGCAGGCCGTTCTCTTCAGCATCACGCTGGAATATCCTCATATTTACGCCTGTGGAATCCACATCGCTCAGATCATTCTTCAGTTGTGCCACCTCGCCAGTGCCGTAGAAAACATAAACCTTATCATTGACCTCGTCGAAGAGCAGCGAATTATCATGAAAATGCCTTGGACGTGAAACGAGTCTCCAAGGACCTTCTGCTTTATCAGCAACATATATTGAAGACTTCCAGGGCTTGTCGTTGGGTGAGAAGAGAATATAGAATTTTCCATTATGGTAGCGCAGCGATGTAGCCCATTGTCCTCGTCCATATACGGTAGTACCTCCCGTCATGTCGTAGTTGGGAGTATCGTGAAGACTGTCAAATACATAGCTAACGATTTCCCAGTTCACAAGGTCTTTAGATTTCATAATAGGAGCGCCTGGCATCAGATGCATCGTGGTGCTGACCATATAGAAGTCATCACCTACGCGGATTGCTGCTGATACTCAAGAAGGTTGAGATAAATAATAATATTAAAGTTCTCATATAAGTAATATAATATATTATATATAATGTGTTTTAGAAGAGGCAAAAAAAAGAGGTCACCATTTCACAACGCTGACCTCACCGATAAAAATAAACTACTATTAACTAACTATTACAATATAATTTCTTACAAACCTATCGATGTTACTTTTTCTAGGTGCAAAGGTACAAAGTTTTTATATACTAATCTTTCTTATTTGTACCAATTATATCATTTTATGTTTCAACGTGCAGATTTTAACAATATTTTTCACAAAATCACCATTTTATCGCAATAAAAAACTATTTATCAGCTTTTCTAAAAATAATATTTCCAATAGCGAAGATTAGCAAAACATATGGATAATAAAGATAAGGTATAATCTCAACAGATGAAACATTTGCCAGAGCTGCACCCATCAGCATCTGTGCTCCATAAGGTATTATACCTTGCATAATGCAAGAGAAAGTGTCGAGAATGCTGGCTACTCGTCTGTTGTCAAGGTGATATCTGACAGAAATATCCTTTGATATTCCTGCAACAGA
>CADCAX010000156.1 GCA_902799455.1 uncultured Prevotellaceae bacterium
TACTGGCGATAATAATTACGATTATACCCTTACGTGGACACCAAGTAATCAGAATGCCACCATGCAGGTTGCAGTCTTTAAGAATGGTACACAGATGCAGGGTCTGACTCCATGTGAAGGCAATTCGTTTACACTGAAGAATCTTGAGACAAATGAGTTCTATGAGTTCCTCTTCAAGTATGCTAACGCCGATGCACTCTCTAAAGGTGTGATGACATCTTTCACACGTCCTGGCGCTACGGCTCCAACAGACCTGAAGTTCCAGCAGATTGACATCGACGAAGAAAATCACAACCTGGAGGTGACTTGGAAGGCCAGTGCTGATGCTACGTCATACATCTTGAAGCTTGTGAACGGTGATGGCAGCAGAAAGGTCGAGACGACAGTCAACGGCACTTCCTATCTTCTTGAGGATGTTGTGCTGAAGGAGAGCTGGGATGCTACTCTTATCGCACAGAACGGTGATGGTAAGGCTCTGCCTATTTATGGATCGACAAAGATCGGTGGTAAGATTCCCGGCTTCCTGTCGGAATATGCCACACCAGAGGAGCTTCTTGCCAATGGTGATGACGATGAGGCCAGCGCATGGCTGTGGTTCAAAGAGAACTATCCGAAGGGTGAGTACGTCTATTTCGGCAACATCAGTACCGTTGAGGACATTGAGGACTACCGTATGCTCTTCTGGCTGCGCGACCTCGAGACTGGCAATAACGATGATATTTGGAACTTCTCTGACGTAGCCAGAAATGCGGCTCCATGTGTTGAACAGTATGTGAAGAACGGTGGTAACCTGTTGCTCTGGCAGCATGCCGTACCTTACATTGGGACGATCAACCGTTTGGCAACGGCAACCCTTCGTGGTGTCAACAATGCCTTTGGCTGTGGTGTCGGCGGTCCTAACAACGACGTATGGAAGATGGGCGTATGTCTCAACACAGGTAAGTTCTCCAAGGACTTCAGCTCACATCCGATCTATGCCAACATCCCGACGGAGAAGTTAAACGACACCTGCTTCAAGGCCATCGCCTTCAAGGGCGCAGGTTGGACAGAGGATCACAACTGTCTGTTCTTCGACATTCCAAACAAGCTGACTGGCTTGGATAATACGACAGAGGAGTGTTACAATGTTGTGACAGAAGAGTTTGGTATCTATCCGCTCGGCACATGGGACTCTCAGGCAAGTTGGGTATCTCAGCTGAACGTCTGGGAAGCCAAGGGTGCTCCTAAGGCTCCTGATGGATTCCAGAAGGGCTGCGGTACAGTGCTCTGCATCGGTAACGGCGGTTGCGAGTTCTCTATGAAGAACGCCGACGGCACCCCCGATAAGAGTGCAACTCCCAAGAACAACTCTTGCCAGGAGAACGTTCTTAAGCTCGCGAAGAACAGTATTGAATATCTGCTCTCGATCTAAGCCCGCTTATTTAACTATCTAAAAAATCGTTCATTGCATGTAGATTTGTTGCAATGAACGATTTTTTTTATTCATTGAAACATATCTTATCGACGGTATGGAAAATATGTCGTACCTTTGCATCAAGAACATGATTCATACTTATGTTTTGGTTCTTGTTAGTTAATGGTTAGTAATAAGTAAGAGAAAAGCGCGGCTCGTGATGAGTCGCGCTTTATTTTTTTCTACTCTGTAAACTTATGTTCTCAGCCCTTGAACTTATGTTTACCGTCCTTGAATATATGTCTATCGCCCTTGAACTTATGTTTACCGCCTGTGAACATAACTTTTCACGTTGCAGAGACACATTTTTCCTGATAAACGCAAACAACCGAATAAAATCACCCAGACAACCAAAAAGTCATCAAATAATTTGTGTAATTCAATTTTTTTCGGTATTTTTGCAGACAAATGAAATAATAAACCAAAGTAGAGAATATCATTATGGAAAAAACTCTTGTTTTACTGAAGCCCAGCTGTGTACAGCGTCAGCTGATTGGCGAGATTCTGAACCGTTTTGAGCGTCGTGGACTCCGCGTGGCCGGTATGAAGATGATGCAGCTCAGTGATGAGATCCTGCGCGAGCATTATGCACACCTCGTTGATAAACCCTTCTTCCCTTCCTTGGCTGCTTCCATGCAGGCATCACCTGTTGTTGCGCTCGCCCTTGAGGGTGTGGATGCCGTTCAGGTGGTACGTACCATGACTGGCTCTACTAACGGGCGTGAGGCAGCTCCAGGAACCATTCGTGGCGACTACTCGATGAGTAATCAGCAGAACATTGTCCACGCCAGTGATTCCACCTCGAATGCCGAGATTGAACTGAGGCGTTTCTTCAAGGACGGGGAGATCTTCGACTATCAGAGCGGAGCCTTCGGCTATATCTATGGTAGTGGCGAGGCGAAATAATGCCTCTGGAATGCATAGAAAAATCGTTCATTGTGTGTAAAATTGTTGCAATGAACGATTTTTCTATGTTTTTGAAGCATAAATTCTAGAATACTAATAGGGTTTGTCATATCTTTGCGGCATAATTCAAAAACAACAAATGAATAGCAAAATGAAAAAGTTAGTGACAACGATGATGGGGGCGATGCTGGTGACAATCACAGCCATTGCACAGGTGACACCGATGGTACTTGGTGACAAACACGCCATGTTGCGGATGAATGAAAAAAGTAAGTACATTCTACTGCCTGTACAGGAGACGGAGGAGATCGCGGCAATAGCCGTGCTTGACGGCAGCAACAACATGGTGCAGCGTATGAATGTAAAACTGGCTGTTGACCGTGTGGACTATTTTGTACCCTACGAGTTGAAAGGAGCCAAGCTGTTTGATATCGAGTTCCATGGTGACCGTCGTCAGAAGGGAGCGGTAAGCGAGTTCACCTGCTGGAAGGAGATTAAGTTCTCTGATGACTTTGATACTGCCAACCGCGAACACTTCCGTCCTGTCTATCACCATACACCTCAATACGGCTGGATGAACGACCCTAACGGTATGTTCTACAAAGACGGGGTGTGGCACCTTTATTATCAGTATAATCCTTATGGGTCACAGTGGGAGAATATGCACTGGGGACATTCTGTATCGAAGGATCTGGTGCATTGGGAGGCACAGCCCCTGACTTTCGAGCCCGACTGGCTGGGAAGTATCTTCAGCGGATCATGTATTACAAACGGCAGCGATGTGGTGGCATTCTACACCTCAGCAGGTCATCATCAGACACAGTCGATGGCTGTCTCAAAAGACAATGGTCTCACATTTGTGAAATATGAAGGCAATCCCGTCAT
>CADCAX010000157.1 GCA_902799455.1 uncultured Prevotellaceae bacterium
AGCGCAGAGAAATGGTATAGTTTGGAGCAGCCGGACAATGGCTACTTCAACCATATCGACGGAGCCTTTACTGCTGGTACCACAGGCTTAGGCTTCGACCTGGCCTTTCCTTTGAAAGACTGGGCTCGCTTGCGTATTGGCGGAGTATGGAAACCTCGCGGACATTATTCTGACACATATGTTGTTCACATGGACAATCCTGAAGCATACTGGGGACAGTTCTCTGCCCTTGTTTCTACTTTTGTCGGAGTAAAGCCTGAAAAATACATAGAGATGGAAGGAAAGTCCAGCATGAATCATTTCAAGATGCTGGTTGACCTCTTTCCTATCAAGAATCATCGCAATTTCCACGTTACGATAGGTTTTTTCTGGGGCACAAACAACTATGTCACAGCTACCAGCACCCCCATCAGCGGCAATACGATAGCTGCCATAAAGACTTTCAATACCCTGCGACAGAAAGCAATTAATAATGAGGATATCGATTTGTCATTTATCGGCATAAACACGAAGTCTGAAAATTTGCAGGAAATAAGGGAAAAACTCTACAGGAAAATCATTGAAATAGGAGAAGTTGGTATTCCCTTGGGCGAAAGGACTGACGAGAATGGAGAGACTCATGTTGTCAACGCCACAATAAACGACAAAGACGTAATAGAAGTAAAGGCCGAAGTAAACAGCTTCAAACCATATATCGGAGCTGGATACGAAATACCTATCACCAAAGATAAACGCACTATGATAGGCATTGATGCAGGCATCCTGATATGGGGCGGAAAGCCCAAAGTAAAAGCCTTTGAGGGACTCAGCAATGTAGCTGGCAACAATACTGCCGGATACCTGCGCTCAGCAGACAAATACCCAGTATATCCAGAGGCATCAATAAGAATTTCACAACGCATATGGTAAAGAAACACATCATATCCCTCATATCATGCATACTGCTTGCGACCCCAGCAATGGCAGAGGGTAAGTTCCATCGATTCCTTACCACCCAAAGCGTTAGTGACAGGAAATGGTTCAACCACATTGATGTGGCTGGAACGATAGGAACCAGCGGCCTGGGCTTCGATGTTGCCTTCCCTATGAGCGAATGGGCTCAACTCAGAGTGGGAGGAGTATGGATGCCATATATTCACTTCGACCCTACCTTCGGAATTGAAGTAGCAGAAGACCTGCCAAAGGAAATACAGGGAAACCGTTTCAACCAGATTGCAGACAAACTGCAGGGAATTCTTGGCACAAGGCCAGAACTGAGCGTACAGATGGAGGGAGATGTCAACATGAGCAACTTCAAATGCCTCGTGGATATATTCCCAATAAAGAAGAACAGAAATTTTCATGTTACTGTAGGATTCTACTATGGCAATACTGACTTCATCACTGCTGTCGTTTCCCCATACAGTATGCGAAATATGACAGCAATAGGAGCGCTGAACTCACTCTACAGAAAAGCCTTGGGAGACAAAGATGGCATTATTATCGATGTAGAAGAAATGGGGGTCACACTACCTGAGGGAATATCATTCGAGAACACAAACAAGGAACTTCGCAAATGGGGTGAGAAACATGGTAACACAGTAAAGAACTGGGATGAGCTCTATGGACGTGAAGTAGAGAATAAGGTATATTCAGAGAATGCCTTTAACGTCGCTATTGGACAATACTCACACGATATCGTAGCAAAGGAAGATATCTATTACGATTATACTGCAGAACTGGATAACCCATACAATGTTCAAATCGGAACAGACAAACAGGGAAATCCTATTTATCGGGAAGTAAAATATCAAACTGATGAAAACGGCAGACCTATCGTAAAAGGTGGTATTCGTTACCATAAGGGCGAACTGATGCACAAATCTGGTGACCCTATACGAATGGCCCCAGACGAGAACAACCAGATTTCCGTTTCAGGTAGAGGATGGTGGAAGATTAAACCTTTTGTTGGAGTAGGATATTCTGTTCCAATCACAAAAGACAGACGAACCACTCTTGGCATCGATGCAGGTGTGACAATTTGGGGAGGAACTCCAGCTATAGACGTAAAAGTGCCCCTGGGACAAGATGCTACAGGCAATCCTGTTTACAATACTGTCAATCTCGTGAAAGATGCCAAAAGCATGCCTGGCTCTGTTGACAGATACGTAAAACTCGTCAAGCTCCTACCAGTAATGCCAGAAATCAGCATCCGCATTGCACAAAGACTGTGGTAGATGTAAAGTTTAGAGTTTAGAGTTTAGAGTTTAAAGTTTAAAGTTTAAAGAAAAAAACGGCACCTTGAATTCAAGATGCCGTTTTTCTTATTTTACTTCTCTACGATGAAATATACCGTTCGAGGTTCATCATAGGTACCTATATGTTCATCACCCTTAAATACCAGAGTTTCTGCAGAATAGTACATATACTTATTTGTTGCACAATAGTATTTTAGAGTTATGTTTTCTTCATCCGCACCCCAGATACTGACACACCATACATCATCTATCAAGGTAGCAGTCCCACGACACTCGCTACCACAAAAGGCAGCCATTTTGTCGGCAGTTGATATATAAGCTTTCATAGAATCAGGCAACTGAACATAAACCATCATATTAGATGCATACTTCTTACTCGGCTTCTCAGCCTCAGCAACATTATCCCATTGCGGAGATTCATGCTGCGTATATTTTTGTTCCTGATATGTAGGCACCTCGTCGTCGCCAGAACTACCGCAAGACACGAATGACACGGCAACCGCTAGTATTGCTATTATTATCTGATAATGTTTCATACTTTATGATATATAATCCTGTTGTAAGTGTTTTAATATCTGTAGATGGTAACTGTTTGCCATCCATAGTGTATATAGCCTTAACATCATAGTCACTACCCCATGCTTCTGAGCCTTCTACGAAAGTGATAGCAGTAGGATTAGCATATGAGCCGACTATGTTATCGCTGGCATAGCTGATAGGTGCCTTAGCAGATGCTACAATAGTATTATTATGCATCAGGGTGAGATAGATATCAGCATCGTTGTCACCAAGAATCGTGAGACAAGCCTTACCCTCATCATCTATCGTTGCTCCACCACGAACGCCATCAACAGCAACTGCCACAATAGAGTCACCAGGAACAGCCATAACACCTTCTACTATTGCAAACACATTCATGTTTGAAGAGAAACGCTGAGCAGTATTCTCTAATCTCATTGCACGAGAACTG
>CADCAX010000158.1 GCA_902799455.1 uncultured Prevotellaceae bacterium
TACTCTGACTCTGCAGACTATTATGCGTATGCCTGACACCAGTGTCCTTTATGTTTCTGGTGAAGAGAGTGCCCATCAGCTAAAGCTGCGTGCCGACAGAATTTCTGCCAATATGCAGGGTGGGGGACATAACGAGAATGTGTCGGTACTGTGTGAGACGAGTCTTGAGAAGATTTTCGACTCTGTACGCGATGCTGCTCCAGACCTTATCATCGTCGATTCCATACAGACTATGGAGACTGAGGTTGCCGACTCTGCTCCAGGCAGCATTACGCAAATCAGGGAATGCACATCGGCTTTGCTTCGTTATGCAAAGACTAGTGGCGTTCCTGTAATCCTCATCGGTCATATCAACAAAGAAGGTACCATTGCTGGTCCGAAGATACTGGAACACATCGTTGATGCTGTTATACAGTTCGAGGGCGACAGACAGGGTATTTATCGTATACTCCGCAGCATAAAGAACCGTTTCGAATATACGAGATGCAACAGAATGGTCTTCGTCCTGTCAGCAATCCTTCGGAACTGCTCCTTAGCGACGATAGGGAAGGGATGAGCGGTGTTGCTATATCTGCTGCCGTGGAGGGCATGAGACCTTTCCTTGTTGAGACACAGGCCCTCGTCAGTACTGCTGCCTATGGCACACCGCAACGTTCTGCCACAGGTTTTGACCAAAGACGCCTCAATATGCTGCTGGCAGTTCTCGAGAAACGTGTCGGGTTTAAGTTGGCACAGAAAGATGTCTTCCTCAATATCGCAGGTGGCCTGAAGGTGACAGATATGGCAATGGACCTTAGCGTCATAGCAGCTGTTCTCTCCAGTAATGTCGATACCCCGATAGAGAGTGGCTACTGCATGTGTGGCGAGGTAGGCCTGAGTGGCGAGGTACGCCCTGTGACACGTATAGAGCAACGCATAGCAGAAGCAGAGAAACTGGGATTCACAGACATAATAGTCCCTTACAGAAATAAGATAGACAAAACAAAATTCAACAACATAAACATACATCCCGTTCGCAAGGTCGAAGAAGCCCTGCGCGAATTGTTTGGTTAAGTAAAAAGATTGAAATAAAATTATGGCAAAAATTACGAAAGAGGCCGCCCTTCAGTATCATGAAGAAGGACGCCCAGGAAAGATTGAAGTGATGCCTACCAAGGCATATCACACCCAGACAGACCTCTCACTGGCTTATTCGCCAGGTGTGGCATATCCCTGTCTTGAGATTCAGAATAACCCCGATGATGCATACAGATATACCGACAAGGGTAATCTCGTTGCAGTAATCTCTAACGGTACAGCCGTTCTGGGACTCGGTGATATTGGTGCTATGTCCGGAAAACCTGTTATGGAGGGTAAGGGCCTCCTCTTCAAGATATATGGTGGCATCGATGTATTCGATATAGAGGTTAATGAGAAAGACCCCGAGAAGTTCTGCGAAGCAGTAGAACGTATCGCTCCTACCTTTGGTGGTATCAATCTTGAGGATATCAAGGCTCCGGAGTGTTTCTATATCGAGGAACGCCTGAAGAAGAGTCTCGACATCCCTGTTATGCATGATGACCAGCACGGAACAGCTATCATCTCTGCTGCCGGACTCATCAATGCCCTTGAGGTGGCACAGAAGAAGATAGAAGATGTGAAGATTGTTGTTAGCGGTGCCGGAGCAGCTGCTATCATGTGTACCCGCCTTTATGTGGCTCTGGGAGCAAAGCGTGAGAATATCGTGATGCTCGACTCACGTGGTGTCATCACCTCAGATCGTGAGGGGCTTAATGAACAGAAGAAATACTTCGCTACCGACCGCCGCGATGTGCATACCCTTGCTGAGGCTATGCAGGATGCTGACGTGTTCCTCGGACTCTCAAAGGGTAATATCGTGACACAGGATATGATACGCTCTATGGCGCACCATCCTATTGTCTTCGCCCTAGCAAATCCTGTTCCTGAGATATCCTATGATGATGCTATGTCAGCACGTCCTGATGTGCTCATGTCAACAGGCCGTACAGACCATCCTAACCAGATAAACAACGTCATCGGCTTCCCTTATATCTTCCGTGGTGCCCTCGATGTTAATGCCAAGGCCATCAACGAAGAGATGAAGATAGCAGCCGTACATGCTATTGCTGACCTTGCAAAGCAGCCTGTTCCTGATGTCGTAAATGCTGTCTATGGCGTAAACAACCTCACCTTCGGACCTGAGTATTTCATACCAAAGCCAGTTGATCCACGCCTTATCACCGAAGTATCTTCTGCTGTTGCTAAGGCAGCGATGGATAGTGGGGTAGCAAGAAAGCCTATCACTGACTGGGAGAAATACAAGCGCCAGCTGCGTCTGCGTATGGGACAGGAGACATCTCTCACCCAGAAACTCTTCGATACAGCCCGCAAGCATCCACAGAGGGTGGTCTTTGCAGAAGGACTGCATCCTACAATGATAAAGGCTGCCGTACAGGCATATAATGAAGGACTCTGTTATCCTATTCTGCTCGGTAATGACGAGATGATACAGAAGCAGGCAGCGGAACTGGAGCTCTCCCTTGAAGGCATCGAGGTAATAAATCTGCGTCATGACAACCAGCGCGAACGTCGTGAGCGTTATGCAAAACTGCTGGCAGAAAAGCGTTGCCGCGAGGGATATAACTTCGAAGAGGCAAACGACAAGATGTTCGAGCGCAACTACTTCGGCATGATGATGGTCGAGACAGGCGAAGCAGATGCCTTCATCACAGGTGTCTATACCAAGTTCTCTAACACCATCAAGGCTGCCAAGGAAGTAATCGGCATCCGTCCTAAGTATAAGCATTTCGGCACTATGCATATCATTAACAGCAAGCGCGGAATATACTATATTGCCGACACCCTCGTAAACCGTTCTCCAGACAAGGAGGCACTCAAGGATATCGCACGTCTTACAGCCGATACCATACGCTTCTTCAATGACGAACCGAAGATTGCTATGATATCATATTCTAACTTTGGTGTTGACAAAGACGGCTCACCAAAGCTGATGGCAGATGTAGTGCGTGAGATGCAGGAGGAATATCCTAATCTGAAGATAGATGGTGAGATGTCTATCGACCTTGCCCTCGACCATGAGCGCCGCGATGAGAAATATCCATTCCTGCGTCTGCATGGTGAGATAGTCAACTCTATGATATTCACCAATCTCTCTGCTGCCAATTCTGCTTATAAGCTCATTCAGCAGTTCTCACCTGAGACAGAGGTAATCGGTCCTATCCAGATGGGTCTTAACAGACCAATCCACTTCACCGACTTCGACTCAGGCGTCCGCGATATCGTCAATATCACAGCAGTAGCCGTTATCGACGCATATATTGACAAACTCGCCCGCAGCAGAAGATAATAACGGTTAACGATTAACGGTTAACGGTTAAAGATTATCGTTCTGGAGCACGAAGTGCGGAATTTAATTTTTAATGGTCAATGTTCAATGCGTATAGTTCTCGCATCTAACTCTCCACGTCGTAAGGAATTGCTGGCAGGTCTCGGCATTCCTTACGATGT
>CADCAX010000159.1 GCA_902799455.1 uncultured Prevotellaceae bacterium
CCCGGTTGTGAGGTTTTGATGTCACATTAGTTACTGAAGAAGTTATGACGCAGGACGAAAAATGGATTCTGAAATACAATGAAGTGATGGATTTCATCAAAATGAATAAGAGGAATCCATCAAAGCATAGATTGGAAGAGCATAATATGCTGAACTGGCTCAAAGCTTCCCGCAAATTGATCAATGCGGGGAAAATGAAGCCGGAAAGGGTGAAGATGTTTGAAGAGCTACAGGCATTGATGGAAGAGCATAAGAGAGTGAATCAGTATCAATAAAGATGAAAAGCCAGCCTTTCGCTGGCTTTCATTCGTTTTAATAGGTGTGATATAATCCAACAACAAATTGGTCATTTTGCGCAATTTCTCTTAAAAAAGAATAAATTATACGCTATTGTATTATACGCATGCGTATAATTTTGTTTCTTTGCCTAAAATAATAAGTTTGTATAAAGATGGAAGTGCCTTTTCAATATGGTAGATTAGTTGAAGCTAAAAGCTTCATTGATTCTTGTGCTGATGGAGGAGCATAAGAGGAAGAATCAGTACATTTGAGAAGGATGAAGATACTGAAGGACATCAGGAGGAGGTCTGCGGAGCTGATCATTTTTGTAAAGGGTGAGTAAGAAGCAAGAGGGTTAATCTTGGCGAAATCCTTGATAAACCCTCCTGCCGTCTAGAGATGTTAAACATAGTGACTTAACACACTCCTTGAGGGTAATCAGGTCATGTAAACCAGATGTTAGAATTCCAAATAAAAGGAGGTTCGTGTTTTTCGTTATCCTAAAACAATACCTTCCTTTCGAGTGCAAAAATACTATTATTTTTCAATAATACCAACTTTTTAGTTGAAAACATTAGCTAAATAGTGTAAACATTCGGCTTTTTCGTTGAAATTGCATTATCTTTGCATCGCAAATGTAATAAGTATACCGGTAAACTTAATGGCGACAAAAGAACAAGTAGAAGATTTTCTGAAGCGGCTAAAAGAGAAGATTAAGGTGTTTGACATCATATATCGTGATGATAGAGGAAAGAACCTTCAGACACTAGCCACCTTAGAAATCGCTCCGACTTACCGCAAGCAGGTTATCCTGAATATTGAACCAGAAGACTATTCAGAAGGACCAATTGTGGATACTCTCAATAAGATGGTCCTTCCATTTAGCAGAACATCCAATGAATTACCCATTTAAAAACTGATGATTATGATTAAGCAGAAGATGAAAAGCCCGTTTAGCGAAGGTAATGCTGTGCTCCATTGCGAACCATCAACATTGATGTTTCGTAAGGAGAATTTTAACTATATACATCAGTTTTATGAATGCGAGGATACCAAGGAGCGGTTTTCCACTACAGAACTTGACGAGGCGAACATTGCGCAAGTCTATAATCAGTATAGGGCAAAATATGGTATTCCATTCCCTGAAGAGATAAAGCGTATTCGTCAGCATTATGCTCTTTCAGCCACAAAAATGTCTGAGATTCTGGGGTTTGGTGAAAATCAGTATCGTTTATACGAGAATGGAGACATGCCCAGTGAGGCCAACGGTAAGGTGCTGATGTCTATCATGAATCCTGAGATATTCCGCTCTTTCGTTGAAAATGCAAGAGGACAGTTCTCTGAGGAGGAGTTTGCTAAAATTATGAGTAAATCCGAGGCATGGGACAAAATGAAATACCCTCCATACGTCATGGAGTATATGTTCCACAATGTGCGACGCTCTATCTATAATGGTTTTGCAACACAGTCTATCGACAAACTGAAGAATATATTGCTTTATTATATAGAGAAAGAGAAGGCTGTTTTCTTCACTAAGATGAACAAATTGCTTTTCTACACGGATTTCTTATCATATCGTATGACAGGAAAGGCAATGACGGGCTTGTCGTATAGGGCTATCACTCATGGGCCGGTACCTATCAGATGGGATCGCATCTACAGTTTCTACAATGAGATAGATCAGGAAATAGAACAGTTCAGCGATGGCAGGGAAGGAACAAAACTCGTCTCTCATTTATCACCGGACATGTCTGACTTCAGCGATGACGAATTGATGATGCTCGACTATGTTTATCAGAGATTCAAGAAAGAGACTCCTACGCAAATATCGCAAACAAGCCATCATGAAGAAGCATGGAAGCAGTATCTGAATAGCGAAAGGCTTATCAGTTTTGAGATGGCGTTCTACTTGAAGGCGATTTAGGAGTGAATCAAGAGTGAATTTCAAATTCGCCACTCACCGAATGGCGAATTGTTATTGAATTAGTGCTGGGGTCAGGCCCCGAAACTAAGTGCTAGGGCCAGGCCCCGAGGTTAAGTTTCTAAAAGATACTTTATCTCGGGGCCTGACCCCAGCACTAATGACCCCAGCACTAAAATTTGACCTCGGGGCCTGGCCCCAGAGTTGAGTTTTTGAGTTAGCGGCAGTCACTTTCTTTGACTATGAAGGGTGTGGCTGCTGCTCGTTTTTGGGAACCAGTTGGGGCATTCTTCTTAAAATTTCTTGCATTATGTAACTTTAAGTGAAGCATATAGCTGCTATTTTTATATCAATATGCGATATACACAAATATATTTAAATTTCCTTGCAAAATATGGTAAGTCTCAGAAACTTTATGTATATTTGCGCCCAGAATGGAAAAGAGAGCTGCTCCCCGTGATAGTTATTAATCCCTAGATATTTAAAAACCCATGTTTACATTAATTCAACTTTCTTATGCGATGGAGGCGCTGGAGCCTGTGATCAGTGCTCAGACACTGTCGTTCCATCATGGCAAGCATCTGCAGGCTTATGTCGATAATCTCAACAAGCTGCTTCCGGGCAGTGAGTATGAGGGGATGGCACTGGAGGAAATCGTGCGAAAGGCTCCTGCCGGGCCGGTCTTCAACAATGCCGGGCAGATCCTGAATCATGAGTTGTATTTCACGCAGTTTAAGCTTGTCGGGGAGGCTGCACAAGGGCCGACAGGCGCGCTCGCTGCTCAGATTGAGAAGCAGTGGGGGAGTTTCGAGGCCTTCAAAGCCGAGTTCGAGGCCAAGGGCGTAGGGCTGTTTGGCTCTGGCTGGGTGTGGCTGTCGGCGGATGCTGAAGGCAACCTGGTCATCACACAGGAGCCGGGAGCTTCTAATCCTGTGGTGAAGGGCTTG
>CADCAX010000160.1 GCA_902799455.1 uncultured Prevotellaceae bacterium
ATTCGTATAGGTGTGATAATTTGTGTAATTTTGCTGATGGAAATGAGAAACGGTTTCTCAGGCAACTGAAAACAAGTTTTCACTTTCAAATCTCCCAAAGAGATTTAACCATCAGCGATGTTGCTTTCGCTCGACAGAGTTCAAACAAGCTTGACTCTTTCCTCGCTTAACCGCAACATTGCATCGTGAAATTAAGAGAGAAAATTTGCAATCCCTAAGGGAAAAAATTGCAACCCTTAAGGGTAACAAAAAAAGAGGGAAGATGGAAGAAGGATGAAGGAAAATACCATCCGAAGGGCATACCTGAAACTTAAAACCAAAGGGGACGAATAATTTAGACGATTTTATAAAAAAAAATTAATAAATAAGGTGATTGTTTTGCAGAATGAGGAAATTTTTGTACCTTTGCACGCACGAAAAATTTTTAAAAAAAGATATGGCAATAAAGAATTACAAGAGAACTACAATTACTGCCGCCCTGCCTTATGCTAATGGCGGAGTACACATAGGTCACTTGGCTGGAGTGTATATCCCAGCTGACATCTATGCCCGTTTCCTGAGACTGAAGAACAGAGAGGTGATTTTCGTCTGTGGCTCTGATGAGCACGGCGTACCTGTCACCATACGCGCCAAGCAGGAGGGCATCACAACACAGGAGGTGGTGGACAGATACCACAAAATTATCAAGGACTCATTTGCGGACTTCGGCATCTCGTTCGACATCTTCTCACGCACCACGAGCAAGACACACTATCAGTTTGCCAGCGACTTCTTCAAGACCCTGTATGACAAGGGCGCTTTGGAGGAGATAACAGAAGAGCAGTACTGCGACGAGGTGACAGGGACCGTAACATCGTGGGTGAATGTCCTCGCTGCCACAATCAGGGGGCCTATGGCGACCAGTGTGAGAAATGTGGTGCTACCCTATCACCAGACGAACTGATAAATCCAACAAACAAGAACAACCCAGGTCACGGACTCGTTAAGCGTCCTACCAAAAACTGGTATCTGCCTCTGGGCCGCTATCAGGAGTGGCTGAAGGACTGGATCCTGACAGGCCATAAGGAATGGCGCTCTAACGTCTATGGACAGTGTAAGTCTTGGTTGGATATGGACCTGCAGCCTCGCGCTATGACACGCGATCTCGACTGGGGTATTCCTGTACCTCTGGAGGATGCTAAGGGAAAGGTGTTGTATGTTTGGTTTGATGCACCAATAGGTTATATCTCAAACACCAAGGAACTCTGCGAGAAGGAGCCAGAGAAATGGGGCACCTGGCAGAAGTGGTGGCAGGATGAGGACACAAGACTGGTACACTTCATCGGAAAGGACAACATCGTATTCCATTGCCTCATATTCCCTGTAATGATGAAGGCTCACGGCGACTATATCATGCCAGACAATGTGCCTGCATTGCCAGGAAAGCAGGATGTGCTGAGATATGTGCTGACAGCAAATGCTCCAGAGACAAAGGATAACAACTTCACATGGAAGGATTTTCAGGAGCGTAACAACTCCGAACTGGTGGCTATATACGGTAACTTCGTAAACCGTGCCTTGCAGCTGACAAAAAAATACTTCAACGGTATTGTTCCAGAGTGTGGCGAGCTGACAGATACTGACAAGCAGGCCATAGAGGAATTCAAGAACGTGAAGGCTGACGTGGAGACATATCTGGAGCAGTTTAAGTTCCGTGAGGCACAGAAGGAGGCTATGAACCTCGCTCGCATCGGCAACAGATATATCACAGAATGTGAGCCGTGGAAGGTGGCGAAGGAGGATATGGAACGTGTGAAGACGATTCTGTATGTATGCCTGCAGCTGACAGCAAACCTCGCAATAGCATTCGAGCCATTCCTGCCATTCAGCAGCAAGAAGCTCAGGGACATGCTGGCACTGGAAAGCTTCTCATGGGAGCAGCTGGGCAGCATGGACATACTGACGGCAGGAAAGCAGCTCAACGAGCCATCATTGCTCTTCGAGAAGATAGAGGACAGCGTGATAGAGGCACAGCTGAAGAAGCTGGAGGATACCAAGAAGGCTAACGAGGCAACAGAATTCACACCAGAACCTATCAAGGAGAATGTGGATTTCGATACTTTCGAGAAGCTGGACATCCGCGTTGGTCTCGTGACAGAGTGCGAGAAGGTGAAGAAGTCAAAGAAACTGCTGAAGTTCCACATCGACGATGGCACAGCAGAGGGTCGCACAATCCTTAGCGGCATCGCGGCATACTATGAGGACCCACAGGTGCTGGTAGGCAAGCAGGTGCTCTTCGTGGCGAACTTCGAGCCTCGTAAGATGATGGGCGAAGAGAGTCAGGGAATGATTCTCTCAGCTGTAAACTTTGACGGTTCGCTGTCTGTAACGACAACATCAACAAACGTTAAACCAGGAAGTATTGTTGGATAAATGGAAAAGAAGATACAACAGGCGGTGATGTCCGCTATTAAAGAATTATACGGTCAGGAGATACCTGAGAAATTGGCTACCTTGCAGAAAACAAGGGCGGAGTTTGAGGGTAACCTGACACTCGTGGTGTTCCCTTTCCTGAAGATGTCAAAGAAAGCCCCAGAGGCGACAGCAGAGGAAATAGGGCAATACCTCAAGGAGAATTGCTCTGCCGTAAGCGGATATAACGTAGTGAAGGGTTTCCTGAACCTCTCCATCGGCGGCAATGCATGGATTAACGTTCTCAACGAGATAGACGCCAATCCTCATTATGGAGAGAAACCCGTTACGGACCAGTCGCCACTGGTGATGATAGAATACTCTTCGCCTAACACCAACAAACCCCTGCACCTGGGACACGTGAGGAACAACCTCCTGGGATGGTCTCTGGCACAGATAATGACAGCCAACGGCAATAAGGTAGTAAAGACAAACATCGTCAACGACAGAGGCATACACATCTGTAAGTCGATGCTCGCGTGGCTGAAATGGGGCAACGGAGAGACTCCGGAAACATCAGGCAAGAAGGGTGACCACCTGATTGGTGACTATTACGTAGCCTTCGACAAACACTATCGCGAAGAGGTGAAGGAACTGATGGCAAAGGGAATGTCGGAAGAAGAGGCCAAGAACGAGGCGCCACTCATAAGGGAGGCTCACGAGATGCTCGTGAAATGGGAGCAGAACAACCCTGAGGTGCGTGCGCTGTGGAGGAAGATGAACGAATGGGTATATGCCGGCTTTGACGAAACATACAAGGCGTTGGGCGTAGCCTTCGACAAGATATACTACGAAAGCGACACCTATCTGGAAGGAAAAGAGAAGGTGGAGGAAGGTCTTGAGAAGGGACTCTTCTACAGAAGGGACGACGGCTCAGTATGGGCAGACCTCACAGGCGAGGGACTGGACGAGAAACTGCTGCTGCGCTCTGACGGTACGTCGGTATATATGACACAGGATATCGGAACAGCAAAGCTGCGCTTCCAGGACTACCCTATCGACCAGATGATATATGTTGTTGGTAACGAACAGAACTATCACTTCCAGGTGCTCTCTATATTGCTCGACAAGCTAGGCTTCAAATGGGGCAAGGACCTGGTACACTTCTCATACGGTATGGTAGAGTTGCCTAACGGCAAGATGAAGTCAAGGGAAGGCACCGTAGTAGATGCTGATGACCTGATGCAGCTGATGGTGGACGATGCCCTGAAGACTTCGCAGGAGTTGGGTAAGTTTACCGACATGTCTGACGAGGAACGTAAGGAGATAGCTCGCATAGTAGGTATGGGAGCCCTGAAATACTTCATCCTGAAGGTTGATGCGAGAAAGAATATGCTCTTCAACCCTGAGGAGTCAATAGACTTCAACGGCAACACAGGACCATTCATACAGTACACCTACGCCCGCATCAGGAGCATCCTGAGAAAGGCAGAGGCAGAGGGGCTTGTGGCAAAGACAGATGGCGACATCAGCCTCAACGAGAAGGAGATAGCTCTGATACAGAAGATGAGCGAATATGGTGCTGCCGTAGCACAGGCAGGAAAGGACTACAGTCCTTCGGGCATTGCTAACTACTGCTATGAGCTGACGAAGGCCTTTAACCAGTTCTATCATGACTACTCTATCCTGGGAGCTGAGACACAGGAGCAGAAGCAACTGCGTCTGGCACTTGCCAAAAATGTCGCAAAAACAATCAAGAACGGCATGTCCCTCCTCGGCATTGAAGTACCTGAAAGGATGTAAAAGGAATGGAGGGAGTACGTCTTGCTTGGGCTGTTGATGCAGCTTGTTCCGGGAATCCTGGACCAATGGAATATCGCGGAGTAGATTTGATAACAAAGGAGGTGGTGTTCCATTTCGGTCCCATAAAAGGAACCAACAACATTGGTGAATTCCTCGCCATAGTGCATGCTATGGCCCTCATGGA
>CADCAX010000161.1 GCA_902799455.1 uncultured Prevotellaceae bacterium
ATCCTGAGCCGCTCGGCTTTGCCGCTTCGCGCGTCGAAGAACTTTTTGTTGCTCAGGATATTAAAATATGTTTAATGTTATAGTGCTGCGGAATTAAGGATTCCCAATTTCCCAAAAATGCTTTTCCCTAAAACCACAAGACCACAAGGCTGCACATCAGGAAGGATTCTGATGCTGTCGGCACTGTTCGCCATTCACTTGGTTGGTGTGTTTGTCGAACCATCACTATTCACTCGCGAAGCGTCTGCTCAAGGCTATCGCAATCCGATTATCAATGCCGACGTGCCAGACAACACCATCTGCCGGGCTGGAGACTATTACTATATGATATCCACAACCATGCACCTCATGCCCGGCGCACCCATGATGCGAAGCAAGGACCTGAAACACTGGGAGACAGTCAGCTATGTGTTCGACCGAATTGAAGACGGCGACCGCTACAACCTCGTAGATGGCAAGACTGTATATGGACAAGGACAATGGGCCGCCAGCCTCCGCCACTACTTCGGAAAGTTCTACGCCTGGTTCACTACCAACGGAGAGCCATACCAGGGATTTCTCTATACCGCCGACAAGGCAGAGGGACCATGGAAACTCGTCAGTCGCCCACCCCACTTCCACGACGGCAGTTTCTTCATCGACGATGACGGCAGAGTGTATATCTTCTACAATTCGGGAGAAGCAGTGGAACTGACACGCGCCATCCTCGACGAGACAGGCAAGACATGGGGACAGGAAGCAGTACTGCGCAGATTCTCCATCCCAGTCCGCGACGGCATAGAAAATGCACTTCTTGAAGGAAACAACATGATGAAAATCAACGGCAGATACTACCTTCTGATGATTTCATGGCCCCGCGACAATGTCCGTCGTGAAGTATGCTATCGCGCAGAGAGCCTCGATGGCCCGTGGGAGAAGAAGATAATACTCAATCACGCCCTGCCACCATTTCCCACCGGAGGTGTAGCACAAGGCGGTATAGTAGACTCCCCTACAGGAGAATGGTATGGCATCTTCTTTCAGGACAGGAACGGAGTGGGTCGCACCCCATGTCTCCTGCCATGCAGATGGGAAGACGGGTGGCCAGTCCTTGGCAATGCTGAAGGAAAAGTGCCAGACGACACCTCCGCCAAGTACATCCACCAGACAGGCATTCTCGGCAACGACGAATTCAGTTCCGACAGACTCTCGCTCTACTGGCAGTGGAACCACAACCCAGTCAACGAAGCCTGGAGCCTTACAGAACGCCATGGATATCTGCGCATGAAGACCAGCCGCGTAGTCGACAACCTGTTCGTAGCGCCAAATACCATCACACAACGCATGGAGGGACCGAAATGTGTAGGTACCGTATGCCTTGACATCAGCAAGATGCAAGATGGCGACAAGTGCGGACTGTCAGCTTTCTGCGGAACCAGCGGAGTACTCTGCATCTCCAGGAACGGCAAGTCGTCCGTCCTGTCCATGGAGGTACAGAACATCGAACTGGACAAGCAGCATACAGTAAGCAAGGTAAGAGTCGAGCAGAAAGCCAAAGTCAGGATTCCAGGAACAAAACGGCCTGTCTACCTCCGCGTATATGGTGACTTTACCAACGGACGCGACATCGCAACATTTGCCTACAGCCTGGATGGAAAGAATTTCATCCCTATTGGCAGCGACATGAAGATGATATTCGACGGGAACACATTCTTCATGGGCACCAAGTTTGCCATTTTCAACTACGCCACCAAGCAGAAAGGCGGCTACATCGACATCGACTGGTTCCACATCGACCACGAAGGGTAAGAGCCATCAGATTCAGCCCACCAAGCACATTGACAGACCACCCTGTAGCAGGAAGCGGATAGCAGAACCGTTCCACGAAAATCGCATCTGATCCAGAAATTTTTCTCTCTGGCAGCTTTCTCTACTTCTTCAAGGAAGCTTGATTTTGTAAAGCTGCCTTGCTGTTGTTTATTTGTTCCTGAAGTTCTTCTGGCGATAGAGGATGCTCTCTGGAGTACTCTATATCCCTTTTGCATCCTTCCTGATTGTCCCACCAGGCTTGTGGCAAGCCCAATTTCTTCTGTTCTTCTGTGAGTTCCATTTTTATCTAATTTACGACAATCCATGATATATTTGCAAATCTATCTTGAATTCCCCAATCCCCAGACCGATTCTTGATGGCTTTTATTCTAACCTGATACTCTGCTGGGCACAAATTCGGAAGTGGTCCCTCTGAAAGTGCCCTGACAACTTCCTTGTAGCTGACGCTGTCCGTGTTTGACACATAATTGCTCAGGCGGATGTTACACCGCTGCATCACGCCGTCAAGCTTGGAGAGCTTGCGCACGATTTCCGTGTCAAGGTCAAATATGCGCCTGTCGTATTGGCGAAGCTGCTGGATTATCTCCGGCGGCACGAAGCTCTTGGAGATGAGATCCTTCATCACGCACTCTGCAATCCACTGGGCATCCTTCACGTCGCTTTTCCTTCCGGGAAGCTGGCGGATGAAATAGGGATTGACAAGCTTGAGGTCAAAGTCTGCCTCAAGCACTCTCCACACAGGTATCCAATACACGCTCGTGCTTCCCATTGCTACCTCGCCAACGTCATGTGAAACCATCATATCGCGCATGGCGTCAAGCTCTGGTGTTAAAACTCCGAACACTTTCTCAATTTTTTCTCCATTTTCGCGGAGGATACAAAGAAATACGCTATCTTTGTGCACGTCAAGGCCGCATACTGCTCTCATAAGCCTGCAATTTAAGGGTTAAACAATTAAAATATCGCCCCAAATATACAAAACAATTGTGACATAGAGCACGTTTCTGGCAGGATTGAGCGTATGTGGGCCTTGACTCATTGCAAAAACACCCCGAATGGGTGCGGTGGATAGACAATTTCTTCGTTTTTTATCTACGTTGTTGTATAAACCGAAGTTTTTATCTAAATTTGCCATGTCAATGCAGATTTTTATCTTGTTTGTTTTGCAGCACTAAGATAAGTGAAAAATCTGACATGGCAAAATCCTGAGCAACTTTTTGTTGCTC
>CADCAX010000162.1 GCA_902799455.1 uncultured Prevotellaceae bacterium
ATTCGGACTTCGGCGTAAAAATCAGTTTACCTGAGCATTTTCTTCTTGTTCTCTAAGTTTGGCCATCTCGCTGCCGACAAGGTGATGGGCGGTAAAAAAGTCACCTAACTCATTGCGTAGATAGTCTTCCAGATTTGGTATCTGAGGCATGAATGGGAATACTGACTTACAATGCACATCTACAGTTTTCCCCTCTTCATTAATTGTATAGATGGTCATGGTAGCACAATTGATGTTGGCATGATTAACGGCTTTTTTCAATCTGGAGAACTCTTCAACGTTATACAATTCCACATGCCCCCAATAAGTATCCCAAACACGCACGTACCATCCCTCGTTATTGGCAGTGGCCACAAAGTGCTCACCTTGATAAGCGAAAAGAATGTTTCCATCCTCAGAGTCTATCTCATACTGGCAACCGATTTTGGTCAGTGTCTCGAGGAACAGGTCTCTGGTACCCCTTTTTTCTTCACCCTTATCCTTTAGGCAGACTAAATCATCTTCAATACTTTTTATCTTCTCAACTACTTTTTTTGTTTGAGGACATTTCTTTAATATTTCAAGGGCTTTTGTATAGTATTCAAGGCCTTTTGTTTTTTCGTCAAACATGTAGCAATACCACCACGCTATAGACCGATATGTTTCTGCAGTTCGGAAGTGTACTAATCCATACGTGTTCTCTGCCATTTCTATACTCTTCTCACAACAATGCAGAGCCTCTTGATGCTCGTCCATACGTTCTTTTAACCAACCTAACTCCTTATAGGCTGCTATACTAATGCTGTTACCTTTTCCAATTATCTTTTCATTTGTGTCTATCACTTTGGTAATATATTCCAAGGCCTTTGATACGCCACCAATACTGTCATGTATTAATCCGAGATAGTAATATGCCAAAACACTTTCTGGATGCTTCGTCCCCAAGACCTTTTCATAGATTGCCACTGCCTTGGAACAGTAATCCAAAGCATTTGAGTAGTTGCCAAGACAATAGTAACAATAGCCAATGAGTTTATAGGCAAAAGCAGTCTTACAATGTATTTCACCAAGGGTACTTCTATAAATCTCTAATGCCTTGAAGTAGTTTTCCAAGGCCTCATTTGCACCTTCTAATTCCAAACTAATCAATCCCATCTGGGCATAAGATTCTGCCATGTCAGGATGACTGTCGCCAAGAAGTTCCTCACGGATGGCTTTTGCTTTTGAAAACAACTCCAAAGCTTTATCATAGTCTTCTTGATAATAATATACAAGACCTGTGTCGTTTAATGCCCCTGCTGTCTCAGCATTTTTTTCACTAAATACTTTCTTGCGGATATTTAATGCCTTAGTTTCATAACTTAGTGCGGCAGGAATGTCGCTAAGGTTCATATACACTTCTCCGATGTCTTTATATGCAGATGCTGTCATGGGATGATCCGTTCCATATAACGATTCGCATAGAGCAATCATATGCAGATATCGGGGCAGTGCCTCTTTCATCAGACCATAGTCTTTAAAGAATGTAGTAGAATCAGACAATAAAGATTCTAAAACCTTATCATCCAAATGGCAGTCTTCAGCCAGTTTTTCAGCCTGCCGATAAATATCAGCAGCTCTCTGAATACGTTCGTCAACAGGAACGGCTGTATCGTTCATTACGTATTTGGCTTGAGACTGTAAAGCCTCTACTTGTTCTTTGATATCCTTTTTTCCTTTCATAAAATGGTTTTTATTGTTGATATTCCCGTGTTCTTAGTCTTTGCTTACTTGTATCAGAAGAATGCATCAAGCACTTTTTCGAAGATGTCATTGGGTGATACCCGGTTAAAGAGATTCATGCATGTCTGTAGTTTCAGTACATCGATGCTACTGCCCATAATGGCATCGATATCCCGTTTGCCTTCATGGATGAGCAAGGCTTCGGAGATTTCCCTGAGTCGTGTTCCAAGGACGGGATGGGCAAGATATGCACGAGCTTCGTCAATGCCATCCAGACCATAATACTCTGAATTGTAGCTGTGACCAAGTCCTTTCTGCTGAGGGAAGATATACCAGATCCAGTGTCCGCGTTTGCGTCCATTACGGATATCGTCAAGGGCATCAGCGTAGTCAGCAGCCTGAGCTGTCACGAAACGCTCCAGATCATATTCCTTTGCTGACGGTTCTCCGATAATGTCCCAGAAAGAAGCTGGAAGAGTAATGTTCTCCACATCGCGGCAACATTCAAAGAGTGGTGCTACCTCACCAATAGAGTAACCAGCTATGCCACAACCAATCTCCGTAACCAGGAAGCGTTTCTCAGGGCTCGCCTTGGCAAACTCGCAGAATTCTTTGACATATTCGCCCATCACACCAATTCCGCTCATGGAGGGGATTGCATAGCTTTTCCCCTGTAAGCCATTGCCTTGGCCCATAATGGCACCAAAGTTCTCCAAAGCTGCTTTGGCAGCTCCACCATAATGGAGCCCTTGCTCGTTGGAACCGAAGACAAACACTTCGTTTGGTGCTAAGCGAGTAATCATGTCTGGTGTGATGCGAGAATCCGGATTATTAGGAGAAACTTCGAGCTTTGCCAATTCCTCGGCTTGGACAATTGCTACCTGCTTCTTCCATTCCTCCAGGAAATCCTTCATATTGTACTTCACATCATCCAGCTCTTCATTCTTGAAGATGCCGCTCTTAGCCACATACTCCTTGATTTTCTTCCTGAGGGTTGCCTCAGTCTTGAAAACCGCCAGTTTCTTGGGATCAGCCTTGAAAGAAAAAGACTTTCCTGTCTTCTTCCCATTAACTGTTTCAAACTTGATTGCTGTAATCTGAATATCCATATCCTCCTTTGTTTAGTGATTAACGTCTATACTATATTACCAATTCTCGCAAAAAAGTAACCAATCGTTAATCATTGCCACCTGTATTTGTTCTTGATTTGTCTAAAAACAGGAATGTCTGAAACTGAATCAAATAATAGGATGCTTGATCTGAACTTGATAATGTCATCACCGAATATCTCGTAAGCAGAATACTTGCTGTTAAGAAC
>CADCAX010000163.1 GCA_902799455.1 uncultured Prevotellaceae bacterium
AATGGCGACCTGAATGTTGACGAACACCATTCTATAGAAGATACTGGCATAGTACTCGGAGAATGTATCCTGAAGGCTCTAGGAGAAAAACGTGGCATAGAGCGTTATGGATATACTCTTCCGATGGATGACTGTCTGTGTCAGGTTGCTCTTGATTTCGGAGGCCGTCCCTGGCTCGTATGGGATGCGGAATTTAAACGTGAGAAGATTGGCGAAATGCCAACAGAGATGTTCCTGCATTTCTTCAAAAGCGTTAGTGATGCATCAAAGATGAACCTTAACATAAAGGCTGAAGGAGATAATGAGCATCATAAAATAGAAGGTATTTTCAAGGCTTTCGCAAGAAGCATCAGAATGGCTGTAAAAAGAGATATCTATCACTACCAACTGCCTTCTACGAAGGGAACGCTTTAGAGTTAAAAAATGATAAATATCAAGTGAAACAAGGATGTACTTTTCCTGTTTCACTTTTTTTTTGTACTTTTGCAAGGAAAATCAGTAATATTTTAATTAACTACAAAAACTAACCCAAAATGGCATTAAAATCATTAAACAAGCAGACTGCTCCTAAGAGCGTAGCACCAGAGAAAATCATTCAGTTTGGTGAAGGTAACTTCCTACGTGCATTTGTTGACTGGATTATCTGGAACATGAATGCAAAGACTAATTTCAACGGCTCTGTTGTAGTTGTTCAGCCTATCGACAAAGGTATGGTACCTTGGCTCAACGGACAGGATTGCCTGTACCACGTAAATCTTCAGGGACGTCTTAACGGTGAGGCTGTAAACCAGTTGGATCGTATCGACGTTATCTCTCGTGGCATAGACCCATATGCACAGAATTGGGCATATATGGCACTTGCTGAGCAGCCAGAGATACGTTTCGTAATCTCTAACACTACTGAGGCTGGTATCGCTTTCGACCCAGCATGTAAGTTGTCTGATGCTCCTGCTTCTTCTTACCCAGGTAAGCTCGTGCAGTTGCTCTATCGCCGCTATCAGACATTCAATGGTGATCCTTCAAAGGGTCTCATCATCATGCCTTGTGAGCTTATCTTCCTCAATGGTCATCATCTGAAGGACTGCATACGCAAGTATATCGAACTGTGGAAGGATGACTTCGGAGCTGACTATCAGGGCTTCAAGGAGTGGTTTGAGAAGTATAACTATGTTTGTGCTACTCTTGTTGACCGTATCGTTCCTGGATTCCCACGTAAGGACATTGCAGAGATACAGCAGAAGATTGGTTATAAGGACAACCTTGTTGTTCAGGCTGAGATATTCCACCTGTGGGTTATCGAGAGACCAGAGAATATGTCTTGTGAAGAGCTGCGTCAGGAATTCCCAGCTGATCAGGCTGGTCTGCATGTGCTGATTGCAGAGTCTGAGGCTCCTTATCATGAGAGAAAGGTTACTTTGCTCAATGGTCCTCACACAGTACTATCTCCAGTGGCTTATCTGTCAGGTATCAATATCGTTCGTGATGCTCTGCATCATGAGGTCGTTGGTCCATACATCAAGAAGGTACAGTATGATGAACTCATGCAGACTCTTAACCTTCCAATGGATGAGTTGCAGAAGTTTGCTGCTGACGTTCTGGAGCGTTTCGACAATCCATATGTTGACCATCAGGTTACAAGCATCATGCTCAACTCATTCCCTAAGTTCCAGGCTCGTGATCTCCCAGGAGTAAAGACATATCTGGAGCGTAAGGGTGAACTGCCAAAGGGTCTTGTTCTTGGACTCGCTGCTATCATCACATACTACAAGGGTGGTACTCGTGCAGACGGTGCACCAATCACTCCTAACGATGACCAGAAGATTATGGACCTGCTTACCCAACTTTGGGCAACTGGCGATACCAAGAAAGTTGCAGAAGGCGTCCTTGCTGCAGACTGGATATGGGGTGAGCATGGTGACCTCAATAAGATTCCTGGTCTGACAGATATGGTTGTAGGATTCCTCAATGACATACAGTCAAAGGGAATGCTCGAAACCGTTAAGACTATACTGTAAGTTGAAGGAATACCTTACATACTTATCAAGTAAATACGAAACAGAAGAGTTCCTGATTGGCGATCCTTCCTGGTTTATGCACCAGGTGGAGGGAGAATCCAATCAGGAACTCCTCGCTTTTATTGCTGCGAGCCTCAGTTATGGCTCCAGAAAACAATTCTTGCCAAAGATACAGTTTATACTCGATTGCAGCAGAGGTGATGTGACAGAATGGCTCCTTAGCGGTCGGTTTAAGAAAGATATTCCTGATACGGAGAAATGCTATTATCGTCTCTATACCTGTTCCACGATGCATAAGATGTTGTCGGCATTACAAGAACTGGTATCTTGCTATGGTTCTCTGAAGAATTATGTCGGCAAGTGTACCTGCTGTGAGGCGATAGAGAAAATTGTAGAATTCTTCTCTGTTAGAGGTGTCGAGGTTATAATACCCAAAAAAACACAGTCTTCATGCAAGCGCCTGTGTATGTTCCTGCGTTGGATGGTTCGAGATGATTCTCCTGTCGATTTGGGCTTGTGGAAAGATATAATAGACAAGCGTACTCTGATTATCCCGATGGATACTCATGTGATGCAGGAAGCAAATAGGCTCGGCTTGATAAGTTGCAAGACTGCCTCAATGTCGTCTGCCATTAAGTTGACAAATAAGCTGAGAGAGATATTTCCCGACGACCCCTTAAAAGGAGATTTTGCACTCTTTGGGGTTGGTGTGGATGTAAAGAAATGAGCACTCCACATTACAAAAAAGTAAAATTTTTGTAATTTGATACTTAAAGGCAAATATTTTTGCCAAAAGAGAGCATTTTGTCGAAAAAAAAGTGTAACTTTGCGGTCGCAATACGTAATTCTAGGGTAAAAACCTTTCATTTTAATTAATTTAATTTTAAAAAACATGACAAAAGTAGCAATTAACGGTTTTGGCCGTATTGGTCGTCTCGCATTCCGTCAGATGTTCGAGGCTGAAGGTTATGAAGTAGTAGCTATCAACGACTTGACAAGGGTTTCTGTGGTAAGTTCGGTGAGAACAAGCACACAGTTGATTGCACAGAGAACTCTATCATCGTTGATGGTAAGGAGATTACTATCTATGCTATTCCAAACGCTGCAGAGCTCCCATGGGGTAAGCTCGACGTTGACGTTGTTCTGGAGTGCACAGGTTTCTATACATCTAAGGAGAAGGCTTCTGCACACCTCACAGCTGGTGCAAAGAAAGTTGTTATCTCTGCTCCTGCAGGTAATGACCTCCCAACAATCGTTTACAATGTTAACCACAAGACTCTGACACCTGCTGATAAGGTTATCTCTGCAGCATCTTGTACAACTAACTGCCTTGCTCCTATGACAAAGGCTCTGAATGATTTCGCTCCAATCCAGAGTGGTATCATGACAACTGTACACGCTTACACAGGTGACCAGATGATTCTCGACGGTCCTCAGCGTAAGGGTGATGTACAGCGTGCTCGTGCTGGTGCTCAGAACATCGTTCCTAACTCTACTGGTGCTGCTAAGGCTATCGGTCTCGTTATCCCTGAGCTCAACGGTAAGCTGATCGGTGCTGCTCAGCGTGTTCCAACTCCAACAGGTTCTACAACAATCCTGCATGCTGTTGTTAAGGGTGAAGTAACTGTTGAGGGTATCAACGCTGCTATGAAGGCTGCTACAAACGAATCTTTCGGTTACACAGAGGAAAAGCTCGTTTCTAGCGACATCATCGGTATGAAGTTCGGTTCACTCTTCGACGCTAACCAGACAATGGTTTCTAAGATGGGTGATGGCAACTCTCTCGTACAGGTTGTTGCTTGGTACGACAATGAGAACTCTTACACTTCTCAGATGGTTCGTACTATCAAGTACCTTGCAGAACTCAAATAAGCAGCGAGAGCAGACGAAAGCTCGCTTTCAGTATGCCGAGTCGCGTATCTGCGTCGACGAAGTCAACTGAAATAATCACAATTGATAATTGACAATTGAAAATAAAAGCTGTCCGATTTTGTCGGACGGCTTTTTTTATGTATTTTTGCACACAGAACCAAAAAACAAAACAGATGGAAGTTATTCAGAGTTTTACTATTGACCACACTCGTTTGAAACCAGGTATCTATCTCTCAAGGGATGACAAACGGTTCAGGACCTTCGACCTCCGTATCACGGAACCGAACAAGGAACCGGCAGTGGCGCCTGCCGCCATGCATAGTATCGAGCATCTGATGGCGACATGGTTTCGCAACTCACAGGTGAAAGACGATGTGGTGTATGTCGGTCCGATGGGCTGTATGACGGGTATGTATATCGTTATGACGGGTGATTATAATGTCCTTGACATGAAGGAGTTGACAATCCAGTGCTTGGAATGGATACTGACACAGGACGAGGTGCCCGCTACCACCCCAGAGACTTGTGGTAACTATCTGCTCCATGACCTGCCGATGTGTAAGTGGGAGTGTAGGAGGTATCTGCAGCGGTTGCAGAATGATTTCCATTGTGAGTATAATCAGTTGGAGGTAAGACTTGCTGACGGCAAGGTCTTTGCCGATGCATAAACAGTCATGATGGCAAAGCGGATGATCACCATACTTGGTCCTACAGCCAGTGGTAAGACTCCATTGGCGGCGGCACTGGCGGAGAAGATTGGTGGAGAGATTATCTCCGCGGACTCCCGTCAGGTGTATCGTCGTATGGACATCGGTACGGGAAAGGATTTGGGAGATTATATATTAAAGATTAAAGATGAAATAGTAAAGATCCCCTATCATCTGATTGACATCTGTGAGCCAGGTACGAAATACAACCTCTTCCAATATCAGCAGGATTTCTATGATGCCTATCAGGATATCTGCCGCCGTGGGGTGGTCCCCATCCTTTGTGGGGGTACAGGGCTTTATATAGAGGCGGTATTGAAAGGTTATAAACTATCACCGGTCCCTCAGAATCCTGAGTTGCGCCAACGTCTGGAAAGCAAATCGTTGGAGGAGTTGACAGAAATGTTAGTGGAGCTGAAGGAGAAAAACGGTTCTAATATGCATAATAAGACGGATGTGGACTCCTGTCAGCGTGCTATCCGAGCCATAGAGATCGAGACTTATAACCTGGAACATCCCATGCCCAGGAGAGAGCTGCCTCCTGTTGACTCACTCATTGTCGGTGTCCATATCGACAGGGAGCAGCGTCGTGAGAAGATCAGCCGACGACTGAAAACGCGACTGGAGGAGGGGATGATTGATGAGGTCAAGGCATTACTGGCAGAAGGAATCCCGTCAGAGGACCTGCTCTATTATGGACTGGAATATAAATTTGTGACTGAATATATTATCGGTAATACAACCTATGACGAGATGTTCCAACATCTGGAGATAGCCATTCATCAGTTTGCCAAGCGACAGATGACATGGTTCAGGGGAATGGAGCGTCGTGGTTTCAAAATTCATTGGATTGATGCGATGCAGCCGATGGATGATAAAGTGAAGGAGATATTAGCGCTATGGCAGTAGAAGAGACAAGATGGGGTATCTTATATTGTCCCAAGGGACGATCCAGTAAGCAACGTGAGAAAATACAAGCGGTGTTGGATGAG
>CADCAX010000164.1 GCA_902799455.1 uncultured Prevotellaceae bacterium
TGTACTCCCGTCTATGTTAATAGTAGGTGGGTGCTCTCAGAATAACCGCTAACCTTTCACAAATGTTTTCTGAAAAACTGGAGGACTCGTTCCTGGACTTTCTTGGGACAGCTGTGGGGTATGCCCCATAATTCTGTCTCAAGATTATTGCTGGCGCCTTGCGATTTCCATGCTTCGTGCATTATGATAAATGCTTTCTCTACACCATCTACGGGGAAGAGTTTGTCATACTTGCCGTTAATGAAGAGCATGGGCTTGGGACAGGCAATACAGGCGATATGAGGATAGTCCATCCAACGACGCAGACCAGGGATGCAGTTGGCAAAACCGCCATTCTCGGTACGACTGTACTTGAAGGACATCTGCTCGTCTGTCGTCACCATCCAGCAGACGGAAGCGCCTACTTTGATGCGGTCTGACAGGGCCGATAGCATCCATGTGCGATAACCTCCCATAGACCATCCGGTACAGCCGATACGGCGGGCATCAACCTCGGGCATAGAGGCAAGATATTCGGTACAGGAGATATCGTCGTAGGTCATCCAGGCTGACAGGTCGATGCCGTACATCATCATGTTTCCCGCAATCATATCATAGCGCTCACGACGGGGACCTTCTTTCTGGCCTCGCTCTCCCCACATGGGAGCATCGGCAGAAATGACTACATAACCATTCTTGGCCAGATAGTCACCAAAAAACTGTCCCTCATAGCCTTGCAGCCAATCTTCTGCATCCTTAATGACTAGAGAGTCTTCACAGGCCAGCGGACGAATCATCTTCTCCTTGCCGATAAAGAGGTGCGCTCCGTGATCGTGCAGACAGTTGACAGCAGGAAACGGGCCCTTGCCGTCTGGTATGAGGACATAGGCGGGAACGGTATAATAACGGGACAGACGGATTTCTATCTTGCGTGCCTTATAGCCGTCGCGCTGCTCTTCAAAGAGCACCTTCGCCTCAAAGCCGTCGGAGGGCGTAGGAGGTGGCATCAGCATACAGTCGAACACCTTCTGACGGGCCACACGCTTCCACTCACCGAAGTCGCGGATGTCGCTATTGCCCCACGCCAGGGGGTAGTCGAGGGAGGCTATCAATGAGTCTGCATAGACTGGCAGATTGCGCATGAACTCGTATTTGTCGCGCTTCTGGGCAAAGGTGTTACTCCCACATATCATCAGCAACTCCACAATTGCAAAAATAGTTCTTTTAAGCATATTTTGTATTCTTTTCTTCTAATTTGGTGCAAATATACATTTTTTTTTGTACTTTTGCCGAAAATATAATTTTTTTTATGGAACAGAAGAGAACTACACCGGAATTTATTACAGAACTGCAGCCTAACGAGATTTTCGTGTTCGGAAGTAATCTGGAAGGCATGCACGGCGGTGGTGCTGCACTTGTAGCTTACCGTAAGTTTGGAGCTATATTGGGACAGGGCGTAGGACTGCAGGGACAGAGCTATGGCATACCGACTATGCAGGGTGGGGTAGAAACCATCCGTCCGTATGTGGATGAATTCATAGAGTTTGCAAAACAACATCCGGAACTGACATTCCTTGTTACCCGCATCGGCTGTGGCATAGCAGGATTTGATGACGAAGAGATAGCTCCGCTGTTCGAAGCAGCCCACGACGTTGATAATATCGTACTGCCCCCAAATTGGTAACTCGGAACCTGAAACCGGCTTTGCCGCTTTGCTATTCGAAGAAACTTGAAACCAACATGAATCGCCTTAACGAACTTGATTTCCTGAAGTGTGTTATGATAATCCTGATGATTAGTTTTCATCTGGTTTATATAGGCGACTCATACCCATACGCCAAGCAGGTGGTATATACTTTCCATATGCCTGTATTCCTTATTATATCTGGGTATCTGATGAATATTGAGAAACCTGCTGCAAAATTATGCAAGACAGTGGCTGCATTCCTAGTACCTTATATAATAATGGAGAGCGGATATATCGTTATGGCGTCTATAGTGCCTATCCGAGAACATATAGACCAACTGACACCAATGGTGTTCTACGAGAAAATGGTATTGCAACCTCTGGGACCGTATTGGTTCCTGAGAACTCTCATACTATGCAGCATACCGTATTTCCTCATCTTCAGATATCTTAAAACAAACAGGGGGGTGAAGTGTGCTCTGCTGGCTATCGTGTATGTGCTTTACTCGAAGGCTGGCATCGTGGGGCTGACAATGCCGACGTATTTCTTCATCGGAGTAATAATACGGCAAAGCAATTCAAAATTTACGGATGTCTTCAGACCTTTGTGGCTGTCGTTGGTCTTCCTTATAGTGCTGGTCACTGAACCTCAAAATCTGGATGCACGACATATCGGAGGAGGACTGATTGTGTATTTCGTCACAAGCTTATTATTGGAAATATATCCATACATCAACGGAAGACTCCAAAAGGGAATGCTTTTCATCGGACGCAACACCCTGCCGCTGTTCCTCTTCTCTCCGATATTCACAATATTGTGTAAACAAATGTTGCCATACCTGCAGTTTGACAGCACGGGAATGATATTCCTCATCCTCTCACTCATCATATGCATCTCTGGTAGTTTGGCAATAACATGGGTGATGGACAAAACAAAAACCTCACAATTCTTCTTCCTAAAAGAAAAAGCCCTAACCCCCTAGTAAAATCGGGCCTTTCTTCCGAATTTCGCCAAAACTTGTCAAAAATCGCTGCACAAAAACGCTATTTTGAGAATTTTGCCTCATTTTGAGGGTCCGCGAACCTTGATGATTGTCAAAATACACCCCCAAATGAAACTTTTTTTGAAAATTTCTTGAAAAAAATTTGGTCAGTTGTAAAAAAAATCATACCTTTGCATCCGCTTTCCCGAAAAACGGGGTATGAAAAGCGAGCGATATTTGATATATTTTACATAAACAGAAATTGTAGTAGTACAAGAAGCAAGGTGTATGGACTTTACCGGACTCTTAATCTGTTGTCCGTGTTAT
>CADCAX010000165.1 GCA_902799455.1 uncultured Prevotellaceae bacterium
CATAGTGCAAGAGACGTATATCGCTATCTTGCAAAGACTGACAGCCACCTTATAGAAGCCAAGGGCATTGCGGTCGGGGTACGTCTGGAGCATCCGTCGGCACTGATTGACAAGATACAATACCACTCCTCCGCAGGCCGTGACAAGTATCTGCCGGCAGCGGAATATTCTTTCGTGACACAGGTCGATGGGCGTGGAGTCTATTCATTCTGTATGTGTCCGGGCGGTTTCGTGATACCGGCTGCAACAGGGCCGGAGCAGATAGTAGTGAACGGCATGTCCCCCAGCGACCGCAACGGACAATGGAGCAATTCCGGCATGGTGGTAGAGGTGCGGCCGGAGGACCTCGGAGAAGCACAGGATGCCCTCAGCATGATGAGGTATCAGGAGGAACTGGAACGCATGTGCTGGCAGCAGGGCAACATGAAGCAGACAGCACCGGCACAGCGCATGAGCGACTTTGTCAATGGCCGCCTCTCATATGACCTGCCCAGGACGAGCTATGCCCCGGGCGTCATCTCATCCCCACTCCACTTTTGGTTGCCAAAGCCCATCTCCAAACGCCTGCAGGAAGGGTTTAAGGCATTCGGTAAGCAGAGACACGGCTTCCTCACCAACGAAGCCCTAATGATAGGCGTGGAGACACGCACCTCGGCACCGGTCCGCATCACCCGTGACCCAGAGACGCTCTGCAGCATCGCAATACGCGGCCTGTACCCCGCCGGAGAGGGAGCAGGATATGCCGGAGGTATCGTTTCGGCTGCCATAGACGGAGAAAGGGCGGCGCAAATGGTTAAGGAATTTTTAAAGTAAAGACATTATTACTAATTCCCGTTAATATGAGGCGGGGAATTTTTAAAAAAACTCAATATTAAGAAAAAAATAGAGCAAAACCGATAGCGCAATACTCTTTTTTATTACTTTTGCACTCGCAAATTAACAAAAAACTATTCGTTAGTTAACATATCTCTATTTTAAGCACAATAATTATGAAAAATCTAAAGAGTTATTTAATTACAGCAGCATGCGTAGTGAGTATCGCATTCTCTGCTGGAGCATTTATTCAGGTAAACGCAGCACAACCCGCAGCTCCTGCCGTAGCAGGTCAGCCCGTAGATCTTACTTATGCAGCAGACAAGGCTCTGCCTGCAGTAGTACATATTAAATATGTGCAGAATGCAAAGACAAAGACTGTCGAGGTAGAGTCAAATCCTTTCGGAGACTTCTTCGACCCATTCGGATTCTTTGGCAACCCAGGCAACGGCAGACGCCAGCAGCAGGTGCAGACTCCTAAGAAAGAGGCATCAGGCTCTGGTGTCATCATCTCTACCGACGGTTATATCGTAACCAACAACCACGTCGTAGATGGTGCCGACGAACTGACTGTCACCCTTAACGACAACAGGGAGTTTTCTGCTACCATCATCGGTACCGACAAGACTACCGACCTTGCGTTGATAAAGATTTCCGCAAAAGACCTGCCTGCTCTTCCTATAGGCGACTCTGACAAGCTGAGGGTTGGCGAATGGGTATTGGCAGTAGGTAATCCGTTCAACCTCACCAGCACTGTTACTGCCGGCATCGTAAGTGCCAAGGCACGTTCTCTTGGTGCCAATGGTGTGGAGTCTTTCATACAGACCGATGCAGCCATCAACCAAGGCAACTCAGGCGGTGCTCTCGTAAACACACGTGGTGAGTTAGTAGGCATCAATGCTATGCTTTATTCCCAGACAGGTTCATATGCAGGCTATGGTTTCGCTATTCCTACAACCATCATGAATAAGGTGGTTGACGACATCAAGAAGTACGGTCAGGTACAGCGTGCCCTGCTCGGTATCATGGGTATGGATGCCCACAAGTGGATTGATGCTCAGAAGGCACAGGAGAAGGAAGTCGATCTCGGCGTCAACGAAGGTGTATATATAGATAAAGTAGAGCCAGACGGCGCAGGTGCTGATGCTGGCCTTGAGAAGGGCGATGTCATAACATCTATCGACGGCAAGAAGGTAACAAAGATGGCTGAGCTGCAGGAATATATGGCAACAAAGCGTCCTGGCGACAAGATTACCATTACCTACGTTCACAACAAGAAGACAAAGAATTCAACCATTACTCTGAAGAATGCTCAGGGCAATACCGGTGTTGTAAAGCAGGCTGACCTCGACATCTTGGGAGCAAACTTCCGCGAGATTACCGATCAGCAGAAGGAACACCTCAAGATTGGCTATGGTCTTGAAGTAATAAAGGTCAACAACGGCGCCTTGAAGAATGCCGGCATCGCACGCGGCTTCATCATCCAGAAGGTCAACGACGAAACAGTAAAGACTATCGACGACATACAGAAGCTCGTGAAGGAGGCAAGTACTTCAAAGGATCCTGTTCTCTACATCCAGGGTGTATATCCAACAGGCAAGAAGGGTTACTTCGCTGTACCTCTCGAGGAAAGTAAGTAATAATCTTTTCTTTAAAACAAACGCCCCTCAGCAAAAATTGCCGAGGGGCGTTTTTATTGTCAAAGGTCAAAGGTCAAAAGTCTAAGGTCTTTAACCGATAACCGTTAACCGTTAACCGTTACAGAACGGCAGTCCGTACAGGTCTGCTACCGGTTTGAATGTTACGCGGCCCTCTACGATGTTCAGTCCCTTTGCCAGAGCCTCATCGTCTTTGCATGCCTGCTGCCAACCTTTGTCTGCCAAAGCCACAGCATACTTCAGCGTTGCATTTGTCAGTGCCAGCGTCGAGGTGTTAGGAACAGCACCCGGAATATTCGCCACGCAATAGTGTACGATACCTTCTTCTATATATACAGGGTCGCTATGAGTCGTTGGTCGTGATGTCTCGAAGCATCCGCCTTGATCGATAGCCACATCCACAAGCACCGTTCCAGGCTCCATCAGTTTCAGCATCTCCCTCGTTATCAGGTGAGGTGTCTTGTCGCCTGGTACCAATACGCTG
>CADCAX010000166.1 GCA_902799455.1 uncultured Prevotellaceae bacterium
ATGAGTTATGGTGGCTTTGCACCAGGCGGATATGACGAAAAGGGAAAGCCTCAAGGCGGATATGAAATGCGAATATTCCGCTCAGACAGCCCTACAGGACCTTTCAAGGATGCAAGCGGAAACTTAGCAACCTATACTTCATATCAGATGAACTATGGTCCTTCATCTCAAACCAATAGAGGCATGAAGATAATCGGCTCATACAATGGTTGGGGCAACCTGAGTGTAGGAGAATGTGCACAAGGCCACAACTCTGCAATAGTAGGTGCTGATGGCGAGGCTTACGTGGTATTCCACACAAAGTTCAACAATGGTACTCTGGACCATCAGGTTCGCATACACCGTATGTATGTTAATGAAAAGGGTTGGCTTGTATGTTCTCCTTTCCCATATCGTGGTGCAACAAACGTTGCTGAATCAACAACCAAAGTTCCTGCTTACGTAACCCGTCAAAACGACATTGAGACAACGCAACCTCTGTCTGCAGCAACAATAGCAGGAAAATATACCTATATTCGCCACCCATACAGATTAGATTATGCAAAATTTCAAGAGTCAACACCTGTTGAGGTAACACTTACTGAAGATGGAAAAATTACTGGCGGAGTAAGTGGTACATGGAATTATAGCGAAGAAGGAAAATCATATGTCACCATTACTGTCGGAGCTGTACCATACTATGGTGTACTCAATTTGCAAAACCTCAGCGGAACAGAGCAGAGCAAGGGTACAGCAGATGGTAGCGGCTATATGACAGTTTGCCTATCTGCCGTAAGTAATGGAGGATCACCTATTTGGCTTTACAAACTCGACGACAGAAGCCAGTTGGCTGACAACGTAGGCACCTTCGACGCTTACTTTGGAGCAAAAACTCTGACAACAGACGCTCCAACACCAAATCATGATGTGACAGCAACGTTTGAGTCAAGTAACGAGGCTGTATTCACAACAGAAGGCAAGCTTATCATCCCTGCTGTTGACACAGACTTCATTGCCGGCTACCGCCTCAACACAAGTACTTACTACTACACAAACACAGGCTTCCCATGCAAGGTAATAGGTGACCCAACAGCTGTCCCAGAGGTTAAGGCAGAAGATAACCAAGAGGCAAAGGTTTCCAGAAAGTATGTTGAGAACGGCAAGATTGTCATCGTGAAGGACGGCAAGCGTTATAACGCACAAGGACAGAGGATGAATTAACAATTAACAATTCATAATTCATAATTAATAATTAAAAAATAAATGCGGCTCTTGTGAGTCGCATTTATTTTTATTTAGAGGTGAAGATTACTTCAGCAGTTCTCCTTGCGAAGAGTATTTCCTTCCATCCTTGAAGATAACTATCCTGCCATTCTCGAGGAACTTGCCACACTTTGCTTCATGCACCTTGACGTCAGCCTTAACGTCAGATATAGCAGTTATTCTTGCTATCTCCTTCCACTTTGGAAGTTCTTCCTCTGGGATTATTATGAATTGCTGCTTAGTTGCTCCATCAGAATAATCAAAGGTTGCTGTTCCGAGTCTGTCTAATACCTTTTCAGAGAGCACCAGAGAGCGGAAGCCCGAGGCGATGGTCCATGTGAGCCAATATCCATGTGTCGTTATCGAGACGTCGCCAGCGCTGACAGTAATATCCCTACGATCTGGCATCAGTTGGAAGTAGTCATCGTCAGTCCACTTGGTAGAGGCAGCATGATTATACATACGGATTCCTGATGACGGATGGCTCAGAACCCAACCAAACTTAGCATTCTTGAAGAGGTAATAGCCCTTCTCAGGATTATAAAGCAGATTCCAGGCAGCAGAATCACCATACCACTTTGTATCAGGAGAGAGCATATCTGCCCAATCAACAGCAGCCTTAGAGGTTGCATATACCAAAGATGTTCCCAAACCCCAGTTCTGATCCTTACACATAAGGTAGTACTTCTTATTATCATCGAATTTGAATGTGTAGCCAGCTATACCATTATGTTGTGTGTAAGAGTAGCTTGAAGATGTTGGGTCAAGACCATCGATAAACATACCATAAAGCAGAGCAGAACCTCCTGCATACTGCAGTTCCATATGCTTATCCTTATCTGCACCATTGACGAACCAGTCATATGTGGAATTCTGTCCCCATGCGTGAGTTCCATCACCTACCCAAACCTTATTATTACCGTCTGCAAACTCTATATTAGTATATTCATTCTCAAGGAAGTGGTATATCTTGTTGGCCTCGCGTCCATACCAATACCAAGAGTGTACATTTTCATCCCAATAGCGCTCTTGTGTTCCCACTCCTACTCCGTGTCCTGTCTCATGAAGAACGGTACCTGTTGCCTGATAAGCCTGATTCTGGGAAATACGCATATAACCACCATAGCTGCAGTCAGCAGTACCACCACCAGCACCAGAGCCTGGTGCATAGTGTCCACTGAGATGGAAGCCCATAACGCCTGTCCACTCGTTGAAGTAGTCTATCGTCTCCTTTACAGCTGTGCGGCAACGGTCATTTGTTGCATCATCAGGACCTCCCTCATCCCAAGACCAGGAGCAATTACCAGCAGGATGAGTTACGACCTTTACCTCATCACCATACGCTACCTGATATGTTGTGTTCATAATGTATGGGCGCATGTAATAAACTGACGCAGGAGTAAGCCCTTCTGCTACAAGGATAAAACCATTAAGGCTCCACTTCTTTGTAGAACGATTGTCAAGAACAGTAGGATTATGCTCTGTACTCCAGCAAACACCTCGTTCAAGAGTATTTGTACCTTCAAAGGTTGCTCGTAGCATAGCTTTCGTAGCACCTCCAACGAAATCAGGATTGGTATAAGTAACTGCAGGAGGAGTGCCTGTACCCTCTGTTGCATTTGCAATGTTGAAAGCAAGTTCTGCCTTTTCAAGTTTTGTTATTTCTTCAGCAAGTGCAGCAGAAGCAGCCTGATCATTCTG
>CADCAX010000167.1 GCA_902799455.1 uncultured Prevotellaceae bacterium
GCATCTTTATCATAATCTTTTGGATCACCTTTTTTCCAAGTACTATTATTTGTATTATAGTAATACATGTTACCATCGCTTCCGTAACAAAGTACTTCTCCTGAATTGTTTGGATCTTTTGCACGAAGGCATACCACTAACGGATCATCAGGCAGCTTTGCACCGAGATTTACAGTATAGGTAAGTTTCTTGTAATCCATACTGTTGAAATCATCTTTCACTTTGTTTGTATAGTGGTGACAAATCTGTGCGTTCTCCATTGCTGCTTTCAGGGCTGCTGCCTTATCTTTCAGTTCTTGGGTCGTATTTGCAGCCTTTGCCAGCAAATGAGCATACTGTCCCATGTCATATAATGCTGTTGTTACGTCAGAATGATAACATTGTTCTGCAGCATCTTTTAAGCCTGTAGCACCAAAGTTACTTGCATTCTCTTTAACAAGCTTATCTCTAAATTCGCTCACAGCAGCAGGGACAGCTTTGAACTTAGCCATATTCGTCAGTACCCAGTCACAACGCTTTGGAGTGTTTTCAGGAACATACTTTGCGTTATCTTCGCCTTCAACAAATGTATTATACATGTCAATGGTACTTTTCAGGTAATCGCTCATATTTTTCTCAAGAGAAGCATCATCGCTGGCTTTTCTCAAATAGTTTATGAAATCTGTATAGTTACCACCGTTTGAAACAAATGATGATGCTATAACGTAGTCAGTTTCATCCATCACTTCCGTTAACACCTCAAGAGTATTCATCAGGCAGGCATCGAAATTAATCATCTTCACATGCTTCATGTTTGAATTCCTTATACCGTCACGGATGTCGCATATTGAGATACCTGGAGTTACATAATCGTCGGGGTCCTTCTGGAATAAGTCTGAAACTATACTGCGGGTCTTAGGATAATCATCCCATATTACGTATCCATTACCATGGTCACTGAACATCAGAATATAGTTCTTCGCAGGTGCTACGCGTTGACAGTAGTTGATGAACGACGTAATACTGTCTGAACGATATATCTTCGACTTTGCCTGCTGATTGCCATAGAGCATATTATCAGTGAAATACTCCAGCGCGCCATTTTTATTAATATGGCTTGGCAGCAGTTCAAAACGATACAGTCCACCGGCAACACCACTAAACTTTGCACCAGTTTTTTTTGTTTGTGCATCAAGACCTTCTTGTGTAGAGTATTTGTACTGCACAATGAAACGTATCTGTTTGTCGGAAGCCTGCAACGCTTTTGCTGCTCGTATCAAATCTGTTTCTGCATCTTCATCCAGATTCTCACCACCGGCAGAATAGTACATAACAGTGTAATCCACCGGAGTATTGTCTCTTGGTGGTATCACTAGTGGTATCGGGTTATCATTACTACTTGTACATGATACCATTGCCAGGCCTCCAGCTATCGCTGCGACCATCAGCCAAAGGATGCTCTTAATCTTAACCATAATAATTCTTTTTTATAGTTTACTGTTTACTTTCCACCTTTAGTTAACCACTACCGCCTTGCCGTTGAAGATATACATTCCTGGCTGTGTCGGCTTGCCGTTCAGCTTACGTCCAAAGAGGTCATACCATACATCTGACATCTGACCTCTTACATCTGACATCGTTTCAATGCCCGTCGGGGCTTCGTCAAAACTTATCAGCAGCTCATTGCCACCAGGAATATCGCTGAGGGCCAACCACGCGGTGTATGACGGCAGCGTATTGTTCTTCGGATGATATGGATAGAAGCCCATGAGATTGTCATTGCCCTTATCCAGCGTGAAGAAGTTACTCATCATTTCTGACGACGTCATCTTATGACCACCTGGGTCAACGCTACCCTTGAAGAGGTTTTTCTCATAATCGGTTGCAGCACCTGGTTTGTCTCCTTCATAGTGTGAGAGATAGAGTGGTCCTGTTCCCTCATAGGTGAGCAGCACAGGCGTAAATGCCGGTACCACCTGTGTATCCAATGCCTGTACATATAGCGTCTTGTTGCTGATGGTTTTTGCCCACCATGCCTTCACGCCATCAGGCAGTTCCACAGGATAAGCGAGCATCAGGGTTCCCAGACCTGTCTCATCACGATTTACGGGGAAGTATGTAAACATGTGGTTAGGGACGTCCTGATATTCGGAGTAGAACAGGTTCCAATATTTGGCATTGCTGTAGCCGTAGCCGCCGGAGGCCTGATAGCCCAGGAAGAGCTGATACTGCGTGCCGTCTTTGATGAAGATGTCGAGGTCTTCCGGACAGCCGTCGAATGCATGTCCGCCCATCAGATTAAGGACTGGCGGGGGATTCTCGCCGTCGTCCACCTCGCGACCGGCCTCTACCCAAGTGTCCACATAGAGCGTCTTCAAATCCGTCATATTCTCAAAGGCATAGTCGGCAATGCTGTCGGCATACTCCTGATGAATGGTGAGCGTTTCCGGCGACTTGAGCGCCGTAAGCAGTAAGCGGTGGTTCATGTCGTAGAGGGCATCGTCCTTCACGGCGCATCCAGAGCGTTCGCCGCTGAGCACAATAGCCTGCTGCACGTTGTGGCGCTGCGGATAGGCGATGCTGTCGATTGTTTCAGGAAGCAATACTCTATTCACTGCTCTAAGTTTTTCGAAAGCGTTGGCGCCGAGAGCGGTGGTGGTGAGCGGAATAGGGCTGAAATAGGAGTGCAGGTTGTCGTTGGCGATAAAGTCGCCGTAACCCGCAGCACCGACAACCCTCTCAAGGGCTACGATGGCAGAGGTGACTTCCGTCCAGGAGATGGTCTCATCTTCCACCATCTTCTTCTTTTCCACTTCCGTCTTGCTTCTCACACTGAGGTAGCCGGGGATGGAGTCGGCCTCGTATTCGCCCATGCGGCCCACATTCGTCGTGTAGAACGTGTCGCCTGGATTATAGCGCAGGAA
>CADCAX010000168.1 GCA_902799455.1 uncultured Prevotellaceae bacterium
GTGGGTATGTGGGTGGCCGAAGTGTTCGTCAAGGGCGATGGTGTTGCTAAGGCCCTCCTTATAAGCACCAGCTCCCACCTTTTCAAAGGCAGGAGCTACGTTATAGAGATATTGGAGTGTCAATGCATAATTCATAATTCATAATTCATAATTCATAATGCATAATGCATAATTCATAATTCATAATGCATAATTATCAATTGTCAATTATCAATTATCACCTATCCAAAGTATGAGCGGAGTTTGTCGAAGAAGTTGGTCTTCGTGTCTTTGTCACACTTGAAGTTTTCTGAACCGCGCAGACCTTCGAGGGCTTTCTTCTCGTCTTTTGACAACGACTTCGGAACAAACACGTTTATATTGACAAGGATGTCGCCATTGCCGTAGCCATAGCCCTGAACAGCTGGGAGTCCCTTGCCACGCAGGCGAAGAGTCTTGCCAGGCTGTGTTCCCGGCTCTATCTTCATCTTCAGCTTACCACCCTCAACAGTAGGTATCTCCACATCACCACCCAGGGCTGCTGTCGGGAAGTCGAGGACGAGGTTATAGATGAGGTCTTTGCCTTCTCGAACAAAGGTGTCATTCTTCTCTTCCTCGATAAACACCTTTATATCGCCTGGCACACCATTTCTGCGGCCTGCATTACCCTTACCCGGGGCATTTACTATCATACCATCCTGAACGCCTGCAGGGATATTTATCTCTACTATCTCCTCACCATGCTCAACACCTGAACCATTACACTTAGGACACTTGTTCTTGATGATTTTTCCTTCACCGTTACAGGTAGGACAAACACCCTGTGTCTGCATCATGCCAAAGATGCTCTGCTGCTGCTTGATGACCATTCCTGAACCATGACAGGTAGAACATGTCTCAAGGCCAGAACCGCCACTGCCATGACAGCTGGAGCAGGTGACATCTTTACGCACCTTGAACTTCTTGGTGACACCAGTAGCGACCTCCATCAGATTCAGCCTTACCTTCAGACGCAAATCGGAGCCACGATGTACCTGTGGGCGTCCGCCGCCAAAGCCGCTGAAGCCACCACCACCGAAGCCGCTGCTGAAGCCAGAATGTCCTCCGAAGATATCTCCGAACATAGAGAAGATATCATCCATAGAGAATCCTGCTCCACCACCAAAGCCTTCGAAGCCACCGCCTCCAAAGCCACCAGGACCATTGAAGCCAAACTGATCATACTGCTGACGCTTCTGGTCGTCGGACAGCACAGCATATGCCTCTGCTGCCTCCTTGAACTTCTCCTCTGCCTCAGCCTTCTCAGCATCGCTCTTGTCACCCTGACGGTCAGGATGATATTTGATGGCAATCTTACGATAGGCCTTCTTTATATCTGCTGCGCTGGCTTTTTTGTCAACGCCTAGTACTTCATAGTAATCTCTCTTTGCCATTTATTAAATTGAAAATTGAGAATTCTTTTAGTCGCTTCGCTTTGTAAAAGCGTGCTAAAGATACGATTAGAAAATTGAGAATTATTGTCCGACGGCTACCTTGGCAAAGCGTATCACCTTGTCATTGAGGGTGTAACCTGTCTGAACACAATCTATCACTTTGCCGACCTTGTCTTCACCCATACCAGGAACCTGTGCTATCGCCTCGTGGTAATCGACATTGAAATCGACACCATCTGTCTCGATTTTCTTCACACCAAGTGACTCAAGAGTCTTCTGGAACTTCTGGAAGATGAGTTTCATACCCTCCTTGATAGCTGCAGGGTCATCACTCTGGTCTGCCATAGCACGTTCGAAGTCGTCGAGCACTGGAAGAATAGCTGTAATAGTCTTCTCACCACCTGCAAGAATCAGGTCTGCCTTCTCCTTCAGAGTGCGCTTGCGGAAATTCTCAAATTCTGCCTGCTTATAGAGAGCCTGCTTTTTGAGTTCTTCTATCTGCTCTTCGAGAGATGGCTCCTTTGGAGCTTCAGCAGTCTTTTCCTCATCCTTTGCTTCAGATGATTCCTGTGCCTCTGCTGACTCTTGGTTCTCAGATGCCTCAGCAGTTGTCTCCGGGTTTTCTACTTCACTTGCTTTCTCTTCTAACTCTATATCCTTATTTTCTTTGTTTTCTGTACTCATTTTTTACTTTTTACCTTCTGTTTTGCACTAATCCCACTACAATAAGTGTGCCAATATAAAGTTTTTAGTTGAGAGTTTAGAGTTTAGAGTTTAAAGGGCGTACATCTTGGCCTTCTGTTCCTTTATCTGCTCATCATAGATATAGTCATCATAGGTCATCAGCTTATCGATGGTGCCCTTTGGTGTCAGTTCTATGATACGGTCTGCCACAGTATTGATAAATTCGTGGTCATGGCTGGCAAAGAGAATATTTCCCTTGAAAGTGATAAGGTTATTATTGAAAGCCTGAATAGACTCAAGGTCGAGGTGGTTGGTTGGTGTATCGAGGATGAGACAGTTAGCATTCTTCAGCTGCATCCTTGCTATCATACAACGCATCTTCTCACCACCTGAAAGAACATTTACTTTCTTCTCAACCTCTTCCTGCTTGAAGAGCATACGACCAAGGAAGCCCTTCATCATCACCTCATTACCTGTGCCATACTGTGACAGCCAGTCAACAAGGTTCAGGTCGCTCTGGAAGAATGCTGTATTGTCGAGTGGCAGATATGCTGTTGTGATGGTAACGCCCCACTTATACGTACCGCCATCAGCCTCACGATTACCATTGATAATCTCGAAGAGGGCTGTCATAGCCTTTGGATTATGAGACAGGAAGACAGTCTTCTGTCCCTTCTCGATATTGAATGACACATTGTCAAACAATACTGTTCCGTCCTCTTCCACAGCCTTCAGGTTCTCTACCTCAAGTATCTGATTTCCAGGCTCACGCTCCATCTGGAAGATATTAAGTTTCTCGAGCATCTTCTTACGTGATGTTGTCTGCTTTGACTTTGCCACATTGGCAGAGAAGCGACGAATGAACTCCTCCAACTCCTTACGCTTTTCCTCTGCCTTAGCCTTTTGGTTCTGTGCCTGACGCAGAGCCAGCTGACTTGATTCATACCAGAAGGAATAGTTACCGGCAAACATTGTCACCTTGCCGAAGTCAATATCCACTGTCTGTGTAGAGACAGCATCGAGGAAGTGACGGTCGTGGCTCACTACGAGGACGGTCTGCTCTACATTAGAGAGATATTCCTCCAGCCACGAGGACGGTCTGCTCTACATTAGAGAGATATTCCTCCAGCCACTGTACTGTATCGAGGTCGAGGTCGTTGGTAGGCTCGTCGAGGAGCAGGTTGTCAGGATTTCCGAAGAGTGCCTTTGCCATCATCACACGCACCTTCTCATTGTTGGAAAGTTCAGACATCATCTGATAGTGCTTGTCTTCCTTAATGCCAAGTCCTGACAACAGCTGTGCTGCATCACTCTCAGCATTCCAACCATCCATCTCTGCAAACTGCTCTTCCAACTCAGCAGCACGATTGCCATCCTCTTCTGTCATCTCTGCCTTAGAATAGAGGGCATCACGCTCCTGCATATTCTTCCACAAAGGCTGGTGGCCCATGAGGACTGTATTGATGACAGTAAATGTATCATATTTGAAGTGATCCTGTTCCAACACAGAGAGACGCTCACCAGGACCCAGTTCTATAGTACCCTTGTTAGCCTCCAGCTCACCGCTGATAGCTCTCAGGAGTGTTGACTTACCGGCACCATTAGCACCGATAATGCCATAGATATTTCCAGGTGTGAATTTTAAGTTTACGTCCTTGTAAAGAACACGTTTACCAAACTGAATTGCAAGATTT
>CADCAX010000169.1 GCA_902799455.1 uncultured Prevotellaceae bacterium
TTTAATTTTTAATGGTCAATGTTCAATGCGTATAGTTCTCGCATCTAACTCTCCACGTCGTAAGGAATTGCTGGCAGGTCTCGGCATTCCTTACGATGTGTTCGTTCTGCAAGGCATCGACGAGTCATATCCCGACGACCTCCCCGCCAACGAAGTAGCAGAATACATCGCCCGCAAAAAGGCGAGGGCGTATAGGAACGAAATACGAAGTACGAAAAACGAAAAACTTTCCACAGACTCTAAATTCTTGCAGTCGGGCGTGCAAACCCTTGGTGCAAGCGGACAAGCCGAGCGCTCAACTCTAAACTCTCAACTGTCAATTATATTGACCGCTGACACTATCGTCGTTTGTGATGGTGAGATACTCGGAAAACCTCATGATGCAGCTGACGCATGTGCTATGCTGCGTAAACTCAGTGGAAAGACCCATCAGGTATATACCGGCTATTGTCTGCAGACAGCCGACAAGACCGTCAGCGGCACAGTATGCTCCGATGTTACCTTCAAGGAACTCTCCGACGAAGAGATAACATATTATGTTGAGAAATACAAACCCCTCGACAAGGCCGGTGCCTACGGCATCCAGGAATGGATAGGCTATATCGGCATCACCGGCATCCGTGGCTCCTACTATAACGTCATGGGCCTCCCAGTGCAGAGAATCTACGAAGAGATTAAAAAGTTTGGTAACGTTTAAAGTTTAACGGTTAACTGTTAAAGACTTCAGACCTTTGATAGAATACAGGCCCGCAGCTATTACGACTGCAGGCCTGCTTTTTTTGCATTTATACAAATCTTTTGCAGAAAACTCCCCTTCGGCAGGTTTTCGGGGCTCCCGAAAGCATAGCCATGCATTATTTCATCGCATCAAGTTTCTTCTTGAACTCGGGCAGGTTTTCGTCATCGGTCCAATTGAGGTGATGCATATTGCCCTGCTTGTCGAAAAGACGATAGGTCGGATAGCCTGTCAGTCCGACATACTGCTCAATAGCCTGCTGCTGGTCAGCAGGCAGGTTATAGTGAACACAATTGGGCTCCGTGAGGTTATACTCCGCAATGACATTCTTCCACGACTGCTCAGGCGAATGGTTTGCCAGATATAGATATACTATGTGCACACCACGTACCCCAGATATCAAGGTACACAATCTTTCCCCGATACGGCTCGATAATCTTGTCGATGATAGCCTTGCCGTCGGTGAGGCCCTCCACGTCGGATGACGGATGGATGACAGAATTCACCGCCTCTGCCTTTTCCTTCATCACCTGCTTGTAGTAGTCGTTCTTCTTGATGATGACATTCCTGAAGTATGGCTCCTTAATGAGTGCGATGTATGGCTCCAGTTCCTCTGGCAGTGCACATCTTTCGTGGTCAATATACTCGTTGAGTATCTGTGCGTGATGAATGCTGTTGACCAGTGGGTCGGTGACAAGTGAGTCGATGATGTCATTGTAAATACCTTGCTGTCCGCCAGCGCATAGTGTCTTTACCGCCTTTTGGTAGTCATCACTCTCCAGAATTTTAACGACAGCATCGATATACTCCGTGTATTTCTCCTGAATGCTGCTGATGGAATCCCTGAGCGCGCGACGGTCTTTTATCTGGGAATACAGGGCATAGGTCTCTCTTCTCATTTTCTCAACCTGACTGATGGCGACATTATCCTCGTTGCTGAGTTGCAGCATACCTTTCGACGCGAGCCAAGGCAGGGCAGAAACTTCTCCCTGCAGCACTTGTATTCGCGGGTCAGACTGTATATAGCACTCGCGCTGGTATCTCAACATCGAAGATATTCCGCTAATGAGGTTGACGGGCAGTGAAGTGTCAACCGCAGAGTGCTCTTCTACCCACTGCATGATGTCGGCTGGCAATACGCGGCTATAGGTGTCATAATGCATCATCAGTAGTGCGGAGCAGGCGTGTATGCGACACTTCTCGCTTAGATAGTCACGATAGCGTTTGCTCATGTTGGGGTGCTGAGACAGGAATTCCTTGGTCTTAGCCAGACACCGCTCATAGCTGTTTATCCACTTCTGTGCCACGACCCTTACAGAGTCATCGCTAACAGGGTTATCAATGTATCCCATATAATCTACGCTCGGACTCTCTGCCTGCAACTCGTTCTGCAGTCGCGCGTCATTACCCATAAAGAGTGTCTGCGATGACTTGTAGTCTTTCAGCATGAAATATTTCTCGCCGGGAGTCAGTACAATGCTAACGCCGTCGATAACTTCATTCTTGCCGGTGGTTCGTATAATCAGGGAGACCCCCTGTGTGCCAACGAGCGGAACATTCAATTCGAAGCGTCCCAAGGAGTCGGGCTGTGTAGAGAAATGAGCATAGCTATCAACTGCTACGTCACCATGAGATGCCTCTACTGTCAGACTGTTTTTGAGAATCTCCTTGGGATACCTCAGCCAACCGCTCACGATGGCATTCCCTTCTTTCAGCTCTGTGCTGAATGCCGTATCGTCGCCTATTGGATAGTCGGCAATAGAGGTGGCGGTAATAGCAGCGAGCGTCAGCTTCTTACCGCCAATCTTGAATATGCGCTTGCCATCTTTCTCCTTGCCGATAGTGATGGCAGTCTTCTCATCGCCGGAGGATAGCACAACCTTCTTGTCCGACTTCTTGTCATACTGCCAGACCTTACTGTTATATACGGCATAATCATTGAAGAGGCTGATGACCCATTCGCCCGTCTCTGTGTTGCTCCAACTGCTGTTGAAGAGCGACGCCAGCTTCTTGTAGGCAGGGTCGGTGATGTCCCATATCTTGAAGTAGTTATACGCATAGCCTTCTATAAGGTCAAACTTCCTCACGTCTTGCGGCAATGGCTGAAAGTGGAGTGCCACGTCCGTCTTGCCGGATTCCGGAAGAGGGATATGCTTGTCAAGCGCAAGATCCGTCTCACCATCGCGTGTCTTATTTGCGCTGATGATGGGGTACGACTTGTCATCCTCCGTCTTTAGCACAGTGCTCTTGCCGAAAGAGAACCGTGCGTTAGGACGGTTCCTGACTGTGATGTGAAGCACCGTCTCGTCAGGGCGGAACTCCACTTCGTTGACATCAAACTGAAATCCTTTAGGCACGTTACGATACCCCGGATTAGTCCAAACCTTCTGTGCCCATCCCGTCATAGCAGCGAGGGCAAGGAGAATAGTAAGAAATGTAAGTCTTTTCATTATTTCAATTTCTTTAATTATGCATTACAGGGGTGCAACGGCTTAGAAAGTCATCCTGCGACGTCATTGCAGGGGTGCAATGGCTTAGAAAGTCATCCTGCGACCTCATTGCAGGGGTGCAACGGCTTAGAAAGTCGTCCTGCGACGTCATTACAGGGGTGCAATGAGCAAGAAAGTCATCCTGCGACGTCATTGCAGGGGTGCAACGATATGTCAGGAGCCTGTCCCTGTGGCATGCCTGCCCATTTTCACTGACCCCACAGGTTGTGGTGCAAGAATCTCCGGAAACACCGGCATCTGAGGCATCTCGCCATCCTTTAATGTCTGTGCCTGACTGCCACAAACGCTACAAGCCAGCACAATAGCCAAAAACCATTTCATATTATTCATTTTGTTATAGATAGTTCTATAGGACCCAACAATCCTGATGGAAGTAGGGGGGATTCTTTTGTGAAGAACTTGAAGCATCCGACGGTCTTTCTTCCTTTGGAGGGGCGTGGGGTGCCATTGCTCAGCCACTCGGAAATCTTTGCCATATAACGACCTGCCGTAGGACTGCCTGGGGCATAGGTGTATGTCAGGGGTTCTGACCATTCTATGTCGTCTGGCTCCTGCTCATCGCC
>CADCAX010000170.1 GCA_902799455.1 uncultured Prevotellaceae bacterium
TGTCTCCTGTAATGTTGTTATCTCACTCTTGAAGGCATGCTCATCTTCTTTCTTCTTATTTCGGAAATCACAAAAAGCCATTATGCCACATATTACTAACAGGAATAATATACCCCAGAGCAGCACATAATTTATATACACCTCGTCTGCCTCCTGTTGCGTCGCTCTTGCCTCGTCTTTCTCCTTGACAACGGAATCCCTCATCAGCAAAACACTGTAGTACGTCTGTACAGCCTCCTTTATCTCCCCCTTATCCAATAATTGTTGGGCAGCCCTTCTACCTGTCACTTCAGTAGTTTCAGCCCTGCCCTTAATGCTTAGGTACAATGCTTTAGACAGATACTTCTTGGCGTTGTCATTATCTCCAATAGCAGAGTATTTCCTGGCTATAACGCATAGAATCTTGGCGTATTTGTCAGGATTATGAACAAAACCTTTTAGGTTCCTGATTTTCTGCAATATTGGCTCTATGTCAGTCTCCCTGCCAAGATGTTTCATGGCATCCATATAATGAGTCAGGGCTATGCCTATGGTGTCGGCATCCTCTTTCTGCATTGCCGTCTGCACCATCTCTTTTGAATAGTGTAGCCTTATGCTGTCACACAATTGTCTGTCAGTAAAGGTGCGATACTTGTTGGCGATATACAGATGTTCCTCAAACAGAAACATCTGTGTAAGGTTTTCCTCTTTCTTTGCCAGTTCCAGTGCCGTCTGAGCAGTTTCTACCCACTGCCGCTTTATGGCAGTCTACGTACTTAATCTGGGCCATTATAGAATCTGAGCCCTTTTTCTTGTGAGACTTGGGAACCATCGGGTGAGACAGCTTATTATAGCAACTCTCGCAAGTATCAGCATACGGATGGAAGTCCGTCTTGACCTCATGCTTTGACATGCATGACACAAATATCATGCACGTCAAAAGTAGCATTATGTTAATAATATTGGTTCTCACTATCTTTGTTCGTAGATTTAATGTATAGAAATCCCTTGTGCATTGCATGCAACTGCTAATGTAACAAAAAATATAACCAGTGAATAATTAAAAATCTTTTTCATCAGTCTATAATTTTCTTATCGTTTCCGCAGGCTTCCTGTTTGTCTTGTTTCTGTCTTTACGCTTGTATTGTCTAAGATTCTCTTGTGCACGTGGGGTCAGTCCTACTATTTGCCCTTCCACTACGGTGAAGTTTTCATTTGCCGGATCGATGGTCACTTCTATCTCTGGACTGTTGATGAAGTAGTTTAGGCCTATAGAGCGTAATGATGCCGGAAGGTGAATACGCTTCAGATTGGGGCAGTACTCAAAGACCGTCATGCCAAGGGTGTCAAGACGTTCGGAAAGTTTTACATCCTGCAGATTGCGACATCCAGTAAAGGCATTGCTAGCAATGGTAATAACGCTGTCTGGAATTTCAATGCGAATTATATTGCGACAACCGGAAAAGGCATTTCCACGTATCCGATGCAGGCTTTCAGGCATTACTACTGTTTGCAGGGAACTTCGTCCGAAGGCATTCTTTCCTATGGTGTGCATATTCTCGGGCAATCGGATATATTTCAGGTATAGACACTGGGCAAACGCATTGTCTGGCAGATAATCGAGTCGTGCTGCCGAGAGATCTATCGCCTGAAGTGCTCCCCACCGTTTGCTTTTGTCTCTTTTCTGTTCACTTCCAGCCATCACCCTCAACCATGATATGTCAGTACTGTCAATCACCCCGCTGACGTATATTCTGTGCATTCTCACCCATTCCTCCTCCGTTTTCTGAAAACGAAGCGTACCGGCTTTTGCCACATGTATTTTCTCCATACGCGTTGTGTCGGAAAACTGGTTCCAGTCAACATCGCTCACAGATGTCATGTCCTTCAGATATTGCCATGCCGGTCTTGCATACTGCGAGAAAGCATTTTCGTCGTTCATGATTATCAGAAGTGCCTCAATGGAGTGAGGATGGAGGTCTGTACAGAAGTATCCGAGCAGACGAGCAGCAATCATATTGTCCTTATTGTCACGAATAGCATGGGAAAGGGTTTCCCACATCTTCGTCGTTGTTTGCTGTGTACGTTCCTTTATCGCTTTTATGCTGTCGGAATTGCTTTCCATGGCTGCTATCTGTTTAAGTGCTCGTTTCTCTTTGCGCAGCTTTGTCATGCTGTCGAAGTATTCCTTGTATTTTGCCAACTCGTCGTCTATCATTATAGGCGATTTCTCTGAATATGTCTCAAACTTTACGTCGGCATTGGCATTCAAAAAGGCTGTCCGCTCCCTGTCATTGAGGTCGAACTGTTTGGTTTTGAGCAAGTCATATTTGTCAGAAACTCTTACTAATCCGAGCCGCTTGTCGCCATTGAATACCCCGGATTCGAATATTCTTACGCTCTTCGGAATTGTTATTTCCTTCAGCTGTGGGCAATGGCTCATGGCACCATAGTGAATCTCACGTATGGACTCCGGCAGTATGAGGTGTTCTACGTATGGCATTCCAGCAAACATATATTTCATCACGCAGTCGGCAATAGTGGCGGTGAAACTGATGTAAAAACTGTCGGGTATCACCTCGATGGCATATCCGTATGCATCCTGCAATAGTTCTGCTTTTCTGCTGATGCCCCACTCCTTTGCGAACTCTTCTGGTATGTCAACCATTCTGCGCCTACCCTTCAGACCTGCAAAGAATGCGTGTGACATATTGTTGACATATCCTCGGAATGTCACTGAATCGGAGATTATCCATGTCCTTGACAAGTCAAGCGTCTTGAGGTTGGGAAGTGCGGCAGAGTCTGCCACGAGTTCGCGGATTGCACTGATGTCGGCTCCGTTCAGCGGACCACATATTCTAATCTTGTCTGCATCATGTAATGTATGTCTCGGCTGTTTCCTTATTCCGTAGCTGAGACCTCCTGCATTGTCAAGAATAAAATTGAGCGTCCTGGTTTCTCCGTTCAGAATATTCAACGACATATTCGCGATACTCGTCATATCGTCAGCCACGCTTGCCTCTAAATCCCCGACTTCACCCTTGCTCATCTTCCTATAGTCAAATGCAAGGCAGTCTTCTTGGATCATCGTCAGATGTCCGTCATTGTCGTCAATATGCAAAACGTATCTCCCTCCGTTTCCGAGCACCATCTCGCCGTCAATAATCTCATACTTCTGGCGTACGAATTCCACCTTCGTTCCCATTTTCTTCAAATAGAATCTGTGTGAAAATGTCGAGTCGGTAAACTCCACTATGTCCTCGCCTGCCATAGTGATATGTCCCGTCACAATCATTTTCCAGGTGGTTCCCACAACGTCGCCCTTCGTTGCCTGTCTTGCCATCGTTGTCTGGCAAACCATCACCATCAATACTGTTAATAATGCTATTTGTTTCATATTTCTCTTGCAAAGGTACTCTTTTTTTACTGAATGTGCAAGAACTTTCTATATTTTGCCAAAAATTTGTTGCAATT
>CADCAX010000171.1 GCA_902799455.1 uncultured Prevotellaceae bacterium
CACCGCCATTGACCGTGATGTTTTCACCATATATTCCATTACTCACCTGCCATCCGCTTCCCCCAGTCAGATCGCCCCCGGAAACATTGATCTTTCCGCCATTGATGGCAATATCAACCGCTTTGATTCCGATGCTGGAGGCATATTCCACCCCCTCAACATCACTGGCTTTTATCTTCAGTGATCCGGTCCCGTCAATAACCAGGGGACCATTTGTATTAATTCCTGTGCAGACGCCGTCTTTATCCATTGTGATCAGCGTGTTCTCACCCTCGAGCATGATTGTCAGCGGATCGTACTCAAGGAACCTGATTGCGTCTCCCGCTTTTCCAACCCCTCCGCAAAGTGTAGACCATTTTTCTTGCTTGCAGTCCACGCTGCCTTTGCTGCCTTCTTGCCAATAAATCCAGTATCAAGTCTAGATCCATCAAACTTTGTTGTAAGGACTATCATATGATAGTGATCGCAATCTGTATTAATATGCTCCATCATTATCCACGGAGTATTATCAAGATCGATGCCTCGGTCTTGACATTCTTGAAGAAAATCCATTACATATTTATCTTTCTTCTCAGGATTTTTTCGACCTGTACGGGTGGATATGACAGAATTTTAAGCTGCAAGCTTAATGCTGATTCTGCTATCCCTTAGCCAAGTTGATAATTCGTTATTCATTTTTGCTGATGTTATAGCAGCCAATGCGCCACTGCCATCAACAGACCATGACATGCCATTATGCTTTTGCCTTCTGGCCACTAAAATATCATTGAATTTTTCGACAATATTGCTTGATGTCCTTAGACCATTCATGTGCCTTACGGCGTAGCACGGTACGAATGGCTTCTTCCTTGTCAGATAGTCAGTCAGTTCTTTAAGTCTGTATTCATTCTTCACATTTTTTGCCTTCAAATTTGTCAGATAAGAGATCGCTTCATCCACATTGCCCACCCATAGCATACGAAGTGTGTCTCTTATGATTCCTCTCTTCTCATCCTTGCTCTTTGCTTTCACAGCCATACTCATGAACTCTTTGGTCTTTTTCTCCAGATGGAGCCAGTCGAGTATGAGAGTGTATTCCCTAAAAGAAAAGATCTTTTCAATGTATTCCTTGATATTGCGTGCGCCATCTGTAAGGAATATAAGCCGCTTGTTTTCCAGGAGCTCGTTGACCAGCAGAAAGGCAAGTAACTCCCTGAAGGCTATATCCATGCCAACTGCTGTGATGCAATGTGAGATCTCGCCTGCTTGAATATGTATAACCGTATTTTCTACATACTTCTTGTCTTTAACAGCATTCTCCTCACGATGTTCTTTCTGGTGCTTCACACCAACGTCATCGACAGAGATGTAGCAACAGTCGTATGGGGAAGCCTCTATATCACATACTTTGTCCTTTTGAGTGATTTTTTCTCCACTATTCTCACGTATCGAATTATATGCTTTTATAGCCAACTCCATCCCTTCGTATGCAAGATTCGGAGCCAGCTTGGGGCTTACAGTCCCTAACGGAAAAGATGCCATGTCAGCAATATCCTCGATACTATCGTCAATTCCATACTCTCTGAGTATTTCATCTACTTGACGTTGTCTTTCCCTTAATAGAGCCGTTCCGATTGATACAGTTCTATCCTTCATGGTTGTCATCTTTAATGAGGCGTCCCCTTCAAGATGAAGGAACATGTTGGCAGTATTCACTGTACGTCTGTAGCTATTGCCAATACTCGTTAGGATAAGGAGTTCCACAAGGGAAAGGCTGCTTACATGCTGTGCCGGCTTCAGAGTCGATACAGCCTTACCATGCAGTTCTACCTCCAGTCTGCCTATCTCGCTTTCAAGCGGATAGGTCCGGCTTAGTGGTTCTGTTTCTTCTTTTTTTTTGCTAGCTCCTTAAGATAACTGTCGGTTATCTCATTGCATATCTCATTTCTTGCCTTTATTGCAGCACGCTCATACTTGTCAAAGGACTTCAAAAAGCCATCTACGCTGCCCAAGTCCATTTCTTCAGCGGAAGGTATACCGCCATCTGCCGATACCTTCTTCTCTATGACTGTGCCGTCGGGCATCGTAATGCGGGCAATGAATTCCATTTGGGCACCCAATGTGTTCTTATTTTCTTGTTGCTTGCTCATATTGTCTATCATTATTTGTTGCTAAATTAGCAATAATAAAGGGGCTGAACAAGAATAAAATAATTGTTTAACACACTGAATATTAGCATTTTGAAGCAATATAAGCTATCAATATACCTTTATAATACCCCCCTATGTAAGTTACCATCCTGTAAGCTTAAATTAAAGGTATAAAAGCGTACGAATGTGTTAATTATCAAGTGATTGCACAAATTTTACCTTCCTGTTGCTTGTTGACATAGAGTGCTCGATTAATAATAATTAACTGACTCATGAGTGAAATCCACCCGTACAGGTCGAAAAATTTTGATATTATCGAACAGTACAAGATCCTTTGCAAGGAAGAGACTAAGAAACTCAATGAGACTCTTCGAATGAACTTCCACGAGGAGTACCACTGGCTGGATGAAGCCAGTCGCCCTATGGTCATCGTCAATCTTCCGAATGAAGATAAATGTGTCCACGCAAATGTTTTAGCCGTGAAAGTTCCTGTGCGTGAGAATTACGGCATTATGGTAAAGCCGGAACACCGTGATGAGATTTCGGAAATAGGATTTGGAAACCTTGCCATCGGTGGTGTTTGGGGCATTCTTCAAGATTTACCCGGAGTTGAGAAGGTAAGTT
>CADCAX010000172.1:0-2669 GCA_902799455.1 uncultured Prevotellaceae bacterium
GAGCGGGTAGGGATGTACGTCTTTGAAAGCCGTCGTGAGCGCGAGCTGGTCTATGTGCATCGCACGGTCTATGACGGAGAAATCAATCCATCAAAAGACGAGCTTGATGGTGGACGCTTTTGGACACTCGAAGAAATCCGCGCCGCCATCGGCCAACAAACCCTCACCCCCAATTTTGAAAGTGAGTTCCAGCGCTTCTTCCTCTAGGGCGTAAAGGGGATCAAAAAGGGGGGCAAAGGTTCCTGTCTTTTGCCTTTGCGCCCAGTAAATTCTTCCCAAACAAACACGTATTTATTGGAAAATGTTCGGAACACGTTTGGAATTTCACGAAAAGACTTGGAAGTTTTAGGAATAATGCTTATCTTTGCAGCATTCTAATACGATAATGACAATGGAAGGAATAAGGATTATGGAACAGACAAGGCGGTTTGCAACAAGGACTGAGCAGGCAAACTATTATGCCAAGCTTAGGGGATGGGGGCCGCTCACAGAGGAAGAGAAGGCCATTCTCGATGATGCTGTAAGGATGGTGACCCATCTGGATTAGGATATGCGCTATCTTATAGACACCCATATCTTTTATGGTGGACTACCTCCACAAGGAGCACTATGAGACCTATGCTAGACTGCGGATCAATGAGAGTCAGGATCACAACGATCCGTCGGATTATGTCATCATATCACATGCCATCACTAACCACATCCCTCTGATTTCAGCAGATACAAGGTTTCCATGGTACAGGAGCCAGGGACTTGACCTGATATACAACGGGAAGGAATAAGCAGCCTTCCTGTTTCCTTTTTATCCGCTATTTTCCTTCATACCCATTAAGCATAGCCGTGAGTACCTGGATCCTGAATGCAAAAGAAGGATGATCGTCGTAATCGCCAGTAGGATGGTCACCGTACAGGTTGGCTATCTTCCTAAGCATAGAGACGACATGTTCTCCTCCGTAACCCATAAATTCCATGAAGTGGAATGCCGCTATATCAGCCTCAGATTCTTCCTCCCTGCTGTATCTGTATTTATATCGGAGTGAAGCCCTATCAGCGTAGTTAAAATCTCTGTCTTTAAACCTGTTTGCTCTTAACTCTCTTAATCTGTTATCCAACTCATTCCTTTGATCATTTGATAAAGATTCTATGTTTGATGAATAGATAATGAGTAAGTCTCCATCAAGGGTTATTTATCATTCAAGAATTTACTTCTGTTTGATAGATCAGGCCAGGGCAGACGCTCAATAGTTATTACAAGTCTCATATTGTAAATATTATAGACACTATTTTAAGCTAGCAATTACAATGTAAACATTTGGTATACATTATATTATATTAACTATAATAATTTGTGTATATCTATTATTTTTACTATCTTTGCACAATGTAATTAATATTGTAATGCACAATGGATATACTGACTTTTAGCAAGTGTATTCCCGACTGTCGGGATGAGAAGAACAGGCTTTATGATGCCTCTGAACTAGTGTTTATCACTTTAGTCGCCGTCCTCTGCGGCTCTGACACATGGAATGACATTGAGGAGTTCTGCGAATACAACTTCAAGTATTTTAAGGACCGGCTTCCGAATCTTCGTGGCGTTCCTTCGCATGACACGCTTAACCGTTTCTTCTCCGTACTTGACCCGTCATGGTTTGAAAAGGCGTTCCGTGATTGGGCAAACGACATCTGTGACCGGATATCAGGTGTGGTCGCCATCGATGGCAAGGCTGTCTGCAGGAATCCCTCAGACACGTCCAACAGTGTGAAGAACCGTCTGTATATGGTTAGTGCATGGTCTGAGGCCAATGGCATCTGTCTCGGGCAGGAGAAGGTCGGCGTCAAATCAAATGAGATAACGGCCATTCCTAAACTCATCGAAGCATTGGACCTGAGGGGATGCATTGTAACAATAGATGCCATCGGCTGCCAGAAATCCATAGCCGAAAGCATTGTGAAAGCAGGTGCCGATTACGTGCTGTGTGCAAAGAAGAACCAGAAGCACCTTAGGGACTTGGTTGCATTCAACGTAAACGAGAGTAAGAAGGAGATAGAGGGCTATTGTCAATGGTGCGAACATAGTAATGACGGGCATGGCAGGCATGAGTGGCGCGAGTGCGTATGCACAGATTTTGAAAAGCTGGCAAAGTTCTTTCTCAAAGGATGGGCTGGGGTACGAACATTGGCTAGGGTAACAACAAAAAGGCAGATTGGCGACGGTCCCATTTCCGAAGAAACCAGGTATTACATCACCTCTCTGCCTGAGGATCCAGAGCTGATTCTTAAATCTGTAAGGGCGCACTGGTCCATTGAGAACCAATTGCACTGGAGGATGGACGTGGCCTTTAGGGAAGACTATACAAGAAAGACGGACAATGCCGCGATAAATTTCTCTGCATTAGGAAAAATGGCACTGATGATGCTCAAAGCATGGGACAAGAAAGTTGGCATTGCAAGCAAGAGGAAATATTGCAGTTGGGACGAGAACACAAGAGACAAGGTCTTGGGAATCAAAAAGCCATGTTAATAATATTGAGCGTCTGCCCTGACGCTCAATAGTCAATTTGATAACATTTTGAGGTGTACTGATTTAGGTTGACAGTTTATACTCTTAATTTCAATACTGGTTTACAAACCATTTTATTTACATTATTTGTCTATGTTCTGCTTAT
>CADCAX010000172.1:2733-4085 GCA_902799455.1 uncultured Prevotellaceae bacterium
AATAAATCGAGAATACGTCATGATGAACAGAATTTAACGATGAAAAACACTCGGGGGGATGCCGTCGGCGGGGGTCGAAGAACCCCCAAGAGATATCTGTGTAAGGTCAGCCTCGGTGGGCGATAAGAGTGGATTTGACATGATGCCCGTAACCACCTGTAGGGGCGTTCTCATATCAAGTGCGCTATGTGGTCTTGCCGTGTTATACATCGTGATAGCGTTGCCAACGGCCTTGACGGAATCCTCGTATCCAAGATCCTCATAGGCATATGGCCATTCGTTCTTCACCGTATTGTTCACCCTCTCGGCCATCGCGTTGTGCAGTGGGTCTCCACACTGTGTCATGCTGATACGTATCTTATTTGCCTTCAACAAGTCCGTATACTTGAACGAAGCATACTGGATGCCTCTGTCGGAATGGTGGATGAGTTCCTTGATGCCGATGCGGTGGCTCCGATAGAATGCCAGCCCCATCTGGAGAGCCTCCAGCGGCCCTTCTGTCTCCAGCGTCATACTCAGGCACCATCCGATGATGTAGCGGCTGTAGCAGTCCGTCAGCAGCGACAGGTAGAGGAACCCGTCACGGTAACGTACGTAGGTGATATCAGCCACAGTCATCTGCCCGCAGGCCTTTGCCACAAATTTTGGTGTCGTGTTCAACAGGTCCTCGTAGATATGGAAGTGATGACGCGAGTCTGTTGTGCGGGGACGATACTGTTTCTGGCGCAGCATCAGGCCATTGGCGCGCAGAACGTCGTAGAAACGGTCACGGCCTATCCTGAACTTGTCGCCAAAATACCCACGGCACAGTACAAGAAGCTCTCTACAGCCTGCCTTTGGCAAACGGTCATCTGAGCGAACCCAACGACAGTACATCACAATGCTCGTTACAAGAATCCCAAACTCTGTCTCGCTCTCTTCATGCTTGTAATAGCCGTTGCGGCTTATGCCAAGTAGTTCACAGAGAGCCGTCTTGGTATAGTGGCCACCAGGACGGTCCTTCTGCGACAAGCTCTCAACTACTTGGCACCGGATTTTTTTCTTATCGGGATGTTGTAATACCGCTCGGCAAGCCTGATCATCTCGTCATAGGCATCACGAGCCATTTCTGTCCTACGAAGCTCTATCTCCAGCTCACGGATGCGCTTTAGGAGAGCATCGCGGTCGTCATCACGATACGTCTTCTCAACACTTACGTTACCTGGTAATTTCTTCATCGCTATGCCATCTTTCTTGTCTGCGACTGCAAATTTAATCAAATTTGTGTAAACCCAGTTACGATTCAGCCCATATTTTCTACATATGGCACCTTTTGACATATCTGTAGTCAGATACTCACGGAGAATTTCAAG
>CADCAX010000173.1 GCA_902799455.1 uncultured Prevotellaceae bacterium
CATATAACGATCTTACCATAGACTTTGCAAAACGACATAATGCAACAGCTATTGTAAAGGGAGTTCGTAGTGTACAGGACTTTGAATATGAACGTACCCAGGCGGAATATAACAGGATGCTCAGCGATGGTATCGAAACAGTTTTCCTGTTTGCTAATCCTATATACGCAAGCCTTTCATCATCCCTTGTTCGTACGCTGAAAACCTTCGGAAAAGACACCTCAAACCTACTTCCATGATTACATATAACAACGATAATATTCCTTTTCCTAAAATCCGACGTCGTGAAACGACAACGTGGATAAAAGAGGTTGCCCTTGCTCATGGATATAAGGTAGGCGAGATTGGATACCTGTTTTGTAATGATGAGAAAATTCTAGAAGTGAACAATGAATTTCTCAATCATGATTACTATACCGACATCATAACCTTCGATTATACCGAAGGAAAAGAGATAAACGGCGACATTATAATTTCATTGGACACTGTAAAAAGTAATGCCGAAAAATACAGGAAAGACTATAACGAGGAACTCCATAGAGTCATAATACATGGAATTTTGCACCTTTGCGGTATAAACGATAAAGGACCAGGTGAAAGAGAAATAATGGAAAAGGAAGAAAATAAAGCACTACAACTATGGAAAAAGTAGATAAACTGGACAGGAAGATATTATCTATCCTATCAAAGAACGCTCGCATTGCTTTCAAAGATGTTGCAGAACAATGCGGAGTTTCACGTGCAGCAATACATCAGCGCGTTGAAAGGCTCAAAGAAGACGGAGTTATTACTGGTAGCGGATTCTCTATTAATCCCAAAAGCATCGGTTATGGCACATGCACATATGTTGGCATCAGCCTGGAACGCGGCTCCATGTACAAGAATGTAGTAAAGAAACTCCAAAACATTCCTGAGATTGTAGAGTGTCACTTTACCACAGGTCCATACACCATGATGGTAAAGGCATACGTGCGCGACAACGAACAATTGATGAAACTTCTTAATGACACATTGCAATCCATTGATGGGGTTGTATCAACAGAGACTCTCATCTCACTTGACCAATCCATCAAGCGCGATGTTCCAATTCATACTGAGGAGTAATGAATCCATTAATAGGTTTAACAGGTAACCATAGTGACATCGACGTAACCCTTCGCGATGCCTACCATAAACAGATAGTTAGAGCTGGCGGTGTTCCTGTCATTATACCACCTATTGATGACGAACAGGTCATCATCGATACTTTGGAGCGTTTAGATGGTATCATCTTTACAGGAGGAGGTGACTTCGATCCGAAATGGTTTAATGAGGCTCCACACCCTAAACTTGGTACTATAAATACTGTCAGAGACCATGCAGAACTTCTTACCGTAAAACACGCCTACAACCGCAATATTCCAATGTTGGGAATATGCAGGGGCATACAAGCCATTGCTATTTCTCTTGATGGACATATAGCACAGGATATAAGCAACAGGACAACACATAACCATTCACAAGAAGAAGATAGACCTGTCACAACCCATGAGGTGACAATACGTTCTGAAGAAATACAGGCAAGCATTCTCCAATCCCTATACCCCACCCCGACGATAAGGGTCAATTCCTTTCACCATCAGGCAGTGGATAATCCTGGAAAGCGTTTTAGAACTATAGCCACCTCTCCTGATGGTATTATCGAGGCAATGGAAAGCACTGAGCATAAACCCATAATGGGAGTACAGTGGCATCCTGAATGGCTCGGAGATGATGGGCTTCCTATTTTCCAATGGCTTGTAAATGAGGCTCGCACCTTTCAACAGGCAAAGCTACTGCATCAGCAGATTATAACTCTTGATACCCATTGTGATACACCTATGTTCTTTCCAAAGGGTATCAACTTCCTGCAACGTGATTCAAACATTCTCGTTGACCTTCCCAAAATGACAGAGGGACACCAGGATGCCACTATTATGGTGGCTTATATCCCCCAGAAATATAATGAAGGTTCGCCAAAGGAATATGCGGATAGTATCTTCGATAAAATCGGACAAATCGTAAATAGTGCACACGACCGCCTTGCCCTAGCTCAGACAGAGGAAGATATCATCCAGAATAAGAAAATTGGCAAGAAGAGTATCCTTTTGGGTATAGAAAACGGCCTTGCCATTGAGGAAAAAATAGAGAACCTGCAACACTTTGCTAATCGCGGCATTGTGTATATGACCCTCTGTCATAATGGCGATAACCTTATCTGCGATTCTGCCAAAGGTAATAACACTTATGGTGGAGTATCAGAATATGGTGAGAAGGTTATACATGAAATGAATCGTCTTGGTATCATGGTAGATCTTTCGCATGGTGGCGAAAAGTCTTTTTATGATGCCTTGGAAATAAGTCGCAGCCCTATTGTGTGCTCCCACTCTAACTGTAGAGCTTTGTGTGACCATCCTCGCAATCTTACAGACGACCAATTAAGAGCTATTGCAAGGATTGGAGGTGTTGCCCATACTACCTTCTATCCTGGATTCCTATGCAAAAACGGAGAAGCTAGCATTCTCGATGGAATCGCTCATTTAGAGCATGCCATAAAAATAATGGGCATAGACCATGTAGGTATAGGTACAGATTTTGATGGCGATGGTGGTGTA
>CADCAX010000174.1 GCA_902799455.1 uncultured Prevotellaceae bacterium
ATTCTCGTTTGGTAATATCACATCCATATAGAAACTCCCGACATAAGGCATGCGAAGTATCGCATATTGATTATTCTGCATATACCTAAAACATCCTTCCTCTTCTATTTTACTCATCATGTCCACAATCCGAACCTCATCCTTTGTTACATAGAATGTATCTGGTTTAGCATCGTAAAATTCCTGAACCCATGCTCCGTTAAACAGCAAAGTATTGATGAGATAAGCAACAGAATTTTCATCAAATTCCAGCGGAATATCCTTGATAGCCCCATGATTAGTTTCTTTATTCCAAGTATCAACAATGCTTTTGGCATCATCCTCATTCTGATACGATAGACAATCTGCAAAATAATCATGACCGATTGTTTGGATATAGTCCTGTTTTATCGTCTGCTCATCACGGTAAAGGAATAAATTGGATGACTTCATAAAAACAGTCTTTGTATCAAGGAATTCCTCTAATGATACTTTTGCATGGCAAAGCATCATTCTACGTCTCAGGGCATTTATGTCGGCTTGGTCATATTTGTTTGTCCCTAAATACTGTTGAAGCTTTTGTCTTGTTTCCCCGTCTGCTCCGTTACCGATGATTTCAAGCGAATATACCACACCTAACGGAGATATTATTAAATTATTCTCCTTATTATTATCTGTCAGATATTGAAATAATCTGAAGGAGAAGTCATTGGTTGCACTGATAATTTCCTTTTCTGATTCTTTTACATCATAACTCACATCGGCATGAACAGCCGCTTCTTCTACAGTTTCACGCACATTATGGCAACTATCAAACACTATAGAAATTGCCAGCGTTGCAACAACTTTAATTATATCCGTTGTCATACAATTATGGTTTACCTATTGTTTCTGTGGGTTTAAACTCGGTAGTGTTATTTGCTGCATGATGAATAATGTAACCACCTAAAGCTGTACTTAGAATGTAACTTTCTTCCAGTTCACCTCTGTATAGGAGGAAATTGCATACATCCGTAGGTGTGATATAAGGATTATCTGCTAGATGACTATGCACAACTGATATAACTTTTTTACCTTCGTCATTAACAGTATTGACAGCTATCAGCGATTGATGATACTTTCGGAAGCACAATGGATTGCCACTATTATCAAAATCGATGGAACAGTCATTACCAAATGGAATGGTATTGGGCTGTATTGTGCCTTGAAGTACATAGAGTCGAATTAAGTAATCATTGATACGCACAAAGTCAAAATTAGGGTTACCGATTTTATCGTTGTACTTGATCTGGTCGCCATACTTTTCAAAGGCGTTATCTAGCATGGTTTGTTTCAGTTTTATCTGCACCTGCTCCTCCTCAGTTAGTGGGCGTATGTCGTATGATAGGCTGTGTGCACCACCCTTAGTGTTCAATTTCAACTCAAATATGCAGTTTTTCTTTTCTTTGTCGTAGAAGATGGCGCTCCAGGTGCTGGCAGTAGGTTGCCAGATAAGGTTTCCGCCCAAGTCTTCATGACGATAGCGTGCCAACACAGAATCAGTAGATACCCAGTTGAGTCGTTCGGCAGTGTAGAGCACAGCACCTTCGGCGCAGATACTATCGTTGATGGCCTGAATCACTTCTGGTTCAGTATTTGCATTTCCTGCTTTCGATAACTTCTTATTTATACACTCCACAAATCCCTGTTCGTTAGCATCGCCTTTGAAAAAACCATAATTGAGATGAGCAAATTCGCTACCCACACCGCAGAACATCCACTGTTTCTTTTCGCTAACCTTATCTCCTATGCCATTAGTAAGCTCGAGTGTGAAGTAGCGTACCGTGTGCAGGTTGCGATTCAATGCCGCAGCCACATATCTACAAAGTGGAAGATTCTCGGGTTCTGGCATTCTATAAACGATAATATCAATATTGTTAGGTTGCGAATACACCTGCGCAGAAATTGCAGACCAATCCCACTCATATTGACTGATAAACATACTGCCTAAATTTAATTTCCATGCGGTAATATCGGTAAGTTGCGTATCATCCACATTGCCTTTTTCCCACTCAAAGAGCATGCTTGGGATCCAACGGAACTGAAATTCATAGGCCGTCATGGTGTCGCCTCGCTCTATGATGTCACAATATTGAGAGACTGCTTCACCCAGTTCGTCATCGGTTTTCAAACTATCCAATAGCTGTTTTGCCTTAGTTCTATCGGGATCAGTGCCCCATCCGTTAAAATAGTATTTGGCCAGCGACAACTTAGCAACAGGATACTGTTGTGCTGATTTAGATACCCACTCAAAGGCTTTTTTCAGGTCGCGTTCTACCTCAATACCTTGCTCATAGAATTGACTCATCTTGAATTGTGCCACAACGTTTCCCTGCTCTGCAGAACGCGTAAACCAGTTGAACGACTCGCTTAGATTCTTTTCTACACCAATGCCATCTTCGTAGCAGAAACCAAGCATTAACTGACCGTAGCGGTTGTCCTTTTCGGCAGCATCACGTATTAGCGAGTAAGCCTTGGCGTGGTTTTGTTCTACCTTATTGCCCACGATATATTCCGTAGCCAGATCAACCTGTATGTTCAGATTGCCATGCGCCATAGAGTCCTCC
>CADCAX010000175.1 GCA_902799455.1 uncultured Prevotellaceae bacterium
GTACACTACGAAAATCCCTCGGGAACTATCAATGCCACCTACATAGGTTATATAGATGTTCATGGCAATGTAAAGGCTACACAGTACGATTGGTTAAAGCAGCGTAAGACAGAAGTGCTTATACGTTCTTATTTCCAACCAGACGATCACAACAATCCCACCTTCATCGTGCTTCCTGATGAGCGAGTGATGATATTCTATACACGCCATACTGACGAGCCGAAGATATGGTACCGCATCTCCAAGAAGCCCGGTGACATCACCCAGCTTGGTGATGAGAAATATCTTGCTACTGCAAATAATACCACATATCCGTCGCCCTTCATCCTTAGCGACGACCCACAGCATGTCTATCTCTGCTGGCGCGGCATCAACTGGCATCCTACCATTGCCCGCCTCACCATGCCAGATGCCAATGACAACTGCAGTTTTGATTTCGGACCCAAGCAGATTGTTCAGTCAACAGGTGCACGCCCTTATGCAAAGTATCAGAGCAATGGACGTGATAAGATATATGTGTCATATACAACGGGACACCCAGACAATGAAATGCCTGACTGGCTGTATTTCAATGTTATAGATATAAATAAAGGTAACGGTCCTATCCTGCGTGACCTGAATGGCAAACAACTGAGTATTATCAATAATGGTGTCTTTAATGTCAGCAAGACAGACTCATACGCCAGCAGTTATCCCGCTACCATCGTAGATAAGTCTGCCAACATCCGCAACTGGGTATGGCAGATAGCTCTTGACAAGGAAGAGCATCCTGTCGTGGCTTATCCACATATAGACGATGCAAAGACAACTCACGTATATTGGTATGCCCGTTGGAACGGCTCTTCATGGAAGAATACATGGGTGCAGTATGGCGGTCATGCATTCCACCAGAACTGGAATTCTACCGAGAAGTGCTACAGCGGTGGTATGGCGATAGATCCTGAGAATATCAACGACCTATATCTCAGCATACCGACAAAGAATGGCGTATATAATAAGGATGGTGTCTATGAGATATGGAAATATACCATCAATGATGCTGGCGAGGTGGCTGGTTCTACACAGATTACTACTAATTCTCCTAAGAACAATGCTCGTCCTTATATTATTCCAGGTTCAAAGAACTGCCCGCTGCGCCTCGTCTGGATGCAGGGCGATTACTACTATTGGATAGTACGTCAAGGATATCCTCAGGGCTATCCTACTGCTATCCACAGCAACTATGCCTGGCCGGAAAAAGTGTCAGACATCTCGTCATCAGTTGTCAACTGCACTTGTCTGAAGGCTAATCAGACCCTTAATATGGCCCTTGCTATGAATTCTTCCAAGTACGAAGGTGATATCTTACGCTCTGATGACGGCAATTTCGTCTATTCACTCAATGGCAACACCCAATATCCTGAACTTACTGTCAATGGTACTACCTACAAGAGTCAGAACCGCCTTCTTACCAGTGACGACTGGGCAACAAAAAGTACCGGTACCAGTGGTGACGACCATCCTACGAAAGTCACTACGTGGGTTCTTACAATGACATACGACGGCAACACTCTTACTGTATATCGTAACGGTTTGGTAGATCAGGTGATTGACGTCCAGAACCTCAATGTTGATAATATCCTCTTGAGTGGCAGCGATTTCAATCATAAGTGCATCTCTGTTCAGGCATATGGTGCTTCGGCAACTCCTTTGGAGGTGCAGCAGATTGTTGCAAAAGCACAGGAAAATATTGCTGAGGAACTGGAAGAGACAGCCCTTGCGGCTCTTTCTTTGCCAGAAGAAGTATGCACGGATATAGTTCTCCCTCAAAACTCTTTAGGGCAAGCTGTAACCTGGAGTTCTTCCGACGAAGATGTACTCTCTTCTGCTGGCGTGCTGTCTCCACAAACCAAGAATACCTCAGTCGTCCTTACTGCTACAGTTGGCTCCAAGAGCCGTCAGTTTGATATTCAGGTTCAGGCCCGTGATATAACGAAAAATCTTCGTTATGAGCAGACAGAAGTCCTCGACCTTACATCAAATACAGCAACAGGTTTCAATACAAACAAGTTCGGCCTTGCCCCATCTGGACTTCTTGACGGGCTGCGTTCCTTCACATTCCTCGTAACGGTAAAGGCAAGTTCGCTGTCTGCTATGCCTCGCATCTACGACTTTGGTTCTGGCTCCGGCAACAGCGTCTTCCTTAGAGCCAATCCCTTGTCTGCCGGCATAAAGTATAACGGTGGTGCTACCACTATGGTAAATGCCACACAGCAGCTGTCTGTCAATACAGAGGCGAAACTGGCTGTCACCTTTGATGCTGCCACTCATACCACTCGCATATACATAGATGGAGAGGAAAATGTTTCTGGCACAACAAACGTCAATGAGGCCTATATGCTCTATGAGGTGGCAAAAGATACTCGCAACTACATCGGCCGTACACAATGGTGGGATACCAATGTGGCAAATGATAATCAGGACTTTCGTGGCATCATCAGCGATATGAGGCTTTATGATGTCATGCTTACCCGTAA
>CADCAX010000176.1 GCA_902799455.1 uncultured Prevotellaceae bacterium
TTATACAGGCTCTGACAATGTGGTTATTAACGAGTATGTTGCCATTGCATCATATAGGGCATGGGCATACCTGCAGTTGACGACTCAGTATGGTGATGTACCATATGTAACAGAACCGGTATCAACAGTATCTCAGATTAATGCGCAAACAGCTAATACTGATAAGATGGCTATCCTGGCAAGTCAGGCTGATTATCTTCAGGCATTAAAGAACCGTTGCAGTGAAGATCAGATTCAGGTTCCTAGTTATAGACAATCCAACCAATATTTCTCTATTGGTAGAATGAACTGGAATACGAGCATTAATAAGTTTATAAATCCGAAACATTGTTTTATTCCTCTGAATATTATCTTGGGAGACTTGTATCTGGAAATGGGAAGATACATGGAAGCTGCGACTTGCTATTATCAGTACTTGAGGTATTTGGGTAAAGGGAGTCTTTTGAACCTTGATGTTAACCATTCAAATACTCGCCAACCACAGGACGGATATACATATGAGTGGCCAATTCCGAATACAAATACGGATATTACATTGACAAATGGTCAGGCCAAATGGGATGTAATCTTCATGGATCCAAGTACTTATTTACCGGATCCATGGGAGGTGATATCATATATTCCATCTGCTGTGAATTTCATGCGTGGGCGTATAAATGAGTTGCCTGAGCTCTTCGGCTATGATTATTATGGTACGACTGGCAACAGAATCTCAAATTATAGAATATGGGGCTGCCCACAGACAACAGAAATACAAATAGGCCCTTCTGCGACATACAAGGAGATGTCTGAGAATGCACCATATTACTATATAACAAAGGATCAGCAAGTATACAATGCTACTCCTGGTGATCCCGGCACAAAGGTGTATGTAGGAGATAAGAAGAATATCGGTGATGGACGTGCAAATATGATTTCTGCCGGACGCACAGCAGCAAACTCTTCTTATGTATATGTTCAGAAGCCAAGTACTGGTTACGTATATCTTTACCGTCTGTCAACAGTATTCCTGCGTCTGGCAGAGGCGTTGAACAGAGCTGGATATCCAGACCTCGCTTTCTATATTCTGAAGACTGGTTTCGGTTCTAATGATATAGGTAAGTATCTGGCAAGGAAATACGAAGCAGGGGTTTCTCCTTTCCCAGAAAAGTACTATTTCATTTCAGAAAAATCATACCAATTCCTCCACAATAGTAATGTTAGTATGTTGACTGAACCTGACTCTACATATTTCTTGAATTCAGCATCTAAGCATATGGTAGGTATCCATTTCCATGGCGCTGGTGCTGTTGATGATGGTGCTACATGGATGTCGGCATACAACTACAAGGATGTAGTAGAGGAACGTATAGATAAGATACGTACAGACTTCGGTTTGGCTGCTGGTGCAACATATTCTGAGGAGGAATACATAAATGCAGTAGAAGACCTCCTTTGTGATGAGTATGCTATGGAGTTCGCATTTGAGGGAACCAGATTCTCTGACCTGTTGCGTATAGCTCGTCATAAGAATATGGCTGGCAATTTTGGTGGTGCCTTCGGTGATACATGGTTGAGTAAAAAACTCAATAATAATGCCGCTGGTATTACAACACAGAACTGTTATCTTCCGTTTAAGTGATGTGAAGATAAAAAATATCTGACAGATATACCGCCCGTGGATTCTCTATGGGCGGTATTTTTTTGTGAGAAAATGAAAAAAAATCAGTTATCTCTTGTTTTTTTGCTCACTAAATCGTACCTTTGTGCCTCGTATACGCTTAAACATGCATAACGATGCTGTTACCCTGTTATAAGAAAGGAGTCATAGAGGCTGGTTGCGATGAGGCTGGGCGGGGATGCCTGGCTGGTAGTGTGTATGCTGCTGCCGTGATATTGCCACCTGATTATCACAACGATATTCTTAACGATTCGAAGCAACTGAGCGAGAAGACCCGCTATCAATTGCGTACGGAAATAGAACGTGATGCCATAGCATGGGCAGTGGGGGTGTGTACGGCACAGGAGATAGATGAGATAAACATCCTGCATGCCTCATATCGTGCTATGCACAGGGCCTTAGATCAACTGAAAGTGCGACCAGAGTTTCTGATAATAGACGGAAATAAGTTCGACCCTTACTATCCTGACGGAGGCATAATGGCAATGCCGTATGCCACCATTGTGAAAGGCGATGGGAAATACCTGTCGATAGCGGCTGCCAGCATATTGGCAAAGACATATCGTGAGGAGGAATATCCGCTGTATGACTGGCTGCAGAATAAGGGCTATCCGACAGAGAAACATCGGGAGGCAATAAAGAAATACGGCCCGACGCCTTATCACAGAATGACGTTTAGATTTGAATAACACCCAATTAACATGGACACAAAAAGTAAAATTCTATTTCTGATGTTAGGACTTGTGACTGCAATATGTTTCACGGCATGTTGCTCCGATGATTCTGACTCTGACTCTGGCTCCGAGTTTCCACCTGAGCCAGGTTATGTTGAGGTAACAGGAGTGGCTCTCGACAAGTATGAAATCAACATGTCGAGGAATAGTACAGATGTTATTACTGTAACCATTTCTCCTGAGAATGCCAGTTGCAAAGACGTAACATGGACCTCAAGCGATCCCTCAATTGTCAAGGTCGAGGATGGTAAGATAACATCTAATCCTGACAATGACCCACTTCTGGGAGGTGGAAAAGTAACGATAACAGTTACTTCTGTTGATCAGGGCATCAAGGCCGAGTGTATCGTGAATGTGGACAATCTCTCTGGGGTGCCATATCCAGCTTATCCAGAAAGACAACAATGGTAAACAACATAAATAGTCTATGAAGATGAAAAAGTACATATATATATTGCTATTCGCGTTGACTTCAGCGTTTACGGCATGCTCTTCGCTCGAAGAGTCTGGCGTAGCAGAGACTATTCCTGCTGATGGTCAGAAAATACGCCTTCATGCAACCATAGATGGAGGTACACGTTATGACGAGCCTTCCGACGACAAGACCGCCTGGGCAAAAGGTGATATGATATTCTTCTTGCTTGATGGTGCCCCTGAAACAGATGTTAACGACAAAGGCATCAAGGCAATCTATGACGGCGCTGCATGGACCTTTGAGGAGTGGTACACGAATGCTGGCATGCAAGACTTCAACCCCGCTGGCGGCAAAGTGACGTTTGCTATGAGTGGTGATTATCTTGACTTGACACACCTAAAGCCATCAAAGTTTCATATGAATAATACAGCCTCGACGGACTTGACCTCTTATGCAGGCGGTAAGGTAAGGGACCTCCTGTTCACTAAAGAAGGAAAATACACAGTAGATGAAAATGGTGTCATTGACATTTTCCTCAACTTTACAAGACCTATGGCCAAGATACATATCAAGGGAGCATACATTGATGCTGTACAAATCAGAAACCATTTAGAGGGCACTATGCCTGGTGGTGTGGATAATGCAGGAGGAACTAATGCCAATTACAATAAGTCCAAGACGCTGACTCTGGGTCAGATTGTCAGGTATATGCCGGACTCACAGACCTTTAGGGATAACAACAGTGGAAACGCTCTTAATGGTTCAAACAATATGGTTTATAAGAAAAGGCCAGATGATCCGAAGATTATTGATGCTGTATATTACGGCAATATGGCCCCTGACGAGAATGGTGACATCACCATCGTGATGTGTGTCAATGCCCGTACCTATCCTGGCATTACGGCTAATGCTGCCTTGGGTGGCGGTGGGCAGGTGGCTTACTGGAGAAAGTTCCAGGGAAAGTCAATTCAGCCAGGTGACAATATCTATATCTATGGTCCTATGAGTGATGAAGAGGCTAATCTGTGGACATCACAGGCTATTACGGGTGTGATGAACTTTACAACTCCTCAGATTACTCTTGCCAAGAATCAGCAGATTGAATTGAAACAATACTGCAAGTGGGAGACTCCTGCTCCTACGAACAGGAAACTGACCTTCAACATTGGTACCCCAGGTGTGATAGAAGTCTCTGAGGACGGTAAGACTCTCACCGCTGTAGGTATAGGCTCAACAACCCTTACGGCAAAAACAGTTGACGACAATGAATCAACGAAGACTGTGTATGTAGAGTAGGTTTAGGAAAAATAGAACCAATATTCTGTTAAGCACTGAATGAATAATTATCAATTATCAATTTTCAATTATCAATTAAATAAAACATGAACACTCCATTAGCTTTTTGGTTGGTGCCTATAGCATCGCTTGTGGCACTAAGTATGGCGTGGTACTTCTTCCGCCAGATGATGTCGGCAGATGAAGGCTCGCCTCGTATGCGTGAAATTGCAGGTCATGTGCGCAGTGGCGCTATGGCTTATCTGAAACAGCAGTACAAAGTAGTTACGATTGTCTTCGTAGTGCTTGCTGTAATCTTCTCATTTATGGCTTATGTACTTGAGGTGCAGAATCCTTGGGTGCCATTTGCCTTCCTTACTGGTGGTTTCTTCTCTGGCCTGGCAGGTTTCTTTGGCATGAAGACAGCTACTTACGCCAGCGCTCGTACTGCGAATGCAGCCCGCAAGAGTCTTGACGGCGGCTTGAAGATAGCCTTCCGTAGTGGCGCCGTAATGGGTCTTACTGTCGTAGG
>CADCAX010000177.1 GCA_902799455.1 uncultured Prevotellaceae bacterium
CCCATAGCTACAACCAGGGCAACAGACATTAGTTTAAAAAAATTCTTCATAATACGTGTTATTTATGTTGATAACTATAAAATCTGCTGCAAAGGTACAATTAAGTGAGCAAAATACCAAACAAAAATGAGATTTTTTTTGTTTGTATTTTCGAGCGCAAATAGCTTGGACAAAGTCAAAGGTACAAATAATCTAACGAAAACGAAAAACGAAAAAAGTTTAATAATTTAAAAGTTTAAGGTGTCACTAACCGCTAACTGCTTATATCTTTGTTCCGAGGTTAGCGAGGCGGGTGTAGAGTTCTTCTTTTGTGAGGTTTTTCAAGGCTTCGGTGGGCAGATAGCGGGCGGTGTCGCCTTTCTCGTCATGAACGAGTTCAGCAAGGAAATGGATATCCTGAAGGTCGGACAACAGATTATCGACAAATCGCATCGATATCTTCTTACTGCTGCCTTTTGAGGCGGCATCGGCATTAAGTATCTCCTTTATCTCTTCTGCGGTATAGGCATTGTCGCCATTACGGAAACGCTCTGCAACATGTTCCATGATGGTCCACGACAGCTCAAGACGGGTATTGAAGGAATAGCCGGAGGTCTCGCTGGGGTCGGTGGAGAAAAAGTCTTCGGAGTTCTGCTTGCAATAAGTCAGCTCTGCCCCCATGAGACATATTATCCATGATGTCTGCAACCACAACAGGAAGAAGGGTATCATGGCAAATGAGCCATAGATGGCGTTGTAGTTGGATATCCATATCTGGGAGTTGATATATACCATCTGGAAAATCTGCAGACAGACGCCTGCCACGATGCCGGGCCACAAGGCGGAGCTGAACTTCACCTTGGTATTGGGCATAAAGACATAGAGGCACACAAAGCCGGCTGACAAGAGCAGATAGGGTGACAGCTCTATGACGATTGTCATAATAGGTCCCAGGACGATGACATCGCTGAGCTGGTCCTGTAATGCTGCGACCCATATTGACAAACCGGAACTGATGACAAGGAATATGGGCAGTAGGAAGAAGAGCGAGACATAATCGGTAATGGTACGGAAGATGCTACGGGGATGCTTCACGTTCCATATATCGTTAAAGGCACTCTCAATATTTGATATCAGCATCAGCGTTGTCCACAACATAAACAGAAGGCCGATGCCGAGGAATATTCCTTTCTTTGTATGTACGAGATAGGAGTTGACGAATCCTATTATGGTCTCTGCCGCATCGGGCTGCGACGACAGGAGGTCACGAAACCAGTCTTCGATATACACGGAATATCCGAACCCCCTCGCAACAGCAAAGAATACTGCAAGAATGGGTACGAAGGCAAGCAGCGAGGAGTATGTGAGGTTACTTGCCGTACCGATGACGCGCTTCTGGTCGATGTCGACAATAAAAGCACGAATGAAGGTGTATATGGTTTTTTTAAAGTTGATAGTTGATAGTTGAGAGTTGGGAGTTGGGAAATAAAAAGAATTCAGAAAAAAGAAATCAGTATCTCTATAAGCCGGGTTCTGTTCTGGCTGAGCCAGCGCCCTATCATTTATCTAAGCGTTCTACCCTCCATCGTATTCCGAAGAATTCGGGCGAGCAGCCCTATCATGACGATGGTATACATGAACTTGCAGCCTCCAGAAAACACAGCATAGTTGTCACCAACTACCTGGTGGTCTCTTACACCACCTTCTCACCCTTACCTGCGCACATTATCCGGCTTCGTTTGCACTCAGCAAGAATTATGCGCTGGCGGTTATTTTCTTCTGTTAACACCTACTGTCGCCAATAGCTTGTATTTTCGCAAGTGGAGCGCCCTGCGCTGCCCGGACTTTCCTCTGACAACTACATGCCAGCGATAAGGCCGAGATACTGACTTTTTTTTCTTAAAAGAACTTTTTCTTTTTTCCGAATATTCTATATAGCTTCCAGCCAAGAAGTGCCCCGTCTATAACGTTTGAAGAGTCGGATATCCAGTTCATCACCCGCTTTGTGGGTGAGAGGACAACGGGTTCTTCTTCGTTAACCAGGGAATCCCAATTCTTCCGGAGTGACGCCTCTTTTGCAGTTATATCGGCCTGCATAGTGTCACACTTCTTCTTGAGCTCATCGGGGGCCAGTTCGGAGAACAGGCGTGCCAAAGGTGTGAACAGCCACTTCTCACGTGTGAAATATGCCAATGCGAGCAATACTACATAGCACAGGCTGACACACATGAAGGCAGCTGACCTTGACCCTACGACACTCTCAAGAGAATAGGCTGCTGCGAAAGAAAGACACGCAAGAATGAGCATCACAATCATCAGCAATACTATAATAAAGAATAGCATCCCTACTATAGTCACTAACTTATGCGTCACATCAAGCCGCGTCTTTTCAGACTTCAGCTCCACCCATCCTTTGGAATCCTCAATCAGGGC
>CADCAX010000178.1 GCA_902799455.1 uncultured Prevotellaceae bacterium
AGTACGATGCTCATCCTTTTCTATTTGTTCATACTCAGAATGATAGCCTCCGTCAATCTCAATAATAAGTTTCTTTTCCAGACAAACAAAATCAACTATGTAGTCATATATGACGTATTGTCTGTTAAACTTAACTCCTAATCCATTCTTCCGTAGGTATTGCCAAATCAAATTTTCTGCCTCTGTTGAAAGCTGCTTATTTTTTTTTGCAAACTCCTTTAGAAGCTTATACCTATCTGGCGAAGCATAGTTATATTTATATTCGAAACTCATTTAGATGTCTCCCTCCCCTTGGGAGGGCTGGGGTGGGGTCGTGTCTCTTATTTTCTTTCTCCCGGATGTGCCAGATAGTAAGCACGTAATGCTGTTGATGAAACCTTTATGAATCCCTTTGCGTCTTCTGAAGACCAAGCCTTTGCTGTCTCACCATATTCGCCCAACTTGTTCTTTACGAGGTCGTTAGGAGAGTCAACACCAACGGTCTGGAAGCAGAGCGGACGCAGTTCGAGTGTCACCTCACCAGTAACGTTGCGCTGTGAAGATGTCAGCATTGCCTCGATGTCTGGCATTACAGGCTCCAGATATTGGCTCTCGTGCAGGAACATTCCGTACCAGTTGCTTACCTGGTCTTTCCAGTACTGCTGCCATTTGCTCAAGCAGTCACGACCTATGCCATAGGCAGCACCGATTTCTTCTACAGCCTGAATGGCCTTTATCTTATCGTCATATTTTACGCCGTTAACGCTACACAGCTCACCCTTCTCGAAGCCCAGCTTCAGGGTCTCAGGGCCTTCCTTGGTTGGGTGCTTCAGGTATGCGCTCTCAGGCAGTCCCTGCTTTGAGTCAAGAATCTCGCCTCCGCAGATTGATGTGCCCCAGATGCCCACGTTGTATGAATACTTCAGCTTGGTGAAGTCAGCATAGAAGCCGTGAGCGTTGAGGTAGTCAATTTCTTCCTGACGTGAGAGGTTTCCGTCACGAGTAAGGGTGATAATCTCTACGCCTGGTGCCATTACGAGGAATGTCATATCGAAACGTATCTGGTCGTTACCAGCGCCAGTAGAACCGTGTGCTATGGCGTCGGCACCAATCTCGTTTGCATAGCGGGCTATGGCAATAGCCTGGAAGATACGCTCTGAGCTGACAGAAATAGGATAGCAGTTGTTACGCAGTACGTTGCCGAATACCATGTATTTCAGCGACTTCTCGTAATACTCCTGTGTCACATCGAGAGTGACATACTCCTTTGCGCCCAGCTTATAGGCGTTCTCTTCGTTTGTCTTCAGCTGCTCAGCTGAAAAACCGCCAGTGTTAGCACATGCAGCATATACCTCATATCCGTCTTGTGCCAGTTTCATTACAGTGTAAGAGGTATCAAGACCTCCACTGAAAGCTACAACTACCTTTTTCATAAGTTTGCACCACACCGACCCCCTCCTTACCCCTATGGGGCTTCCCTCCCCAAGTGGGAGGGATTGAGGCTTGTCTTAGTGAGGATTTGTTTTTAAATTGTTATGTATATTATTTGATTGTTCCTTTTAGTATATATCTCTCCCACTCTTGGGGGGAGACGTCAGCTTTGCTGACAGAGAGGGGGTCAAAACTCAATTCCCCTCTTCGCCAATGTCTTCATAACATCCTGAAAGACGCTTGCTGGCGTTGGCTCACCCTTGTGCTGCTTAGGGTCGTAGAGCATTCCTGTGCAGATACAGAATTTCCTGTTCTTTGCCACCAGTATGTCGTGGTTCACGCATCCCCGGCATCCACGCCAGAATGCCTCGTCGTCGGTCAGCTGGCTGAAGCTTACCGGCACATATCCCAGGGCAGTGTTCATCTTCATCACGGCATCGCCTGATGTCAGGGAGAAAATCTTTGCCTCAGGCCATCGGACTCGTGCCAGTGTGAAGGTGTAATCCTTGATGTGCTTTGCTACGCCAAGTCCCTGATAGTCGGGATGTACAATGAGTCCCGATGTGGTGACATACTGCTTGTTGCCCCATGTCTCGATGTATGAGAAGCCGACGAATCTGTCGTTTTCGTCAAGTGCGATGACGGCTTTTCCTTCTTTCATCTTTGTGGCTACATACTCATGGGTACGTTCTGCGATGCCTGTGCCACGCTTCTTTGCTGCCTCGCGGATTGTGTCGAGAATCTCGTCCACATACTTCTCGTGCGATGCGTCAGCAACCAAGATGCGAATGTTATGTTCTGCTTTATTCTCCATTCAATATTTTATAATCTTTATTCTCTATTGTTTTCGTTATCGTTATCGTTTTAGGTCTTTAAACGTTAACCGTTAACCTTTAACCGTTAACCATTAACCATTAAACATTCGGTATCACCGCTGCCAGTTGGTCTGTTATCTCCAGGTGGCTTACACCCTCTCTTATCACGAGAAAAATGGTGTCATCACCGGCTATTGTGCCAAGAACATCTTTCAGTGCTGCAGAGTCAATGTTGCTGGCTATGCCGGTAGCAAATCCTGGACGGGTGTGAATCACAGCCATATTGCCTGAGAAGGAAATGCCACGATATGCGTTTTGGATATTCTCCGTCACCTCTGGTGCTGTTCCCTGTACTGGCTGTACGGGGTTGTGCTGCCTCTTGTATGCCGTCTCGCGTGGGATGGTATAGTAATATCCCCCCTCACCGTTTGTGGCTTTGGCAACCTTCAGTCGCTTGAAGTCGCGTGACAGCGTGCTCTGTGTGACGAAAATATTCTGGCGTGCAAGAGCCTGTATGATGTCTTCCTGTGAACTCATCTCGTTCTGAGTCAGCAGGAGTCTCAACGCCGCCAGTCTGTCATTTTT
>CADCAX010000179.1 GCA_902799455.1 uncultured Prevotellaceae bacterium
CTATATATTTTAAATAGTACTTTTGCAGCGCAATTATAAATAATACAGCAAAAACTAACAAAGAAAATACTAACATTACAATGAAAAAAATACTTTTTACTCTTGTACTCCTCACCACTTCCATCACAATGATGGCCCAAGCCCCAGCATTCCCTGGAGCAGAAGGACATGGTAGATATGTTACTGGCGGACGTGGTGGAGTGGTGCGACATGTAACAAACCTCAATGACTCAGGAACGGGGTCGTTTCGCGAAGCCGTGAAGGGTTCTACGGCAAAGATTGTGGTGTTCGATGTTGCAGGTGTGATTGCCTTACAGAGCGACCTGACAATTGGCGCCAATACCACTATTGAGGGACAGACAGCTCCAGAGCCAGGAATTACGCTGCGCTACTATACAGTGCTCTATAGTGGCAATAATATAATTGTTCGCTTTATCCGTTTCCGCCGTGGACAGGAGAAAGACGTCAACGATGGTGCCGATGCTACCTGGACTCGCAATAAGAAGGATATCATCCTTGATCATTGCTCATTCTCGTGGTCAATCGATGAAGTAGCTTCATTCTATGACAACAACAACTTCACCATGCAGTGGTGTACCATTGGTGAAAGTTTGAACAATGCTGGCCATGGTAAGGGTGCGCATGGATATGGTGGTATTTGGGGCGGCAAACTGGCTTCTTTCCATCACAACATGATTTGTCACGTCAACAACCGTTCACCACGTTTCAATGGTGCTCGATATAATTGGACTGGTTATACTAACAATGACCGTTACAGTGAGTTCAATTGGGGAAATGCCGTACAGGCTGAGAATGTTGACTTCCGCAACTGCGTAGTATACAATTGTGGTAACGGTTGCTATGGCGGTCCTGGCGGTGGTCAGATAAATATGGTCAACAACTACTACAAGACTGGGCCTGCAGGCGAAACCAAATATATCACAACCGCATCAGTAGCTAACAGCACATCTTCATCAGACCACAAAGAGTACTGGACTATGTTGAGCCGTTACTACATTGCAGGCAATATGATAAACGGAAATTCCAAGAATTGGGATGCTGTTACCTACGACAAGGATGCAACCTACATTATCAACGGAAAGCGCCATACTCCTGATCCAAACCATTATTATGGAGATAACGTAACATACTCTAAGAACCCTGCAGGAACTGATTGTGTTCAGATGGAACTAACCAGTCCTACTGATTACGGCACTGTTACTACCCATGATGCTCAAACGGCTTTTAGCAAAGTACTTGACTATGCTGGCGCCTCGCTACATCGCGATAATGTGGATGCCAGATACATGAAGGAAGCGAAAAACGGCACTGCCACTTATACTGGTTCTGTAACAGGCAAGCCTGGCCGTATCGACTTAGTATCAGATGTAAATGGCTATACTGAAGAGGATTTTGGATATGGCAAACGCGCAGCAGATTTCGATGCCGACAACGATGGAATGGCAGACGAGTGGGAACAGCTTAACGGTGGCAACCTCAACCCCAATGAATACACACTGGACAGTCAGAACCGATGGTACACTAATCTTGAGGTTTATTGCAACAGCCTTGTTGAAGACATTATGAAGGAAGGAAACGCCGATGCACTGAGTGCAGTAGACGAGTATTATCCTGAGTGCGTCAAAATGCCAGACGATGACCCAACCCCTCCTACCCCAACTGCTAACAGCACTATCTTGTGGAAATTTGACAAAGGAGCAGAAGGGCAGCAGGCTACATTAAACGGCTTGGCGCAGAATGGCATCAAGAGTGCGACTGTAACACTTGGCTCTGAACTTAAGTATAATGGTAAACTGACAGCAGGGGGACTCGCCGAGACAAAAATACAGCAGACCAAGGTCAACGACACCCCAACAGATGCAAATGCTATCACCTTCAGCATCACTCCTGCTAAAGGATATTCACTGAAGCCTACATCTGTAATGTTTACTGCTACGCGAAATGGTACAAACAATGGAAAGATAGACGCGAAATGGGTTGACAGTAATGGGACGTCCGTTATATGTTCTGGAGTTACGCCAAAACGTAATAACACCCCATCAGGCCTAGAAGACCAATCTCCTTTCTATTCTACCTACTCCACAGATTTGGATGGCGATGCCACCACAGGAGAGTGCAAGTTGGTCATAAACCTGTATAACCTCAGCTTTAATGGTAGTAGCGGAATCACACTGAAGGACTATGGATTCTGCAATATCACCATAGAAGGTGTCATGACAGCGCCAGAAATAATAAAGGGTGATGTCAATGG
>CADCAX010000180.1 GCA_902799455.1 uncultured Prevotellaceae bacterium
GATTACTCTTTCATAGATTCTAGGGTCTGGTTTTATTATTCCGAGGTCGCATGAAAGAAAGACGTCGTCGAAATAATCTTCTGCTTTTTTGCCGTCTGCACTGAAAAATTTCTTTGAATGTTCCCAGTGAATCCAGTTGGTATTTGATAAAAGAGCCGTCTTATATCCTAAGGTGTCATGAAAATGCTGTATGAGTCGCAACTTCTCTACAGGAATGTCTGTAAGTAATTCATTCCATGCCCAGCATATCTCGTCATCAGTGGCGTTGCATTGACTCTTTTCCCGTGCCTCCTGGCAGAAATTCTCGTTGGAACCGCCTAATTCTATCTCGTGAAACAGGTCCTCGCTCCTATGTTCGTCAACATAGCTGGCTATCTCTCCACACCCTATCTGGCGCAGGGCCTGGATACATCGCTGTTTGTCAAGACTTACGATGACAGCTCCAAAGTCAAAGAGCAGAAGTTTACAAGAGTGATTGGATGGCACTGTCTAAATCTTTTATTTGGCTGTCGCGCTTATCAAGGGAATTATTTCTGTCAATAAGGAAGAAAGTAGGAATCTGTGAAACGTTATACTTCTGCAGATATTCAGACTCCACTCCTTCTGGATCATATACACATACCCATGGTAGGGCTGCTGTCTGGGTCTTCCAATAATGTTCATTATCATCGACGCTGACTTGGTAGATTTCAAATCCCTGATTGTGATATTTATTATAGATATCACGCAACATCATGATTCTCTGCATGGAGTTAGGCATAGAAAAAGCATGGAAATCTAACATCACCACTTTTCCCTTAAACTCTGTAAGAGAACGTTTCTTGCCCTTATTGTCAATAAGTGGAATATCGAATACCGATACTACCTGTATTTTGTCAGGGTCTACTGCTGGTCCATATTTTTTTGCTTGCTTAATGCGAAGAGCTTTCAAGCCCTCAATAGCGATGTTATGCAGATTTTCAGCTCTTTCTATCTTCTTCCCTTTTTCTTCATCGTTGTAATATGTATCCCAGGCGGTTGCCACTGCCGCAAAAGTACGAATATCCAATTCAAACTCTTGTGGCTGGAAAATAAGCCTGTTGCCGATGGTCTGGAATAGTGCAAAGTAAGAGGAAGCAGCACGAGGATCCTTGAAGATATAGTTATTACGGACATAGTCCTTATACCGCCCTATGGTATTGTTAATGCTGTCTTCTGTTTCCTTAACGCTTATGCCATAAGCATTACTTATCGCGATGACCTTTGTCAGCAATTGCTGCTGCAGTAAGGAAAGTTCCTTTATTCTGTTACAGTTATCACTGCCCTCTACTTCATATTTATATGACATAGTAGGGTAGGAGGCCTTGAAAGAAACGGTTTCCGTAGAGTCGATGCTTACATTGATAATGTTGCCGGCAATGCGGAGGCGATAGAATTCCGGAGCATCATTTCTGTCACCAGAGAATTCAAAGTTGCCGCTTTCATCGAGTACTACAGAATCCATAGTAACAGGACCAGTAAGACTCATGTGCTCAAAATAGAGGGTAGAATCCTTAGCTTCTGTTATGGTTCCTTTAACCTGAAACTTATTATTATTGCATGCACAAAGTGCGAATGCTAACAGGAAGCATAATGTTGCATGCAAAATGTTTGTTTTGTTGAAACTTTTCATCATTATTTATATTTTCGCGTGCAAAGGTACAAAATATAATTCATAATTCATAATTCATAATTCATAATTAATAATTCTTCACTCTTTCCCCTTAATCCTTCACTCTTAATTCTTAAATTTTTAGTATCTTTGCAAGCAGAAAGCAATGAAAAATATCAAAGAACAGTTTCGTCGCTACCTGCGTTTGCAGAAGGGCTTGTCTCCAAATACCCTGGAGGCATACCTGCACGATGTGTCGCTGCTCTTTGCTTGGGTAGCAGAAAGAGAAGGAGGGGAAAATACTGTTGATGAGAGAATAATACAATTGAAACTTGCAGATTTGGAAGAATTCTCTGCTTCTCTGTTCGATTTAGGCATCGCTCCCTCGTCGCATGCCCGAATATTGTGTGGTGTCAGGGCTTTGTACAGATTCCTCGAAATTGACGGCTACATTGATCAAGATCCATCGGAACTGCTGGAGTCACCGATACAGGCAAAACATCTTCCAGAGGTTCTTTCCACTGTGGAAGTGGATATGTTGGAATCTGCCATAGATTTAAGCAAATGGGAAGG
>CADCAX010000181.1 GCA_902799455.1 uncultured Prevotellaceae bacterium
ATGTAGAGTAACAATACTACAGACCAATATCAAGTGGGCTGACCCCGATGCTAATCAGAAAGCGTTGGAGTCAGCCCTCCTTAGTTCTGAGAAATCAGACCTGTATGTCCTCCCCGAGATGTGGAACACAGGGTTCTTGGCAGGCGAAGAGTCGAAGGACTCTTTAATTCAAAATTCAAAATTCATAATTCAAAATTTAAAAGAGCTCGCTCGCCGTTATGACGCTGCCATTGCCGGCTCTATGGATGTAGAGGAAGATGGGAAACGCTATAACCGTTTTTATTTCGTAACACCCACCGACGTCTATACTTATGACAAGCGCCACCTCTTCTCCTATGCCGGCGAAGACAAAAACTTTACGGCAGGCAAGGAACGCACCATTGTCGAGTGGCGAGGTGTGAAATTTCTTCTTCAGGTGTGTTATGACCTTCGCTTTCCTTGTTTTTCCCGCAACAGTCTCATAGCCGACGGCACACCCCTCTATGACGCTATAATCTATGTCGCTAATTGGCCTGCCAGTCGTCGTAGAGTATGGGATGTTTTGTTGCAGGCTCGTGCCCTTGAGAACCAATGTTTTGTTATAGGTGTCAATAGGGTGGGAGATGACCCTAATTGCCATTATGATGGCGGTTCTACCATCATAGACGCTAAGGGAAAAATCCTTGCAAAAGTACAGGATGAAACAGCAGCATCCGCAACTGCTTTGTTGGATATGGAATCACTGAATGCTTTCAGGGCAAAGTTTCCTGTCCTCCGAGATGCTGATAAATAGCGTAAAGAGGGTAGTTGCCTCTTTTTCCGTCCTTAGCGAAAACTTTTTCCGCCCCGTGCGGAAACTTTTTCCGTCCCTAGCGGAAAATTTACGGAAAATAAGATGCTCAGTTCAAAAATACAAGCAAAAATAAAAATAATCTCATTTTTGTTTGTTTTTTTGCTCACTTATTCGTAACTTTGTGGCCTGAGATATATTGCTAACTTAATTATAAACAATAATTTTTGGAGGTTACTGCTATGAAAATAAGTTGTAAAAAGCTGTTTCCCCTCGTATTGCAGGTCCTGTTCTTGTCACTTTTTGGGCTGCAGACGCAGGCACAGGTGCAGTTGAAGTTATTTCCAGATAAGTATGGAACAAAAATTTCAGATGCACAGTACGGTATCTTTTTTGAGGAGATAAACCACGCTGCCGATGGTGGATTGTGGAGTGAGATGGTGAGCAACCGTTCGTTTGAGGATGCAACGGCCAACCCGATGAATGCTGTCCAGAAGAACTACCTGCACATAACCCCGTCTGCCGATGGTTCCAATTTTGCAAATTTCGGCTATTGGGGCATGAGGCTCGATGGACAGACGTCCTACACCCTGACGTTCTTTGCGCGTGCTGATGCTGCTTTCTCCACAACATTAAAGGCATACCTTTTGGACTATGACAGCAGTAGCGTACTCCTGAGCGCTTCAAAGAATATCAGTATAGGCACTACATGGCAGAAGATAAGCCTGACGATTCCTGATGCTGACCGCATAAGCGGAAAGGCTTTCCTATTATTGCAGACAACATCGGCAAATGAATTTGATATCGACGTAGTAAGCCTGATGCCTGCCGAAACCTACAAGGGACATGGCTGCCGTAAGGATTTGGCACAGATGCTTGAAGACCTGAAGCCACGCTTTATGCGTTTCCCTGGCGGTTGCTATATTGAGGGAGAATATCGTAATGGAGATAGAAATCGCTTTGAGTGGAAGAAAACGATAGGGCCGATAGAGGAACGCCCAGGTCACTGGAACATAAACTGGAACTACAGAAGTTCTGACGGCTTTGGATTCCACGAAATGTTACAGTTGAGCGAGGACCTCGGAGCTGTGCCTCTCTTTGTCGTAAATGTGGGCTTAGGACACTATTGGTATCAGGATATAAACAACCTTGACGAATTCATTCAGGAGGCCCTTGATGCCATAGAGTATGCCAATGGTGCCACAACTACCACATGGGGTGCCAAGCGTGCCGCAAACGGACACCCAGAACCATTCGGACTGAAATACATAGAGATTGGCAACGAGAACTATAACAGCAATGGAGATGTATATAACCAATCCAGCACAAGTTATCAGTATCCGCAACGTTATAAAATGTTCTATGATGCCATAAAGGCAAAGTATCCTGAAATAGTATGCATAGGCAATGTGGAGTCATGGGGCACGGATGATCCTTCGTGGCGTAACAGTTACCCTGTGGATGCTTTGGATGAGCACTATTACAGGAATCCAGCATGGTTCGTGAACAACTATGAAAAGTATGATAGTTACGAGGCTGTTTATATGCAGGGTATGGAACGCAATTCCGACATCGTGACGATGGCCTCATACGCTCCGATTTTCGTGAATGAGAACGACCCGAAATGGATGCCTGACATGATACGGTTTGATGCCACATACAGCTATGGCACGCCGTCTTACTACGTACAGAAACTGATGTCGCAGAAGCTTGGAACGCGGAACATCACATGGACGGAGGAGGGTAACAGCGAATCTTCTTCTGCTAATTATGGAGGTCTGTCCACCTGGCTCACCTCGGCGACATTCTCTGACTACAAGGTGTTGAAGGACGGCAAGGTGGTATATCAAGCCCCCTTTGATGGTACTTCCAACTGGAAAGATAATGCGGGAACCTTCAGCGAGAGCGGTGGCGTACTGACCCAGCGCAGCACAACAATGGAGGGTCTCCTGTATGTCAACGAGAACTTGGATTTGGGACGCAGAGGGATTCCTGATAGCCTTCGGTTACAAAGACTCAAAGAACTACTGCTGGTGGAATATCGGCGGCTGGGGAAATACCAAAACCTGTATAGAGCGTGCTGTTGACGGAACGAAGTCACAGTATGATTTCAAGTCTTTGGTACTTACTACAGGTGCGACCTACGATTTGTGCATAGAGGTACAGGGAAGCAATATCAAGTGTTACATTGATGATGAACTGTATCACGACATAACATTGTCCAAATCTCCGACTCCACGTAAGGTCTATACCTCTGCAAGTCGTGATGGCAACAAACTGTATGTAAAACTTGTCAATCCGTCAGGTGAAGACTATGCTACGACACTCACCACTGAGGGATACTCTGCATCAAACGTTGTTCTTACACAGATGACAGCAGCGACAGATCAGGCTGAGAATACCAATACTAATATGTATAACGTCGTCCCTGAAGAACGCACAATACCACAGTATGGCACAAATATCACCCTCAATATACCGGCTTATTCCTTCAACATCGTGGAAATGACGATTACGGAAGGTGAGAATACTGAGGTGGGAGTGATGCCTGAAGAGGGAACATATTACCTGAAGGACGCCAATAGTGGACAATATCTGGCGAGAGGTGCAGACTGGGGTACGCGGGCAACGCTTTCACCATTAGGCATTCCTGTAAAGATAACTAACGGCTCTGAGGATATATACACTATACAGTATCGTGACCTTGAAGCCAAGTATCTTGGCAACCTTACCGACCCATATACTGATGCTGCGTGGGGACAAGAAACACAATGGCGCTTCCGTGATGCAGGTAATAGTGCGGTATTACTGGAAAGCGCCCTGACAGGAACCTACTTTAAGGGCGGTGTAGCCGGAGAGGGAGCCACATTTACCCCAAACAAGTCTGAGGCAACACGTTTTATGATAGTATCAAATGCGGCATATGAAAAATATATTGAGAATCTAACCTCTCTTAACGAGGAGACGAAATATAGCATAAGCAAAGATGTGACAGATCTTGTCAAAAATGCCTCGATGGCGGCAGGGGTGGAAGAATGGACTAACGATTTCCATCTTTTCTATAATAGTGGAAGACCGGCCTATCAACCACCAACATCTCGCGCTACAGTAAACGAGGCTTACAGGTTGATGGGTGGCATCTCACAAACAATCTCGGGACTTGCCCCTAAAGGACTATATCGTTTTACTATTCCTGCTTTCTTCCGTGCAGCTTCTAATGAGATATGTGTTGATGCTGATAATGATGGACTCAAAATGGGTAATGCTTATATAATGTGTGGAGATACTAAAACACGCATAAAGACCTGGGCAGAAGACAGAGAGAGTGATAGCTATCCTAACAAAATGGAAGAGGCGGCAGCATGTTTCAGCAAGGGACTCTACACAAATGTTGTGACAGGACGTGCTGATGCTAACGGCAACTTGACCATAGGATTAGGTATAGACCAACGCAGTCCTGCTGATCCTGGCCAATGGCTCATTTGGGGTGGTGCCAAACTGGAAGAGGTGACAGAGCCGATAGACTATACTAAAAATATCGAGAATCCATCATTCGAAGATGGCTTTACTGGGTGGACCAATAACGGTATGCAGACGCAGGGTAACAACGAGCCTAGTGCTGCAAAAACAGGAACCCTCTACTGCGAAAAGTGGGTAGAGAATTGGAGTGGCCTCCCAGATGCTTATGTTACGCAAACAGTAACAGGGCTCAAAGAAGGTGACTATCTCATCACTGCCGCCTGTCATGCAGAAAGACAGGGTAGGTCAACTCCTGTAACTGGAGTATATCTGATGGCAGGTGACAACAGAACAGCTGTCACAACAACTGCTACATATAAGGTCATCGCAACTGCAATAGGTGGTGAGCTGACGATAGGCTTCGGATGCGAGAGTACTGATGCCAACTGGATTACGGTGGATAATTTCAAGATGAAGTGGATAGGTTCTTCTGAAGAAAAGAATAAGGAAGTACTGAATACCCTTATTGACAAGCTTCAGAACCTTATAGACACGAAACTGAAACACCGGAAGAGGTCGTTCAGGCAATTTCTGATGTGGCGGCAAAATATGCAGAATTGGAAGCCTTCCGCATGGAACAGAACAATAACTGCAGGTCGTATCTCTTTGCTTATTTCCCGAATAATAATGATGAGAACCTCTATTATGCCATTTCTACAGACGGATTCAATTATACTCCTCTAAATAATGGTGAGAAGATCCTTGATTCGTGGGACTTTACCCGCTCTGGCGGAATTCGTGACCCTCACATCCTTCGTGGTGAAGATGGTGTCTTCCGTATGGTGAATACAGATATGCGGAGTGCCCTCGGATGGAGTAGTAATAGAGGCATTGTGATGAGTAAGAGTACTGACCTCATTCATTGGACACATAGCACAGTTCACTTCCCTACACGCTTCCCTAATGGATGGAGCAGTGTTACTAGAGTATGGGCACCTGAGACGGTATATGACCGAGAGGCAGGCAAGTATATGGTTTACTTCTCCCTACTCACCAGCGATGATGGTACATGTACCTATGATAAGGTGTTCTATTGCTATGCCAATGACGACTTTACCGATTTAGAAGACTATCCCGTACACCTCTTCGACAGAGGAAGTGCTACCATTGATGCCGACATAGTATTCGATGAGACGGATCAACTCTACCATATGATTTATAAGAATGAGGGTATCAATTCTATCAGTCATGTATCAGCTTCCCGACTGACAGCAGAGGAAGGACAGCCTACTGGTAGTCAGTGGGGCGATTTTGGAGGCGGCATTCAGCAGACAAATGTGGCTGTCGAAGGTGGTGGCATATTCCGACTTATGGATAGCAACACCTATGTAGTTATGTACGACTGTTATGGAAGCGGATATTATCAGTTCTGTACGACTACCGATTGGAAAAACTATAAGCTGGTAGCACAAACGACAACATCAGGAAAATTCACCCCTCGTCACGGAAGTGTTACTCTGCTTAACCCTGCTGAAACTAGTGCTTTGTTGAAGGCTTTTCCGACAGATGGTTTGGAGATCGGTCCTGTACGCGGAGATGCAAATGGCAACGGGTTGGTTACCATGTTGGATGTGACATTTGTAGCAAATGCTATATTGGGAAAACCTGATGCAACGTTTGACAAAATTGGAGGAGATGCTAACGAAGATGGCGAAATAGGCATGCCTGACGTGATGTATATCGTAA
>CADCAX010000182.1 GCA_902799455.1 uncultured Prevotellaceae bacterium
TTTCGGAATAACTGACAACCAGTCTCTCGCCATCGCCGTGAGATGTCTCGTATACCTTCTTGTCCTCCTTTTCCAAGGCCAAAACCCAATCGCGTATTTGGTTCTTCCGCTTTTCCCGTTGGTAGGTATGCCTGTCTATTCAGTTTTGACTGTCTCGTCTTTCATGCCAAGTAATAGTAATTTGAAGTATTCGTCATCTCTGTAACCAAACGCTTTCCTCTTCAACACTTTCACCTTGTTGTTTGTCCCCTCAAGAACCGCATTGGTCATTTTGCAGTCATACCATGCGAGTATTCCAGTTCTTTTCGCCAGTAGCGTATTAGCCACTTTAATCATAGCCGTCAGTTTGCTTTCTCTTGCTCTGGCGCACCAGTACTCAAGTTGCTCTTCTCCTTCAGCCTTGCTTTTCTGCATCCATATTTGGCATAAGTCCTCCTTCAGATAGTATGCCTCAAAGAGAGGCTTGTTCGTATTCAGAATATTGTCAAAACGTTTTCTTGACTCCTCATCGAACTTGTCCAATGACTTTGACAGCAGCATCCATCTCGTGCCCTTTATTAGCTTTCTCTTCTCTATGTCATTTTCCTGATTCCATACGCTGCGGCGAACTTTGTCAACAGCGTCGTTGACGAGTTCTACGACATGGAACTTGTCATATACATGCTTGGCCTGAGGAGCATTCTGTGCCACAGATGAAATGTAGGCGGCAGACATGTCAGAGGTAACGAGTTCTATCTTGATATTATTGCGCTTAACCTTTTTCCAAAACGCTGTAAGAGAGTCACTTCCTTTGCCGTCACCCACATGTATTATCCGTCCTGTATCAAGGTCTACGACGATGGTCTTATATACATGACCCTTCCTGACGGCAAACTCATCTATTCCAATCTTCGTTACTTTTGATATGTCAGGATGGGAATATTTCTTTTTGAGATAATCCTTGTGTATGTCCTTTACCATATCCCAGCCAACGCCAAGATGCTTCGCAACGTCTGTAATGGTGCCACCAAGCCTTAGCAAGTCCAATACATAACGCTGAAATCTGTATGTATAACTGACATTTCCGCGGGTGAAAGGTATGTCTGACTGATGAACCTTTCCACACGCCTTACACTGGTATCTCTGGACTGTAAGATAAAGGAACGTCCTCTTGCTGCCTATAGGAAGGTTGTGTATCATGCGGTGAATAACACCATACCGTATAACTTCAGTACAACCACAATGAGGGCAAGTCACTTTTTTTATTGGAATACTTTTGAGTTTTAGAATAATTGAGTTATCTTTGTACTCAGTAGCGTGGTAATGATAACTGCGGTCTATACCGAAACCATGATATAAGAAGCTTAGTTCCATGTGCTATATATTTGATTTGTGGTGAATACAAATATATAAACGGAATTAGGCTTCTTTTTGTATTTAGGACCTACAAAAATCGGTCCTACCAACGAGAAAAGCGGAAGAACCCTAAAAGGTCTACAGCCAGAGGACAGGGCTTCTATCAATATAAAGTTAAAGAAAGGGGCAATGGGCGTATTCAACATAATCTCCACAATAGGTGGTGGGCATGAAAGTCGAACATCAAACCAGGGACGAAGATTTCTGTTCGATGAACAACTGCTTGCTATGTACTTCAGTCGAACGATGCAGTTGTTTACAAACTATGAAGGTAACAACGACGGCCATGACATATCACAGGAATTGCACACTAAAAGTATTGGTAACCAGACTTACACTCCACAAATAACAGGAATTTATCCAGTACAGACGAACTCACTGAAAAAGAAGAACTATTATTTCAATAATTCACATACCATCACATATAACCAAATACTGAGAACAGCATCCAACAGCGAGATTGGGCTGAATGCAGCATATTGGACTGACAGGAACAACATTTCGAGCCAACAGCATACCATGCATCTGCTTCCAGATAACGGCGAGAACAGTTTTCAGGAATACCAGTATTTCAAAGGTCATCAGAGCATGTTATATGGCGACTTATCGTATATAACAATGGTTCGGTAAGAAAACCGCCTCCATCAAAGTTTATTTAACGTGTTGATTATTAGATACTTATCAATAATAAAGTTTAACATTATGATAAGATT
>CADCAX010000183.1 GCA_902799455.1 uncultured Prevotellaceae bacterium
TGCTCTGTCTCCTCTGCATGTTCCTTGCGCAGGATGGCGAAGAAGCGGACACACATCCGAAGCAACAAGATGCGCCAGTCCATCGACTCACGGTTAAGCATGCGGTAATAGCAGTTCTTGCCTGTCTCAACCAAGGCATGGAAGTCCTTGCGGTACATACCGAAGATGCTCTCGCCATTGAAGCGGAACAGGCAAAGCGAGATAATCAGTTGGAGGGCTGAAATGCCCTGCTGTTTCTCCAATCCCAGCCGTCGCAGCGTCTGGGACAGGCCAAAACGGCCAAATGTGTCCAAAATATCGTGGTTCACACGCTCTTTTTCGTTCAAAAGCTTGTACATCTCGTGAATTTTGTCTAATTTTGCAGTCATAACAGAAGTCTTGAAGCGTTTCTACTTTGTTTGTTTAGCAACTACAAATTTACGAAATTTTTCTCGATTTCTGTTATATTTTGCAATCTATTTCAGGTTCTACTGGATTTAGTGTGAGTTAACATTTCCATTCGTTAAAGTGTTTAACAGTTGAGTATGCATACAATCCAAATATTCTTTGTACCTTTGTGTCCATATGGCAAAGAGTACAGACGAAATACTTGCATCCCTTCTGCTTCCACAAGGGAGCGACTGGAAGATCAAGGATGTCCATTCGGACGATCCGAACGAGAGCATATATGTAGAGGTGGAATACAGCAAGCCGGATATTGTAATAGCAGGCAAACACTTCCCCATATACGATTTTCGACCAGAGCGTGTCTGGCGACACCTGGACATGTGGCAATACAAGACGTACATCAAGGCACGCATACCCCGCTGCAAGCTGCCGGACGGGAAGTATGCCAGTGTACAGGTTCCCTGGGCAGATGCCAAGGAGCGCATGACCGAGCTGCTCGAAAAAAACGATAGACACCTTGTTCCAGACGAAGAGCCAGGTCAGGACGTCTCGCCTTTTGCGCCTCACTCCCGACCAGGTGCGTCACGTCATGGAGCGCAGCGTGGAGTTTGGTCTGAGCGTCAGGAGCAAGATCAAGATATACCGCCATTTGTGCATCGACGAGAAGGCAAGGAGCAAGCGTGAATATGTCACTATTCTTAGCGATGGTGATACTGGCTTTGTGATTGACGTTGCAGATGGCCGTGCTGAGGAGAATGCCAAGCAGTTGATAGAGAAGAATTTGACCCCTATCCAGTGTGCCGCCGTTGAGACTATCTCCATGGACATGTGGCAGGCTTTCATTAACGTAGCCAAAAAGCTGTTCCCCAATGCCAAGATCTGCCATGACCCCTACCATCTCGTTCAGCATCTGAACAAGGCCGTTGACAAGACGAGAATTCGGGAGGTGAAGACACAGAATGAGCTGAAGAACACAAAGTATCTCTTTCTCAAGGACAAGGCCAGCTTCACCGACAAGCAGCAAATGAAGTTCGATGCCATCAGCAAGGCTAACTATGAGGTGTCGCGTGCTTGGCGAATCAAGGAGAACTTCAGGGATATTATTCGCATAGCTAATCGTGAAGGGGCTTTTGCGCTCTACACCATGTGGTTCATCGAATCCACAAAGGCACACATACCCGAGATAGGAAAAGTACTCGACATATTTGCAAGCCATTCCACAGGAATCCTCAATGCTCTTAGGACTGGGAGAAACAACGGTAAAGCCGAAAGACTCAATGGCTCCATTCAGGAATTGAAGACTATCGGAAGGGGTATAAGGATGCTGAGCATTTCAGAATCGCTATACTGTTCTTCCACGGTGGGCTTGTATTGCATAGAGACCATCTGTTAAATTCGTTAAGTTAACTCACACTAAATCCAATAGAACCCTTTTTCATACTCAATTCTTCTTTTTTCAGCATCACCTCAAAGGGTGGGAAACTTTAGTAAATAATTATTTATTTTAGGGTGGGGCGGATGCATCTATTCATCCGAGAGGCTTATAATCTCGGAATTCATATCGATTTACCCCATCACTTCTCCACGGAGTGACTGGCCCATGAGCTGGCGGACAGTGTCGGGGGAGTCGGGGTAGTGCGACTGGAGGAACATCAGCTTGGTGACGGCACTCTCGACGGTCATGTCGCGGCCGCTGATGACACCCG
>CADCAX010000184.1 GCA_902799455.1 uncultured Prevotellaceae bacterium
TTTCCTGTCGGAATATGCAACACCTGAAGACCTGATTGCCAATGGTGATGACGATGAAGCCAGTGCATGGCTGTGGTTCAAAGAGAACTATCCAAAGGGTGAGTATGTTTATTTCGGCGACATCAGTACTGTGGAGGATATCGAATACTATCGTATGCTCTTCTGGCTGCGTGATTTCGACGATGGTAGTCAAGATGATGTATGGAACTTCTCTGATTTGGTAAGGAATGCCGCTCCATGTATTGAGCAATATGTAAAGAATGGTGGTAATCTGCTCTTGTGGTCTTATGCCGTACCTTATATTGGTACCATCAACCGCGTTCCAACTTCTTTGCTTCGCTTAGCTCCGGGTATTGATACAGGAGCTGGTGGTATCAATCCCGATATATGGAAGATGGGTGTCTGTGTGAATACAGGTTCCTTCAGCAAAGATTTCAGTACTCATCCGATTTATGCTAACATTCCTACAGAGAAACTGAACGACACCTGCTTCAAGGCAATCGCCTTCAAGGGTGCTGGATGGACTGAGAATCACAATTGTCTGTTCTTCGACATTCCAACAAAACTGACTGGTCTGGATAATACATCAGAGGAGTGCTACAATGTTGTGACAGAAGAGTATGGTATCTATCCGCTTGGTACATGGGATTCACAGGCAAGTTGGGTATCTCAGCTGAACGTATGGGTGGGATTCACAGGCAAGTTGGGTATCTCAGCTGAACGTATGGGAAGCCAAGGGTGCTCCTAAGGCTCCAGAGGGATACCAGAAGGGTTGCGGTACAGTGCTCTGCATCGGTAACGGTGGCTGCGAGTTCTCAATGAAGAACGAGGACGGCACACCTGATAAGAGTGCAGCTCCTAAGAACAACTCTTGCCAGGAGAATATTCTTAAGCTCGCCAAGAACAGCGTAGAATATCTGCTGTCGATCTAACCTCTCTTCTGAGGAATTTAAAAAATCGTTCATTGCATGTAGATTTGATGCAATGAACGATTTTTTTTATTCATTGAAACATATCTTATCGGTGGCATAGATAATATGTCGTACCTTTGCACCAGAAATACGATTCATATTTATGTTTTGGTTTTTATTTAGGTAATGGTTAGTAATAAGTAAGAGAAAAGCGCGGCTCGTGATGAGTCGCGCTTTATGTTGATTCGTTCTGTAGATTTTGTTCTTGCTCCGTAAACTTATGTTCACAGCCCTTGAACACATGTCTATCGTCCTTGAACTTATGTTTATCGCCCGTAAACATAAATTTTCGCGAATCAAAGATAGATTTTTCTTAGTGACCGCAAACAACCGGATAAAATCACCTAAACAACCAAAAAGTCATAGAATAATTTGTGTAATTCAATATTTTTTAGTATTTTTGCAGACAAATGAAGTAATAAACCAAAGTTGAAAATATCATTATGGAAAAAACTCTTGTATTACTGAAGCCCAGCTGTGTACAGCGCCAGCTGATTGGCGAGATTGTGAACCGTTTTGAGCGTCGCGGACTCCGCGTGGCAGGTATGAAGATGATGCAGCTCAGTGATGAGATCTTGCGTGAACATTATGCACACCTCGTTGACAAACCCTTCTTCCCTTCTTTGGCTGCTTCCATGCAGGCATCGCCGGTAGTTGCTCTCGCCCTTGAGGGTGTTGATGCCGTTCAGGTGGTACGCACCATGACAGGCTCTACCAACGGACGTGAGGCTGCGCCAGGAACTATTCGTGGCGACTACTCGATGAGCAATCAGCAGAACATTGTCCATGCCAGTGACTCAACGTCGAATGCCGAGATTGAATTGAAGCGTTTCTTCAAAGACGAAGAAATTTTTGACTACCAGAGTGGAGCCTTTGGCTATATCTATGGTAGTGGCGAGGCGAAATAATGCCTTTAAGATACTTAGAAAAATCGTTCATTGTAGGTACTATTGTTACAATGAACGATTTTTCTAAGTTTTTGAAGCAATATTTCTAGATGAAAAAAGGGTTTTGTTATATCTTTGCGTCATAATTCAAAAACAACAAATGAATAGCAAAATGAAAAAGTTAGTGACAACTATGATGGGTGCAATGCTGGTGACAATCTCAGCTATAGCACAAGTGACACCGATGGTACTCGGTGACAAGCACGCAATGTTGCGGTTGGATGAAAAAAGTAAGTACATTCTACTGCCTGTACAAGAGACGGAGGAAATTGCGGCAATAGCCGTGCTCGACTGCAGTAACAACATGGTGCAGCGTATGAATGTTAAACTGGCTGTTGATCGTGTGGACTATTTTGTACCCTACGAGCTGAAAGGAGCCAAGCTGTTTGATATCGAGTTTCATGGTGACCGCCGTCAAAAGGGAGCTGTAAGCGAGTTCACTTGCTGGAAGGAGATTACGTTTGCTGATAAATTTGATACTACCAACCGCGAGCACTTCCGTCCTGCCTATCATCATACACCTCAATATGGCTGGATGAATGACCCTAACGGTATGTTCTACAAAGACGGGATATGGCACCTTTATTATCAATATAATCCTTATGGATCACAGTGGGAGAATATGCACTGGGGACATTCTACATCGAAGGATCTGGTACATTGGGAAGCCCAGCCTTTGACTTTTGAGCCCGACTGGCTGGGAAGTATCTTCAGTGGTTCATGTATTACAAACGGTAGTGATGTGGTGGCATTCTACACCTCAGCAGGTCATCATCAGACACAG
>CADCAX010000185.1 GCA_902799455.1 uncultured Prevotellaceae bacterium
ACCTATCAGAGCCAGCACACCACCTACGCTATGCACAATGGCAGAGCCTGCGAAATCGTGGAATACACTACCGAATGTGCTCATCATAAATCCGTCAGCAGCATCGTTACAAAGCCAACCGCCACCCCATGTCCAGTGACCCTCTACAGGGTATATAATAAGGGAGATGATGGCACTGTATATAAGATACATAGAGAACTTTGTACGTTCTGCCATAGCACCGCTCACGATAGTAGCTGCCGTAGCACAGAATACTGTCTCGAAAATCAGGAAACCCTCTACTGGCAGGTCGCTCTCATAGAATGACAGGTCACCCCAGTTTGGCATACCAATGAAACCACCAAGGGTATCGGCACCAAACATAAATCCGAAACCTAGGAAAAAGAACAACAGTGAGCCGAACATGAAGTCTACAAAGTTCTTCATCAGGATGTTTGCCGTGTTTTTACTGCGCGTAAAACCAGCCTCACACAGCGCAAAGCCCGGCTGCATCCAGAAAACCAACATGGCTGCCAATAGCATCCATACGGTATCGAGTGATAATCCTATCTCGTTCATAATTAAAAGCCTCCCCCTACCCCCCTCACAAGGAGGGGGAACCCGAACGGAGACACGGGGTTGTTATTTGTGTTTGTGTTGTGTTTGTGTTGTTGTCTCAAAATTACTTCTTGTCTCTCAGAACGGTGTCACCATTTTCACCTGTACGGATGCTCCACGTGTCGATGACATCACTGACAAAGATGCGTCCGTCTCCTACCTCACCAGTGTGTGCAATCTTCAATAACACCTGAACCGTTGGCTCCATGATGACATCCCGACATACAATTGTTATGGCAACTCGCTCTATCACATCCGTGGAGTACTGAACACCACGATATATACGCTCTTGACGACTTTGACCTATTCCATGAACATCATGATATTCAAACCAATCAATGTCTGAATGAAGCAACGCTTCTTTCACGTCCTCGAACTTAGTCTTACGAATGATAGCTTCAATCTTTTTCATAAATTGTCATTTTTACCTTATTAATATTACCGCGGTTGCTTTCCTTAAGCTTTCGAGTGCAAAATTACGACATTTTGCTATAATACGCAAGGATTTTCTCACATTTTGTTTATATAAAACTATTATGGTTGACAATTTGTCAAGTTATGGTATGTTTTATGTTTCATTTTGTTTACACTTTGCCGTTTTTCTTTGTGTTTTCTTAACAAATAGTCATTACATACCTTTACTGTGGACGCACACACTATATATTTCCCTCTCAAAAAAACAAGAACAGTTGCCCAATTATGGACAACTGTTCTTATATCTTAGGGCTTAGAATTTACCTTTAGCCTTGTCCCCACTTCTTTATTCTCTCCAGCGCCTCGGCTGTGGATTCGTGGCTGCCGAAGGCGGTCAGCCTGACGTATCCTTCTCCACTAGGTCCGAAGCCGGAGCCAGGGGTGCAGACTACATGGGCACCGTAAAGCAATTCCTCGAAGAACTGCCATGAGGACTTGCCGCCAGGGGTGCGCATCCAGATATATGGAGCATTCTCGCCGCCGTAACATTCGTAACCAAGAGAGCGCAGCACCTCGAGCATCTTGGCAGCATTCGCCATGTAGTAATCTATGGTCGCCTGTATCTGCTCCTTGCCCTCGGGAGTATATATCGCCTCCGCAGCACGCTGGGATACATAGCTGGTACCATTGAACTTGGTACACTGGCGACGGTTCCACAGCTTATTGAGCGATATGCGTTCGCCCTCAAACGTGGCGGCAGTGACATCCTTCGGCACTATGGTATAGCCGCAGCGGATGCCCGTGAAACCAGCCGTCTTGGAATAAGAACGGAACTCTATGGCGCACTTTCTGGCACCGCGTATCTCGTAAATGGAATGCGGAATGTCGGGGTCTTGAATGTATGCCTGATATGCTGCATCATAGAGTATCAGCGCATCGTTCTTCAACGCATAGTTAACCCATTTTCGCAGTTCCGCTTTCGTAATCACCGTGCCGGTAGGGTTGTTAGGATAGCACAGATAGATGATGTCAACATGATGGTTCTTCGGAATCTC
>CADCAX010000186.1 GCA_902799455.1 uncultured Prevotellaceae bacterium
TTCACGGCCTGATGACCCATCGAAGCCTGAGCCTGTGCGATCTCGCACTCATGGTGGGGGAACACCAGATCCATGCCGCCTCCGTGGATATCGAACTCCTCGCCGAGATACTTACGACCCATGGCCGTGCACTCACAGTGCCACCCGGGGAAACCGTCGCTCCAGGGTGAAGGCCAGCGCATGATATGCTCTGGCTGTGCCTTTTTCCAGAGGGCAAAGTCAGCCTGATGATGCTTCTCGCCCACACCGTCGAGGTTGTCGCGGCTGGCATCCTTGATGTTCTCCAACGAACGTCCGCTCAATATGCCATACTGGAACTTCTTGTTATAGGCCTCAATATCGAAATAGATCGAACCGTTGCTCTCGTAGGCAAAGCCGTTGTCGATAATCTGCTGTACGAGTTGCTGCTGTTCGATGATGTGTCCGGTAGCATGGGGCTCTATTGAAGGGCGCAGCACGCCGAGTGCATCCATCGCCTGATGGTAGCGGTTGGTGTAGTACTGGGCAATCTCCATGGGCTCCAGCTGTTCCAGACGAGCCTTTTTGGCGATCTTGTCTTCGCCCTCGTCGGCATCGTGCTCCAGATGGCCTACATCTGTGATGTTACGCACGTACCTTACTTTATAGCCCAGGTGCTTCAGATAACGGAACACCAAGTCGAACGTGATAGCAGGGCGCGCATGCCCCAGATGGGGATCGCCATAGACGGTGGGACCACAGACATACATGCCTACATTGGGTGCGTGGAGCGGCTCAAAACGCTCCTTCTGACGCGTCAGCGTATTGTAAATAACCAGTTTTGATTCCATATTCTCTTGATTTTCGACTGCAAAGGTAGTGTAAAATTTCGATTAAGCGAAGAGAATGCATATTTATTTGCACTCTTGAGCGTGAGAAATTTATCTAAATCGAGCGAAATGCAAAATAAATCGCGCTTAATTTTTAAATATTAATGCCATAGTTCTGCTTCACTTCACTCATGACGAAGGTACTCTCGATAGAGGCAAGACTCTCGATCTCGCCCAGTTTGTTGAGTACGAACTCCTGATATTGCTTCATGTCGCGGGCGCGTACTTTTAATAGATAGTCGTATGCACCGGAGGTGTTGTAGCACTCTGTCACCTCGGGGATGCGCTGTATTCTGCGTACGAAGGCATCAGCGATCTCATGGTTGATCTGCTTCAGTTTTACCTTGCAGAACACCTGCAATCCCAGATTAAGTTTCTCTGGGTCGAGGATGGCCACATACTTTTTGATATAGCCTTTCTTTTCCAACCGTTTTTGGCGTTCAAACACAGGTGTTGGGGTCAGATGAACGGCATCGGCCAGCTCTTTGGTGGTCAATTTGGCGTTTTTTTGCAGTGTTTTCAATATCTGCAAGTCGGTTTCATCGAGGATTTCTGCCATATTTTAGAGTTTTATTCTGTTAAAGGGGCTCAAAAGTGCTCCAAATGGAAAGTTATTCTTTATCGGCTGCAAAATTAGTGATATTTTCTGAATTTCGCAAGAAATTTGGATAATATTTCCAAACGCCGTACCTTTGCTGCCGAAAACAAGTTTCGACAGCGAGTACAGGCGGCGCCTCAGCAATCTAAAGCGAGCTTTGATTGCATTCGGCTTGCACTGTACTTGCACCCGAAAAAAGAGAATTACATTATTAACAAATAAAAAGAAAGGATAAGATTATGAGTACAAAGAAGAATTATCGTTTTGAGACTTTACAACTTCATGTAGGCCAGGAACAGGCAGACCCCGCAACTGATGCACGTGCCGTGCCCATCTACCAGACCACATCGTATGTGTTCCACAACTCTCAGCACGCCGCCGATCGTTTCGGTCTCCGCGATGCCGGTAATATCTATGGTCGTCTGACCAACTCCACACAAGGTGTGTTTGAGGATCGCGTGGCAGCCCTTGAGGGTGGTGTGGCAGGTCTCGCCGTCGCTTCCGGTGCTGCCGCCATCACCTACGCCCTGCAGAATATCGCACAGGCAGGCGACCATATCGTGGCTGCTGACAACCTCTATGGTGGAAGTTACAATCTGAT
>CADCAX010000187.1 GCA_902799455.1 uncultured Prevotellaceae bacterium
AGAAGGCCACTCTTCCATTTCTTACTATTACCCACAAGGCATTTCCACTCGCACATACGACGAGACTGAAACATCTGTTCGTAGTCACGAGGCATATGAGGTTCTAACAGAAACACCTCAATGCGTGCACCAGACTCTTTCCGAAAAAACAGGCGAGCCTGGATGACTCTGGTATTATTATACACCATCAGCGCACCTTTAGGCAGGTACGCTGTAATATTACGAAATATATCGTGGGATATGTTGCCTTTGTTATAGACAAGAAGTTTGCTGGTATCCCGCTCAACAAGCGGATACTTCGCTATACGATCATCTGGTAAATCGTAGGCAAAATCTTTTATGTGTATATCTGTCACAGTAAAGATTCAGTTGATGTTGACGACCTCACACGAGACAATGTCTCAGGGGTCATTTCAAGATAACTTGCCACAAATACTAATGGAGCACGCAGCACCACCTGAGGCATCTCTTTACAGATGCGCTTGTAACGGTCTGCTGCTGACTCAAAGCGTACCAAATCAGCATGTGACTGTTGCTCTATAAGGGCTTCCTCAAGTATCTTGCGGTAAAGGATTTGTATATTCTGGTTGTGGAGAGCTATCTCTTCCAATCTACGCTTCGGCAGGGCATACACTATGCACATTTCAAGGGCTTCGATAATTTCATTACTGCCCTTATCACGGAAAAGACTCTCAACACTCATAACGATATCGCCATCAATACACAAGCGAGAGGTCATCTCTTTGTTATTCTTGACGTAATACTGACGCGTCAATCCTTGGTGGATATAGAAGATATACTTACTTATCTCACCATGTTTTAGCAGCTCTTCACCTTTTTTGAACTTCATCGGAATAATGATGCTCTCAAGGACATCTATCTCCCCATGTGTCATGGTGCTAAAACGACGTGCCAGTTCACGCGCGATGTCTCTAATCGTTACGTTAATAGATCTGAAATTTTCTCTCATTTTTTTAAGGTAAGGTTAGGTTTGTATTGTTTATTATACATTCTCACTCTAATCTAGTTTCAAAACTGCCAGGAACGCTTTCTGAGGTACTTCGACGTTACCAATCTGTTTCATGCGTTTTTTTCCTTTTTTCTGTTTTTCAAGGAGTTTACGCTTTCGACTCACATCTCCACCATAACATTTTGCCGTAACGTCTTTTCGTACGCATTTGATGGTTTCACGAGCTATTATTTTGGAACCTATGGCAGCTTGTATAGCTATATCAAATTGCTGTCGAGGTATCAGTTCCTTCAACTTCTCACACATTCGTCTGCCAAATGTTACGGCATTATCATTATGTGTCAAAGTAGAAAGGGCATCCACTGGCTCACCATTAAGCAGTATATCTAACTTTGCAAGTTTTGATGGACGATATGAATCAATATGATAATCGAAAGAAGCATATCCTTTTGAAATGCTCTTCAACTTATCGTAGAAATCAATGACAATCTCTCCCAACGGAATATAGAAATGCAATTCTACACGATTTCCTGACACATATTCCTGCTTTATCAATTCGCCACGCTTATCAAGGCATAGTTTCATGATACCGCCAATATAATTAGCATCGGTAATGATAGTAGCCTTAATATATGGTTCGTCAATGTGGTCTATCATTGTTATATCTGGCAATCCTGAAGGATTGTGCACTTCTTTTGATTCGCCTTGCTTGTCATACACCATATACGAAACATTCGGAACGGTGGTGATGACATCCATATTGAATTCACGATCAAGACGCTCCTGTATTATTTCCATATGGAGCAATCCGAGAAAACCGCAACGGAAACCGAATCCCAATGCCACAGACGATTCTGGTTGGAATGTAAGTGAGGCATCATTCAACTGCAGTTTCTCCAACGAAGCACGGAGATTTTCATAATCTGTTGGATCGATAGGATAAACACCAGCAAAGACCATTGGCTTCACCTCTTGGAAACCTTCTATAGCCTTGAGACACGGATTCTCCACGTGAGTGATCGTATCACCAACTTTTACTTCCTTGGCATCTTTTATTCCGGAAATGAT
>CADCAX010000188.1 GCA_902799455.1 uncultured Prevotellaceae bacterium
TATAACTCATGGTTTACCCCAATGGCAGTGCTCCTTTCTGTACCATTTGGTCTGATGGGTGCCTTCATTATGGCATATCTTGGCTCACTGCTCAACCTGCCTGGTATGGATAACAACATCTACCTGCAGACGGGTGTCATCATGTTGATAGGTCTGTTGTCAAAGACTGCCATCCTTATTACAGAGTTTGCTTCAGAGCGTCGTGCTCAGGGCTTGAGCATTCGCGATGCAGCCTTTGAGGCCTGTAAGGAACGTCTGCGTCCTATCTTGATGACTGTTGTTACGATGATAGCAGGTATGATACCACTTATCATTGAAGGTGGTGCCGGTGCTAATGGTAACCGTGCCCTCGCCCTCGGTGTAGTAGGCGGTATGTCAGTGGGTACTGTGGCTCTGCTGTTCGTCGTACCAGCATTCTTCATGGTATTCCAGAGTCTGCACGAAAGATTCCAAGGCAAGGAACCAGCAAAGACAGAGTAAAGTAATGACGGAATATCGTAATAACGAAATAACGAAAAGCGAAAAATATGAAAACCAGAAATATATTAGTTGCTGCAGCAGTGAGTGTCATGCTCACTGGCTGTGGCCTATATGATAAATATGAGCAGAAGACAACAGCCCCTGCGAATATTTTTGGCACCAGTCAAGAGATAAAGACTGCAGAGGATGGTACTTCTATAGCTCAGATGTCGTGGCGTGAGTTCTTTACCGACCCAGTGCTGCAGAACCTTATTGAGCAGGTGTTGGCCAACAATACCGACCTCAATTCTGCTCGCATAGCAGTAGAGAAGAGTGAGGCATCTCTGAAGATGGCAAAGATGGCATATCTGCCATCATTCGCTCTGGCTCCACAAGGTAGTCTCGGTAAGTTTGGCAGCAGTTCATGGTCAAAGACATATAATCTGCCTCTGCAGATGTCATGGGATGTAGAGTTGTTTGGTGGCATCACCAACAAGAAGCGTGCTGCAAAGGCGGCATTACTGCAAGCCCAGATACACAAGGAAGCAGTATTCTCAAACCTAATCTCTACAACAGCCCGTCAGTATTACCTGTTGCAGGTTCTCGACCGCCAACTGGAGATACTTATCATGACAGACAGTTTGTGGAAGGCATCGTTAGATACCCAGAGAGCATTGTGGGAGAATGGTAAGGCTTACAGTACATCTGTAAATCAGATGGAATCATCCTATCTTAACGTAAAGACTTCTATAGTTGATGTTCGTAGGGAGATTCTTGCAGTAGAGAATGCTATTTGCCGTCTGCTCGCTGTTACACCACAGCACATAAGCCGTAGCAGATATGGTAGTGATGACCTGCATCATCCAGATGCTTTGGGAGATACTGGCAAGCGTATGTTTGACACCCGATACCTGAAGACAGGTGTGCCAGCAACAATGTTGGAGAACCGTCCTGATATCCGTATTGCCAATCACGCTATGGAAGAGGCCTTCTATAATACTCAGGCTGCCCGTGCTGCATTCTTCCCAAGCCTCACACTCAATGGTGCTGCAGGATGGACAAACTCTGCGGGAGGCTTAGTAACCAATCCTGGCAAGTTGCTCCTAAACTTTGTTGGAACTCTTACACAGCCACTCTTTGCAAAAGGTAAGTTGTCAGCAGCAAAGAAGATTGCCCAACTCACGGAGGAAGACTTGGCACAGAAGTATATTCAGACAGTTGTCAATGCTGGTAATCAGGTTAATGAAGCTATGGCTGACTGCCTTGCTGCACGTGATAAGTATGAGTATTATAATCGTCAGATACAGGTGCTGCACGAAGCATATAAAGGTACTCACGAGCTGATGGACAATGGTAAGGCAAATTACCTTGAGGTTCTCACAGCACAGGAGACACTGCTTAACGCACAACTTGATGAGGCTATGAATATGTATGATGGCGCAGAAGCTGTTATAGAACTCTATATTGCCCTCGGTGGCGGAATAAAGTAAACGTCTCATAATCAGTCATAAACAGAAATAGCGTAGCATTTCAGTATGCTACGCTATTTTTAGTCTTATATTTTCTCTAAGT
>CADCAX010000189.1 GCA_902799455.1 uncultured Prevotellaceae bacterium
TAACTGGTAGTGTACCATCAAGGAGTAAAGAATGAGCATGAAGAAGAAATATATTGACATCCTATTGATAGCTGTTGCTGTACTGCTAAACGCCTGTTCGTCGGGCGATTCCGGAGCGCAGCCTGATCCTACGGATAAGCCCGTTAAGAAAGAGATACAAGTGATGACGTATGCTTCGCAATTTGCTGAAACAGCACTTTCTCGTCGGGCAGCACCTACAGGCTTCTCTGAATATACCCCTGATAAGACCACAAACATGGGTATCTATATGTTGTTGTCAGAGAACCCGGCAACAGACTGGGCTTCTCCAGAAGAGGAAAAAATCATCTATAACAACAATAAGTGGCATGCGTACTTTGATGTACAACCGGGGAAAACGTATACCGTCTATGGCTATATGCCCAAAACGGGAGATATGAGCAGCACACTGACAAAAAGCACTGCCGATGCTGCCACTGCCACGCTTACCATTACAGGTATCAAACCCATGACAACAGATGACATTTGCATCATCACAGGTGTCAAGAATGCTGACGAAGGACTGGCGGAAGGACAGTTCAGCTGGTCCTGGCCTATTCCCAGTAACGAGGAAGAGAACTACAAAATTCATGTTTTGATGGATCATCTCTATGCTGCTGCCCTGTTCCGCATGAAAATAGATGCAGAATATGCCAGTCTGCGTACCATCAAACTGAAGACCATGACACTGAGAACGGAATGCAAGAGCGTCAATGCCACCATTTCGCTGACGCATAACACGACTGGTGCCAGTCCTATCTCTGGCGTAGTCTTCGATCCCTCTGGCAGTAGCGAAGATTTCCTGGTCTTTAACAGCGATGCGGGCACAGCCCTGGACAAAGATACTCCTGTGGACATCAACGCCTGCTTTGCTCCAACTCTTTCAGCAAACCTGACAATGATCACCACATACGACGTGTACGACAGAAAAGGCGACCTGATACGCCAGAACTGTACAGCAACTAATAAATTACCAAATTTGGAAGCTGTTAGAGGACAAAGGGTACAGTTGAATATGACCGTCAATCCATCTTACCTCTATGTTCTGTCGGATCCTGACTTGGACAACCCAACGATACAAATTGATAATTGACAATTGAGAATTGATAATTAAAGATATGCGCAAGATAACGACCATCCTACTACTTTGTTTGTCTGCATCACTGGTGCAGGCACAGATTGTCATTGGGGGTAATATATACGGAGGCGGTAATGCCGGCAATACGGGCGGAAAGACCCAAGTCAACATCTATGCAGGCGACCTGCACAACGTCTATGGCGGTGCACGTCAGGCAAATGTAGGGGGTAGCGCATTCCTGCACATCGATGGTGAGCATGCCTCCAACTATATCGTTATTGATAAGGCGTATGGCGGTAACGATATCGCTGGAACCATTGACGCTTCTGCGGCAATACCTACAGAACTGACGGAAGTCATCAGAGATGGTATGACCGATGAACAAAAGAAGGGAAAGAACAATATTGATGCTACTTGGAATGCCTTTGTGCGCACCTCTACCAAGATGGATGGCGAGGATGAAGCCGCTGATGCTCAAAAGATCTACATCGGACAGCTCTTCGGAGGTAGCAATGGTGATTATACGGTCAAGAATCCCAGTGTAAGTGAGTCTGGTAAGTGGGAAATATGGACAAAGGATGCTACTCCGGTGAAGGTCTATGAGGATGATGCCCAACCTCAGTTGCCTGACATTGGTAAGACTTACTTGGAACTTTTGGGCGGTTCCATCGTATATGCATACGGTGGTGGTAACAATGCCACCATTACAGAAAGGACCGTTATCGCTCTGAAGAATCCGAGCAAGGTGGTCAATGATATCATAGATCCAAGCAATCCTAACGCAGACAATACCGACGAGGTGCTTAACAATGCTCGTTTTGAGGACAGGATGGGCATCAACACCACCTTCTCCTACCCCAGCAGTGATGCCTACCAGATTGGTCGCCTCTTTGGTGGTAACAACAAGGCGGATATGGCCATCCGTCC
>CADCAX010000190.1 GCA_902799455.1 uncultured Prevotellaceae bacterium
AGGGCAACAAGGAATGGGAATGGTTCGTAGCCCAGTTTCTCGGCTGCATTATACATGATGGGGAAGAACATGGCACCAGCTGCTGTGTTTGAGATAAATTCCGTTATGAAGGTGCCCACAAAGCATACTGCTGTCATCACCACGATAGGGTTCGTGCCGCAAATGTCAAGGATGCCGTTAGCCATCCATTCTGCAATGCCAGTCTTCTGTATGGCAATACCAAGAACGGCACTTCCTGCGAATACCATCAGTATTTCCCAGTTTATAGCCTTCATGGCCTGTTCCATGTTACAGCATCGGAATATCAGCATTGCTGCTGCTGCCAGGAAGGCACATTGCAACAGCGGCATGATGCCGAGAGCCGAAAGTGTTACCATTGCTATCATGATGACAGTAGAGATGATGGTGCCATAGCCAATGTTCGGCACGTCTTCAGAGTCAAAGAAGCAGAGGTCGCTCCTTGATGTGTCCACTTTAAAATTTCCGGGACACACCAAAAGCAGTGTGTCACCTGCCTCTAACACTACCTCTCGGGGTGCCTCGTTGATACGCTCACCACGACGTGATACGGCGGCAAGAATCATGTTGGTATCCTTTTCAAACCCTATATCTCCGATTCTCTTGCCTATCAGGTTGCTGCCAAAATTAACGTATGCTGTGCGTAGTTTGCTGTTATTGTCAACCTCTTTCATTGAGAAGATATGGTGGTCCGCAGCTACCAGGTTGTGTCTTACCGCTATCTCATAAATCTCGTCAATATGTCCGGCATATATCAGGTGGTCGCCGCCCATGATTATTTCATCTTCTCTGACAGGTAGTGGGGCATGGTCGTAGTGAAACATCTCTATCAGGCTACCACCATTGATATGGTATAGTCCTGCCTCGTTAAGTGTCTGGCCGATATACGGATTGTCCGAAGGAACACGCAGCTCTACGGTATATTCTCCAGTCTGTTCGAAAGCACTCTCAGGAGCCTTGCGGTCGGGTAGGAGGCGACGCATGGCAATGACAGACAGTACACCGACAGCCAGACAGAACAGTCCAGGGATGGTTGTGGTAAGAATATTCATTGCCACCCCGGTCTTCTCTTCGTATAGTCCGCTGATGATGAGGTTCGGAGGTGTTCCGATAAGAGTGCAGACACCACCCATGCCAGAGGCATAGCTCAGGGGAATGAGCAGTTTTGATGGCGATACGCCAAGTTTCTTTGCCCACATCTTTACGATGCCTACAAAGAGGCTTACTACTGTTGTGTTGCTCAGGAACGAGCTCAGTGTCGCCACTGGCAGCATCAGTCGTGTTACCGCTTTTGAGTAACTGCTGGGAGTGCCAAGCAAGTATCTTACGACCACAAACAGCACACCGGTATGTGTCAATCCTGCCACGACCACAAAGAGCACACCGACAGTAATAACCGAGGTGCCGCTGAAGCCCGAGAAAGCCTCCTTCGCATCAAGCACACCTGTAACAAACAGCGTGCCGATAGCCCCGAGGAATACAACATCGCTGCGCCACTTGGTAAACAGCAAAATCGTAAACATTCCCACCACCGTCACGATGGTAATCCAAGCATCAAGGCCGAAGCCCAAAAACATCATCGATTCCATTAAATATCTTACCGTTATCGTTAAGGTTAACGTTAACGTTTAATCGTCCACTTTTTTAACGTTAAACTTTTTGTCAAACTCTATATCCAACCCGTTACTCAGCTCTACCTCATATTTCTTGCCGTTACGACTTCTGTCTATCTTCACGATTCTCGAGTTTGAGAAGTCAGCCATAATACGCATTCTTATTGGGTTTGGAATAAGGATATCAGGCACCTGAGTCATTTTGCATGAAATCTCCGTCCATTCACCCTTTTTGTTAAACTCAATCTTTTCTCCATTTTTGAAGATTACCTCATACTCCCCCCTCTCTTTCAATATGGTGAGTATCTCCCTGTCAGCAAAACACTTTGTTATGACCTCCTGTGCAGCAGCAGGCAGTTGCTGAACGCCTACTACGTAG
>CADCAX010000191.1 GCA_902799455.1 uncultured Prevotellaceae bacterium
CCTTGGTCCTAAGATATTCTTCCTTCATATTAGGGAAGTGACGCTGCAACTCATTGATTTTCACACGCACCTTGTGGTGCAGCTTATTAAACACCTCATCCAGCTGTTCCGTGCGTTTGTGCTGAATGCGGGCAACGGTATTGAAGTCCGTAATGGTGAAAGAGCCATATTCCCTGCGACGATACATCATAATATTCCACACAAACAGCGGGAATATGATGCGGCTGTAGCGGGACAGGAAGTCAACGAAATCGAAAGTAGGAGTATCGTTTAGTGTTGCCATTACGCAAACATTATGCAGGGATGGTGCATAACATTGGTAATTCTCTATGGCATAGACAAAGGTGTGTATGACATAAGGATTGTCAAGCATGAAGGCAGAGTCGTGGTTGGCACCCTGCAGCAGGTAGTCATAGTCGGCATCAACGCAGGCTATCATGTCTTTTCCCATACCATTTCGCATAAGCGATAGGAAGGCTGATTTCTTCCCTTTCGAGAGATTGGAGCGTATGGGAAGCATCACCTCAAAATAGCGGGTATCATCTTCAAACTCACTCAATATCATACGCCAGAAAAGCACATCGTCATAGCTCTCCACATAAGCCACTATGCGACGGAAGACAAGAGGAGAAAGGGACCCTCCCAGACCCTCCCTTAAAGGGCGGGAGATGAGGTAAAAAATAATTATGAATTATGAATTATGCATTATGCATTACCTAACCGTTATGTCTGACACTTCGGTTACCTTGTCGAGCCAACCGTTCATAATAACGGCAGGAGAATGGGTGGTAAGGATGAGCTGGATGTTGGGGTTCATCTCTGTGATGATGCTTACCAGTTCCTGCTGCCAGTCAACATGCAGGCTCACCTCCGGCTCGTCCATAAAGAGAACGTAGCACTGTTGGTCTTCAAGAAGAACGGTAAGGAGTATGAGCATCATCTGCTTCTCACCGGAGGACAGCTGTCGCGTTGTCAGGATGTCGCCCTCCTGCAGCAGACGTATGCCGTCGGCATCACGCAGAATAACCTTTTCCGTCTGCCCAAAGAGTTTATCAACGTGGTCGTAGAAAAGTTGTATCTTTACACTTCTTTCCTCATCTGCAGAAGACTTATACTCCATGAATTGCGCCTCCAGTTTATCTAGCAACGCATCAGGCTCAATAGTGAATTTCTCAATCACATCACAACGGAGTTCCGTAGCATCTTCCGGAAAGAGAGTCAGATGGACACCGTCTGAATTAAGAAGCGTCTTACGAAGGATTGTACTCTTTCCAATACCGTTAACGCCGCTGAGAATATTGACATGTCTGTCAAGATGCCACAGGATATGCTTCCGCTTACCCCAAAGGGCATCAATCTCTACCGTTTTTATATATTCTGCATATTTCATTGTTCCAACCATAAAGAAGACGTAGCATCGGACGGCATACGCCAATCGCCACGTGGTGAAAGAGATACGGACCCCACCTTCGGTCCGTCAGGAAGACAAGAGCGTTTGAACTGCTGAGAGAAGAAACGGCGGATGAATACCTTCAGCCACTTCTCTATTGTCTCGTCGTCAAAAGTATCCTTGAACGCATACTGCGCCAGCATATATATCTTCTTGGGAGTGAAGCCATAGCGCAGGAAGTAGTACAGGAAGAAATCGTGCAGCAGATAAGGGCCTACGAGGTCTTCTGTCTTCTGTGCTATATCACCGTTCTCATCCGCAGGCGTCAGCTCAGGAGATATCGGAGTATCAGCAATATCTAGCAATGTGGCACGTGACGGAGAGGTCTCTGCCACATACTCCACGAGGTATCTTATAAGGGTCTTGGGGACAGACACATTAACACCATACATAGACATATGGTCACCATTGTATGTAGCCCACCCGAGGGCCAGTTCCGACAGGTCGCCGGTGCCTATGACGAGGGCATTCTCCTTATTCGCCAAATCCATCAGAATCTGCGTACGCTCACGGGCCTGACTGTTTTCATACGTCACATCGTGGACATTGATATCGTGGTCAATATCTTTGAAATGCTGTATACAGGCATCACGGATGCTTATCTCACGCTGGGTGATTCCCAGTTCCGTCATCAGTCGCACGGCATTGGTATGGGTGCGGTCGGTAGTTCCGAAGCCGGGCATAGTGACACCGATGATACCCTTACGGTCATAACCCAATTTGTCGTAGGTTTTTACGCATACCAAAAGAGCTAAAGTAGAATCCAAACCACCGCTGATGCCGACAACGACATTCTTGCAGCCGGTATGCACCAGACGCTTTGCAAGACCTGCCACCTGGATGCTGAAAATCTCTTCGCAGGACGCTGACATATCATTGCTCTTCCTTCATCGTAATGCTATGGCAGTCCTTATACAAGGCACCGCCGTCTGCCGCATCATTACCAATGGCAGCTGTCCTCTGGGCATTGACAAAAGTGCTGTTATTACGGCGTTCACTACGCATGCACTCATAATCGATTTGTGAAACAACCAACTGCGGTTCTAAAGAGAATCGTGTACTCTCACTGAGACACTTGCCATTTTCGTAAATGATAGCATTTCCTCCATACACTACATCCTGTGTGCTTTCACCAAATCCGCTGCCGGCATAAACATAGCCGCACATGGTACGGGCACTCTGCTGAGAGAGCAGATTCTGAAGATATTTATGCTTACCTATCAGCTCGTCGGAGGCGCTGAGATTGAAGATGATGTCAGCGCCTGCCAGAGTAAGGCGTGTTGACGGTGGCTCCGGGCCCCAAACGTCTTCACACAGCTCTATGCCAAAAGTGGCACCGGTATATGTCTGGAAAACAGTAGGTTGAGGAGTGATATGTATCTTACTGCCTGCATAAAGGATGTCGGTAGGATGAAGGTCCTGAGAGGATGCAAACCAACGCTTCTCATAAAACTCGCTGTAGTTTGGCAGGAATGTTTTGGGGATAATA
>CADCAX010000192.1 GCA_902799455.1 uncultured Prevotellaceae bacterium
TATGGCCCTGCTGGTCGTCCTGATATGGCATACTTTGGCTTCACCAACAAACTGTTGAAGGGCGAGACCATCCAGATATTCAACTACGGCAACTGCCGTCGTGACTTCACCTATGTCGATGACATTGTAGAGGGTGTGTATCGTGTGATGCAGAAGGCTCCCGAGCGCAAGAAGGGTGAAGATGGCCTGCCCATCCCTCCATATGCAGTATATAATATTGGAGGTGGTCAGCCCGAGAACCTGCTGGATTTTGTGAACATCCTGCAAGAAGAGCTTGTTCGTGCCGGAGTTCTTTCCGCAGACTTTGATTTCGAAACCCACAAAAAGCTGGTTCCCATGCAGCCCGGTGATGTACCCACCACCTATGCTGATGCCACAGCCCTTGAACGTGATTTTGGATTTACACCAAAGATAACTTTGAGCGAGGGATTGAGAAAGTTTGCAGAGTGGTATAAAGGCTATTATCGTAGCGATGTTTGACAAAATATGTGAGAAGAATGAGGGCGAACCAATGTTCGCATAAACGATATTACTGATAAGTCGGTCATGGAACAATTGGTTTGAGAGAGACTTCGAGCTCTGCTCGCTTGCAACAAGCAAGAACTTCCAATAGGGATATGGCCGCTTGTCGGTTTAAAGAAATGGCATAAGGATGCAAGAGGCGGCAAACAAGCAGAAGCGCATTACCCTGAAAACTGTTCATGAGATGTTGGATGGGATGAGTGTGGAACTGGCAGAGAAGGTACATCCGTTCAGCGTTACCTACAATATGTATAAGGTGCTGAAGAATGGCTACCTAATACTGAAATATGTATGAGTTTCCATCGAAAAACGTTAAACTAAAGTAAATTATAGTATATTTTTAGTATATTATTTGCAGATAATATATATTATACTTAACTTTGCCGCATGATTGATGATATATACGGATATTCCAATACGATGATTGTCGCGGCTCTGGGAAAGCGAGTGCGTGACTACAGGCTACGTTCCAGGCTGACACAAGAAGAGCTGGCAGAGCTGGCAGGTGTCTCTACGCTTACCTTGAAGAAGCTGGAATCAGTAATTTCGTCGCTATTCTCAGAGGTCTGAAACAGTTGGAGTGTGTGGATAGCATCCTGCCTTCTCTTCCTCCTCCTGCTTCTCTTATCAGGAAATACCAAGACAAACAACCGCAAAGAGTAAGACATGAAAAATAATATAGTGAAGGTGACCCTCTGGGGCCAGAATGTCGGAGAACTGTATTGGGATGCGCATGACCGGTGTGCCTATTTCAATTATTTCCCTGAGTTCATTGCCCGTGGTCTGGATATCGCTCCACTGACGGCTTCAATCACCAAGCCAGCCCTGCGTCATGGTGAGGTATATAAAGGTAACAAGGATAGGCTTTACCAAGGACTTCCCGAGTTTCTTGCAGACTCACTCCCCGACGACTGGGGTAAACGCGTGATGAGTCACTGGCAGTCACAATATGACCGGAATGTCAGTCTGACACCTGTCGATGCCCTGTCATTGATGGGAAAGCGGGCGATGGGGGCACTGGAGTTCGAGCCTTCAATGAAAGACTGGGAACAGCCCTTTGACATAGAGCTGTCAGACCTTTATCACCTGGCGGAGAAAATCATGCTTGACCATGAGACACCGGTTGGTCAGATAGAGGATATGCCTTTCAGTAATCTTTTCAAGGTTGGCACCTCTGCTGGCGGAAAGCGTCCCAAGGCTATTATTGCTATCAATGAAGAAACGGGAGATGTCATCTCAGGACAGGTCCTGTTACCTGCAGAATATAAACATTATATCCTGAAGTTCAATGAGCATGGTTCACTTCCCATGACACAACTCGAGAAAACATATTATGACATGGCCACCAGTTTCGGAATCAGGATGATGCCATCCCGTCTGATAGAAGTCGGTGGAGTACACCATTTCCTAACAGAACGATTTGACCGTTGCGATGGAGATAAGATATACACCCAGACCCTTGCTGCACTTGATCCTGATGCGGAGAGCTATGAGGACCTGTTTGCGGTAGCCAGAAAGTTAGGCACAGGCATGTCTGATTTTGAACAGCTTTTCAGACAGGCCGTGTTCAATATCTTGTCATCCAACCTGGATGACCATTCCAAGAACTTCTCTTTCTGTATGTCAAAGGACGGCCGGTGGAGTGTGTCACCAGCATATGACATCTGTTTCACCTATGACCTGACGGGTATGGGGTTTAGTAACCATCATGAGCTGTCGCTCAATGGCAAGACAAGGGAGTTCGAACGGAATGATCTGATAGTCTTCGGTCAGCAGAATGACATCAGTCAGCCGGAGAAGATACTGGATCATGTATGCTCCGTGCTTTCAGACTTCAGGAAATATGCAAAAGAGAACGGTATCAGTGAGACCGTTTCAGACATCATTCAGAAGCACCTTGACCACAATATGGGTATAGACAGGGAGCAACTGGAGACCACCACAGTCAGTCAGCTGCCAGAGGGCATTGTTCTCAGCAGGATTAGCATAACCAGTAATAAGAAGGGTAGAGCATTGACTATAGAAGTGAATAATCGGCATAGGATGTCGAAGTCCATATCTTCCGAAGACTATATCGCCCAGCGTGTCGGACTCTTGTCAAAAGAGAAACTGGCACTGAAGTATTTCAAGGAAGAGATTGGCGCTATCAGTAAAGAGTCATAATCATAAAAAATATACGCAAGCGTACAATGACCACGGTCGAACTTTTTTCGCCAGATAATTTGGCGGTTATCGAAATAATTCGTAATTTTGTGGCCTGAAAATCATTTAACAGAAAAACTTGAAGA
>CADCAX010000193.1 GCA_902799455.1 uncultured Prevotellaceae bacterium
TCGATGTCATGAAGTTCGACAAAGCCGGCAACATCATCCCCGTAGTTCCGACAAACTGATTTCAAGAATAACAAAAATAAGAGGCAGCCAATTACGGTTGCCTCTTTTCTATGCGTTTTGCTTTTATTTAGCACGGTCTTGTCTTTGGGAGGTTGAAGACATCCTGCACTTCTTTCATCTGTGCGTCTGTCATGCCGTCTGGCTCTGAGCCCATAGCCTTAGCACACATATAGATGTTTGCTGCCTTGCAGAGTACGTCTGTCTGGTCGAAGGCATCCATGATGTCTTGTCCTACGGCAACGGTGCCGTGCTTCTCCCACATCACTACGTCGTGTTTCTTGATGCCCTCAAGAGTAGCCTTTGCCAACTCTACAGAAGATGGCAGGTCGTAAGGAATGATGCCGATGCCCAATGGTGCAAATGCCAGGGTCTCAGGAATCATTGACCACAATACCTTTGTCATCTCGTCACCCTTGAGGAAACGCTTGATGTGACTCATAGCAACGAGTTCAATAGGGTGGGTGTGCAGAGTTGCCTTATAGCAAGAACCTGTCTCGAGCAGGTAGTTCTGCAGAGCCAAGTGTGTTGGCAGTTCGCTGGTAGGAGCAACTGGTTCGTCAGCAATAATCTCATAGCTGGCGCAGTCGTCGCAGATGCGTACGATAGAACCGTTCTGCATTGGTTCCTTAGCAAGGTCGCGCATGCGCTTGCCCGTACCTTTACAATAAAAATACCTCGGCAATCTGATATACTACCGCTTTCAATCCCTCGCGGCCTTCTAATATGCTTTTCATATAATTCTTTTTATTTCGTTATTACGTTATTTCGTTATTACATCTTACCTCTTATTAATAATTCTCCCCGTAACGTTCCTTGGTAATCTCTTCGAGAGACTTGCCACGAGTGTTTGGCATACCAATCATACCTACTGTCAGTGAGACAGCCAGCAGGGCAACCATACAGAAAGCTGCAGTAGTGAAGCCTTCGCCATTGTCACCATATATATATGTAAAGACGAGACCCCATGCAGCAGAGAGACCACGAACGATGAAGAACATCAGTCCCTGAGCACCAGCACGGAATTTTGCAGGGAACAGCTCTGAACCCCACAGGGCATAGAACACCTGTACGGAACTACCGTTATTGATACCCCACAGAATGGTGAAGAGCCAGATGCCACTGATGGTTGTTACGCCACCGCCGATAATCAGTATCCATGCTGTCAATGCTGCTGCAAGTCCGAAGACATAGAAGAAGCGGTGAGCCACCTTGTCAACGAAGAAGGAGATGATGAATGTTGTAACAACAACAAATACCCAGCTTACGCAACTCAGCATGTTGGCACTTTCGTTAGACAGGCCACCTGCTGTCTCATAGATGTGAGGCATGAAGAATCCCATAACTGAAGCGACGAGGTTCCATGTGAGGTAAATGGCAGCGAGGAAGCATACAGTCTTTACTGCTATGCCGTTGGTGAACAGCAACTTGATATTGTCAACGATACTGCTACTCTTCTTCTCTGCCTTCTGTGCTGTGAACTCTGCACTTTCCTCCAACTGACGCTGCAGGTTCCATGCTATGAATGCCACAACAAACAATGTGAAGAATACTACGCGAGAGCTGAATACCTCTGCTGCTGCCTGTGCTGCATCAGCACCTAAAATGGCGTGAGCAAGAGATTCTACGGGAGCATACAGCACACCACCCGGTGCCAGCAACATTCCGAAGAACAGTATGAACATAGGACCAAGGCCCCATGACATCTGCGAGATACAGATGTTTCGGCCACGGTTGTTTACCTCCGACGATTCAGAGATATATGTCCAAGAGGCAGGAACACCGATACCTACAGAGATACCTGTGATGAGGAAACCTGTGAGCAACATTGGGAAGCTGACAGAGAGCATCACTATCAGCACACCCAGCATATATACCAACAGGTTGTAGGTAAAGATAAACTTACGTCCGAACTTATCGGCCAGGAAACCACCTATGATAGCACCGATGGCAGCACCAAGGGCATTAGCACTAAGGGCGTTGAGCCATCCTAAGTGCATCTCAGAGAGTCCGAGATAGTTCTGCCAAAGTGTTACACCACTGGAACCAGCGACAATAGCGCCAGCATCCAGATAATTATTCAGAGACACCGCAAGGGTACTCTTTAAGCTACTTTTTGCCATAACTGTCAATTATGAATTATGCATTATCTGCAAATAACGTCGCACTCAATATTGAAAATCTTGGCAACCTTCAGTATAGTGTCGATATGACGACCTACGGCAGCAGCCATATGGTGTGTAGGACCAGCTTCGCTCCACTTG
>CADCAX010000194.1 GCA_902799455.1 uncultured Prevotellaceae bacterium
AGCGTCAGTTGCAGAAGAATATCGATTTCACCGAGGATGCTACACAACCTTATTATAATCTGGAGGTTCGGGTCATCAGGGACGCCCAAGAATATCTGGAGGCAGGTGCAGCATTTGTAAAGAAAGATGTGACAAAGAACTTGTTAGTCCATACGACAAGTAGCATCTTGTCAAAGCTTATCTATCTTGACTATGATGGCATCAGCAACTTGGTGCTTGATGGTACTACTGAATCTGTCAACAACAGCAGTTTTGGTAAAGATAGTAATGGTAACGATGTTAAATTCGCTCATATACAGCGTCTAATTCTCAGGAACAGCACATGGGTTAACTTCCCGATCACGGCTCATGGATCCTTGAATGTACTGGAGGGTTTGGAAGCCAATAAGCCAGCATCTGGGGAGTCTACCCTTCATATTACCAATCTGAATGGTGAAGGTTCTTTAGCTAAGACAGCAGAATATTATGATGATGCCTTAGATAAAGCACACTATTGCAATATTCATGGAACTGTAGGTGATCAGGATGTGGAGGATTTCTTGAATTTTGTTTCCAACCCTTGCCTGAACCTTCTGGAGTGTAATTGGGTAGGAACTACAGGTAAACTCAAGAGTCTGAAAAACAATTACATTAAATATCTCGTTCTGCCCAGCGGCTCTGCAAAGAAGTCTACCTATAAGGATACTTCCAACAATGATGCGAACATGGGCTCAAACGTTGATGAGGCAAAGGGCATTGCAGCTACGAGCTATAAGAATTTCTCTTTCTCTGGTTGCAAGAACCTCCTTGGTGTTGGTGCATATCGCACGGTCGAAGACCCTAAAGATAAGACAAAGCTCCGTGGACTCTTTGAGGCTCATTCTACGAGAGCTGAGCTGGACACAGATATGCCATACTTAATAAATGGTACTAGAGATCATGATTTCAGCCATGTAGAGATGCTCAACTACATGATTCGTAACTTCTCCTCTAATATTACAGGTGATGCTAACAAGTGGCCTGATAATAAGGAAGGCAATCTCCCTGTAGACTCTATTCTTTTCTCAGGCTATCTGAACAAGCAGGATATCAATGGCTCTTTCGGTACTCTGAATATCAATATCGCAGGCGCTAACCTGAAGAACGCTTACTTCCCCACAGCTTCTGATATGACTATCAGTGGCAGTGATCAGGCAACAACGACTACAGGTGCTACCTATTATGGTGCAGGGGCAAACTGGAAGACCTATTTGAAGTACATTGACCTGCCCGTTGCAAAGGAACAGAGTGTCTTACCACATTATTGTTTATATAACGTAAAGTCACTTAAAGCAATTTGTGTTCCGGGCAATTACACTCGTCTGGAGGAGGGAGCGCAGGGATATAATAACCAATTAGTTAGTGTTTATACCACCGCTATTGATGCCAATGGTGACGGTCGTGGGGATACTATAAAGTATGGTAACTACAATAACGCTGATGGTAAAGCCGTTCCAGGACAGTACTCTTGTACGCTTCCTCCACATCTGGAATATGTTGGAACCAACTGTTTTGCCCTCGACGAACAATTCCTGGATGTTTACATCCTAAATGGTAAAGATGATAAGATTCCAGAGTGTGCTCGTGACGCTTTCAGTGCAGGCACCTATTATGGATGGGGCGGATATAATTCTACTCACCCTATTCAAAGAAATAGTTGTGCACAATTGAAGTATGATGAGGCATCTAACCTGCATATTTCATACCCTCGGCAAAAAGCCTCTAATAGATGAGTGGCATACTCCCGCTAAGGCAGTTTTCTCATTTTATGACAAATCATTGCAGCCGTATTTTTAAATTAGCGCAAAGCCAAAAATGTCTCTGGCGGGCAGTTTTGCTTTGATGGCCTCTCATGAACCACAACTGCCCTGCCTCGGACAGATGCCCGTGGCTGGCTTGTAGGATGAAAAAGAATAGTTGTATGGCAATGGCCTTAGGCAACAGTTTGGTAAAACTCGAGCGCGTGACAGAGTTCCTGCCTTCGCGGCACGTGCTTTGGGTAGTCAAGGATAACCTTTGTCTTGAGCACTCTCACGCAGACGGCCACGAGGAGAAGCTGCTCGCGCATGCGGAGCAGCGTGGCCTTCTCCATGGAAGTGCCCTTCAGTACACGTTCACGGACGGAATGGAGCAGGACGTACGCTGCGGCATAGAGGAAGATTCTCAGGCGGTTAGCCTTGAAGGTGTGGCACGAGAGTCGGTCGCCGTTGACAGCCTCCTTGAACTGGCGTATGTACAACTCGTCGCCACCGCGCTTGCAGTACCAATATTCATAGAGCGTCTGGGGATAAAACCGGCCGCCCATGTTAGTGACGATGAACCTGATGTTCAGTTCACCCTTCTCCGTGATCTCTGCCTTGACGGCAACAAACTGATAATAGGTCCAGGTGTTGGCCCGATACATCAAACCACTATATCTCTTTACGGGTTGCTTCGCCTTTTCGTAATCCTCTTTCACCTTCTTGCTCAGATTAACGACGACAGGGTTAGTGTTGAGGACGTTGTTGCTGGCCAGCCCGGTGATGTAGTACAGCCGGTACTGTTTGGTCGACATCACCCAGTCCATAAACTCATGCGAGCAGAAGTGGCTGTCGCCGCGGACGATAATCTCCGTCTCGGGCCAGGACTGACGCAGGCAGGCAACGAGCCATTTGAGCGTGTCACAGATGTTGGCCGTCTTGTTGCGGCGCCCCGGCTTGAGCAGCGGGAGAATCATCTTGCCACTGAAGCCCTCGAAGACGAGCAGAGGCATGTAGCAATAACTGTCGTAGTAGCTGTTGAACAGCGTGAGCTCCTGCACGCCGTATGTGTCGACGTTTGTGTCATCGCAGTCCAGGATGATCTTCTTCGGCGTCTTGCCATTATAGGAAAGGACGAACATCGTGACAAACATCTCCTGAATGGCCAGCAAATCCTCCTCGCTCACCATGTTCTCGAAGCGGCACATCGTCGCCGAGGAGCACAGGTCCTTGTCCAGCTCGCCGGAGTTGACCGCCAGCTGCATCATCGGGTCCTTACGCATGCGGTCGCAGTCGTTGACATCCTCGTAGCCGAGGCATATTTGGAATATACGCGTCATAATGATTTCCTCCAGCGTGTGGTGAATGAGCAGCGGATTGCGCTTGTCCGTGACGCAGGAGGCCAGCTGGGATGCCAGCGCCAGGTGCTGTTCCTCGCCCTTGAGAATGGCCAGGCCACCGAAAGAGGAGAGGCACGCCTTGCCGACGTTTGCCTCTACGGGAAGATTATTAACAGTTGGGAGGCAAATTTTTGTCTCATTTGCTTGGTCGGAATCAATAAAATGCTTAATTTTGCCCATATGAGGAGTTTTTGTAATTGGACACTACAAATTTAACGCTTTTCCCTTTGATAGCCAAAGGGATAGCGTTAAATTCCTCACACTTTTTATTATCATCGTGAAATATTCAGG
>CADCAX010000195.1 GCA_902799455.1 uncultured Prevotellaceae bacterium
GTAAGGTTGAGCTCGTAAGCCATCTTGTCAGAGAGGAAAAGGGCCTCGTTCTTTGCTGCGTTATAGCTCATTGCGTTGGCAGAGATAGTCATGACCATCATCATTGCCAGAATCATTATCTTCTTCATATCTTAATCTCCTATACTTTAGAGTTTGACATTTATTTCTTAATCACACTGCAAAGTACGGCATTTTTCGGATGATTTGCAAAGGATATATCCTAAAGTGGAGGGGGAAAACTCCTATAAGTTTGTAGGATTTCCCCCTCCAGCAGCTTTATTATAAATGAACAAAGGCACCTGTATAGTTGCGGAATACAACTTGCAATATACTTCATAGAATCTCTTCCAATGCTCCCGTCTCTGAGTCAATGATAAACCCGCGAACCACGATATCCTTGGGAACAAGTGGATGGGTTTTGATGGTCTCAACGGTTTTGCGGACGGAGGTCGGTGTGTCCTTGAAGCCCTCCAACCACTGGTCGAGGTCAATGCCACACTTGCGGATAGTATCGAGCGTATCATCCGTCACGCCACGGGCAATCATCTCGTGATGGAAGTGGTCGTAGCTCATATGGCAGGCTCCGCAATGTGAGTGTGCCACAACCATAATTTCCTCCACACCTAACTCGTAAATAGCTACGATAAGGCTACGCATAGCAGAATCGAAAGCAGAAATCACCAAGCCTCCTGCATTCTTGATAATCTTGGCATCACCGTTCTTCAGACCAAGGGCTGCAGGGAGCAGTTCTGTCAGTCGGGTGTCCATACAAGAAAGGACTGCCAGTTTCTTGTCGGGGTACTTGTCAGTGAGATACTTCTCGTAGCCTTTTTGCTCTACGAAACTCTTATTAAAGTCGATAATTTGGTCTATCATATCACAAAACATATTAAAATAAGGGCAAACTGTATATTCAGGTTTAATGCTTCAATGCCATCATATTCGTAGGGCAAGCCAGCGTACATTTACCACATTTCAGACAGTCTGAATCGAGATAGCCTATTTCCTGCCCACGGCTGTCGTAGGGTGTGAGTTGCATCGGACAGACGCGGGCACAATTCATACAACGCATCTGACAGGCACTCGATACATGGATGCTTGTAAAGGCTTGGGGTAGCGGTGCCTTCTTCGGAGCCACCCAGTGGGAGATAGTACCCATCGGACAGAACGAGCACCAAGTGCGTGGCGCATAGATGAAACTCAGCGTAACGCCGACTATGGTAGTCATCACGATAATTGTCCAGAACACGCGACCAATACCACTCCACATAGCCAAACCTCCCTCGCTCCAAGGAACGGTGAATGTGAGTTGGGTGCCGAACATGCCAAAGATAAAGAACACCATGAACAGTCGGAAACCGAACGTACGCACGAATGCCGGTATTGGTTTGTGGGGTGAGTACTTCGACAACAGGCGGTCGTACATATTGCCGCGAGGACATACATGTCCGCACCACCAGCGCCCTTTCCAGATGCTGGTCATCACGGGACCAATCATACAAATGAGTGCGATAAGTCCCACTACAGGATAAAACCATCCGACGATGATATACGCGATGATAATCCAATAGAGGTTTAATCCTGGTGTCTCAAAGTGGCGATGGAAATTCTTTCTTTTCTGTTGCATAATCCTTATTTTCTTATGTTGTTTAAAATACATTCTATGCTATTACAGTTCCACATCTAAAAGATTGTAATTGCTCGTCCATCACGTCTTTCATTACCCCGAACACATTGTCACCTGTGCAATGGCTGGTGTAGAACTGTGTTTCTGGATATGAGCCAAGGCTTTTATTTCATCATCCGTCTCTTGTCCGTCGAGTAAGTGAAAACCACCTACAACGGAATGAACTGGCCACGGACATGCGGACAGAATATTCTCAAGTCCGCTATGAGCACAGCCCGTGAATAGCAGACCATCCACATACAGGGCTAATTCGTGGCGGAAGTTATCGTGAATATAATCCCCATTAGCATCCTGCACATAGAGTTTTCGGTTTCCCTTGGGCATAGGATTTGTCTGTGGGATATGGGCTATTACATGAAGACCTTCCAAAATCTCGCAGGTCTGGTCTATTAAGACGAGTCTGTCTTCGCCTATCTCAGGCCACTCCGTGGTAATACTATGCAGATTCCCTCGTTTAGAAAAGAACTTTCCGCTCATAGCATCTGGCGAGACGATAACCTGAGCCTTCTGATTATATTCTAAGAAGTTCCGTAAGCCGCCGGCATGGTCGCTATGTCCGTGAGAAATGAAGACATAGTCCACAGCGCTGAGATCTATGCCCAATTGCTCTGCGTTTCGGATAAACACATCGCTTGCCCCAGTGTCAAGCAGGATCATGAGCCGATCTGTATGGAGCAAGATTGACAGCCCATGCTCTGTTGTGAGGCGGCTATCATCGCTTCGATTATCTGATAATACTGTCCATCTCATATTTCACGATTTATGTTCTTTTGCAAACATGGGAAATTACACCTAAAAGATCTTCCATTTTGTCTATGATATAATTGGCTTGTGCCTCTTTAAGTTCCTCTATCGTTCCATTGCCCCAAGTCACACCACAAGTCTTAACTCCTGCATTGGCACCCATCAGAATGTCCACGCCCAT
>CADCAX010000196.1 GCA_902799455.1 uncultured Prevotellaceae bacterium
CTTCTTTCAACATCTGTTACATGGTCGTCTGTAATTGCAACAGTCGCCACATCATTTGCCAAGAGACCGTTAACGATATCATCATTCGTTACACTCCCGTCTTCATAATCGTATGATGAAGGTGTGTGGAAATGCAAATCCCATTTATGCCATTCTGAACCGCGATTCTCTTGATATAAATCTTTGGTTACTGCCATAATTCTTTTGCTTTAATTCTATTTACTACTTTTAAATCTTGCGGCGCTTATTCGAGCATAGCGAGTCTTAAGAATGCAGGGTTAGTTAAGCGAAGCCTGATACCACTCAAACAACTTATTAACTCCCTCTTCAATCTCCACCTTGTGCGTCCAACCAAGGCTGTGCAGCTTGGTGACATCGATGAGTTTGCGCATAGTGCCATCAGGCTTGCTGGCATCAAAGGCTACTTCGCCCTCAAAGCCTACGGCCTTGACAACGAGCTCCGAGAGTTCACGAATAGTCAACTCCTTACCTGTACCCACATTAATGTGGCAATTGCGGATCTCGCCCAGGCTGGGGATATAGCCGCCACGACCAGTGCTGTGGTTGCGGTCAACCACTCCGTCAGCGGCCACACCATAGTGTACGCTGGAGTATTTCTCTATACCTATGATGTCACTGAAGTCCACATTCAGCAGCACGTGCACGCTGGCATCTGCCATATCCTCGCTCCACAGGAACTCGCGGAGGGGTGTGCCAGTGCCCCAGAGGACAACACGGTTATCGGAGATACCATACTTTGCGAGAACGCTCAATGCGCTTTCTCGTTTAGAGTTGAGAGTTGAGAGTTGAGAGTCAGTGGAAAGTGTAGAGTTTTCTGTTAAACCCTCGCCCGTGACGCCCTCGACAGGGCGTTTGTTCATATCTACAGCTATCTTGTCCCAGGCGCCTTCGTGGATGAGTTTGGCGAGGTAGATTTTGCGCATCATAGCAGGCATGACATGACTGTTCTCCAGATGGAAGTTGTCATTAGGACCATAGAGGTTGGTGGGCATCACGGCTATGTAGTTGGTGCCGTACTGCAGGTTGTAGCTCTCGCACATCTTCAGACCGGCAATCTTGGCAATGGCATACTCCTCATTGGTATATTCCAGCGGGCTGGTCAGAAGGCAGTCCTCCTTCATAGGCTGGGGAGCGTTCTTGGGATAGATGCAGGTGCTACCCAGGAAGAGGAGTTTTTTCACCCCATGTGCGTAAGCTTCGCTGATGACGTTACATTGAATCTTCATGTTCATCATGATGAAGTCTGCCCTATAGAGCATATTGGCCATGATGCCGCCCACAAAGGCTGCAGCCAGCACCACTGCATCGGGCTGCTCTTCATCAAAGAACTTCTTGACAGCATACTGGTCTGTAAGGTCCAGCTCCTTGTGGCTACGGCCAACAAGGTTGGTGTAACCACGAGACTTTAAATTATTCCATATCGCGGAACCGACTAGGCCGTTGTGACCGGCTACGTATATCTTACTTTCTTTATCTAACATTATTACTTCTTACTTTCTTTGGCGCAAAGAAAGAAGCAAAGAAACATCCACCCTCTCCAAGGCCTCCCCCTATGAGCCCACTGAAAAAGTGGCTTCTTTTCGGGCGGGATTACACAAATTAACACTGTTGTAAGGTTGCCAATTGATCAAAATGGCAACAGTTTTGCAAATTGGCTTTTTAGGGCCATTTATCCCTTAAATTTCATTATTTTCTGGATATTCGACATATAGATGGCCACGGCGGTCTGCATCGTCATACTTTCGATGCCGTACGAGATGTTCTGTTTCATACCCAGGTCGTTCTTCAAATGTGCGTTGAGCGGTTCTATCCGTTTTCGCTTTTTCATCTTCTGCTTAAACTCTGGAGTCTTTTCAAACTCAATTTGCTCCTTATGAGTATCAGAGAGGATAGTTACTGTATAGGTCTTGTATTTACCTCCCTTATAACACCCCTCTCTCAATGGACATTCCTGGCATTTCTTGACATTAAAGAAGTAGTTTATCTGCGCGTTCTTATATGAGCGTTTTAGTTTCCCATTTGCGTCAAACTTCTTTGGTTGCGGCTTTTGGTAGTAAGCATAATATGCAAGTTCTCCTGCAGGACACATATAAGTATCTGCGTCTTTGTTATAATGAAAACCAGTATCCGCTCCTTTACGCAGCCCTTGGGTAATAATGGGATTTACAGGTGCAATAACCTGTACATCCTCTTTAAGGGCTTCAAGGTTTTCTTTACTAGAATAGGCTGCATCAGCAATGGCACTCTCTACCTCTATACCATTCTGCTTAGCCTGCTCTACAAGAGGTATGAGAAACTCACCATCACCAACCTCTCCTGACGTAACGGCAGCTGCTACAACAATACTCTCAGGAGTCATTCCAATATGAGCCTTGTAGCCAAAGAATCCTCTTCCTGGCCCTTTGCTGCCAAGTCTTGCGTCTTTGTCTTTCGCAACATATGATAGATGCGCCATATCTTCAATACCTTCCTTAAGCAGACCGACTTTGTTCTCTACTGCGGGGATTTGAGCCAATCCGCAATTCTCAAGGAATTCAACAAGTGAGTTACAATAGCCCTTCATAACTACGAGGTCAGACTGGTCGTCGCATGTAGGGAGCCCATCTTTGCTAAAGTCATTACCCCAGAAAGGTTCGCAAGCCTTTAGAATTTGCCCAGCCATTCTCCTTAGAAAATCTAATGGTTTGTAAGTAATGGACTTTGCTAGTTCATGCGTAGCATCAACGATAATATCGCTCTTGCGT
>CADCAX010000197.1 GCA_902799455.1 uncultured Prevotellaceae bacterium
GCCCGCAACAATTAAGAATTATTAATTAAGAATAAAAAGTTGTATGAAGAAAACATGGAAAATTGTAGCCATTGCGTTATTGGCAATCGCTAATGTATGTCCAGTAATGGCTGGTGGTATTCTCACCAACACAAATCAGAACGTTGCCTTTTTGCGTAATCCAGCCCGTGAAGGTGCCATCGGCATTGATGGTGTTTACTCCAACCCTGCTGGCGTGGCTTTCATGAAGGATGGTCTGCACTTGTCTTTTAACTGGCAGGCAGCTTTCCAAACACGTACTATCGACTCTGCAAACCCATTCTTTCAGTATGGAATAAAGAATAACGGTTCTGTAGTAAAGAGTTATGAAGGAACATCACGAGCTATGTTTATCCCTTCTCTGCAGGCTGCATATAATAAGGATAAATGGTCTTTCCAGTTTAACTTCGCTGTTACCGGTGGTGGTGGTAAGTGTGAATTTGACGAGGGTCTGGGTTCTTTTGAAAGTGCTGTAGGACAGATTGCTCATGGATTGCAGAAACTCGGCGTTACAAACTATGACTGTACCAGCTATATGCAGGGTAAGCAGTATTACTTCGGCTTTACCTTGGGTACAGCATACAAGATAACAGAAAACCTCTCAGTATATGGTGGTCTTCGTGTGCTCTATGGCATTGCAAGCTATAAGGCAAAGATTAATAACATTATGGTGAAGTCTGCTGGTAGTAGTGACTTACAGACTTTCAATGCCTTCCTGACAGACAAGATGGATAACCTGAAGTTGACAAAATATGCTTTGGAACAGGCTGGTGCAACAGCAACTCCTACCTATCAGCAGGTAGTGGGTACTCTGCAGAAGTTAGATCAACTGGAGACATACCGTAATGGTGTAAACCTCATATCAAACCAAACTGGTACTGGTGTCGCTCCTATCCTTGGTGCTGACTTTAAATACGGAAAGTTCAACTTCGCTGTGAAGTATGAGTTCCGCACAAAGATGGCCATGAAGAATGAGTCAACTGTTGACAAGGTTTATGCTATTGATGCTGTAAACACTTATCTGGATGATACAAAGGTAAGAGAGGACCAGCCTTCATTGCTCGCCCTCGGTGTGCAGTATAGCCCTGTTGAGAGAGTGCGCATCAATGCTGGCTATCATCACTTCTATGACAAGAATGCTAAGAAGACTTATTACGTAAATTCTGTACGCTATGACAACAAGAACAGCCAGCTGAAGAAGGGTACTGACGAGTATCTGGGTGGCGTAGAAGTTGACATCGCAAAGAAATGGACAGCAAGTGCTGGTTTCCAGATTACAAATTACGGAAATACTGATGAGTATATCAACGATATCTCTTTCGTAGTAAACTCTTGGAGCTTCGGCCTCGGTGCTAAGTATCAGGTGTCTGACAGATTGGCTGTACAGGCTGCATTCTTCCAGACAAACTATGACAAATATACTACGCAGGCTACAATGGTAGAAGACCCAAAGGGTATTATTCAGAATACCTTCGGCAGAACTAACAGAGTACTTGCTATAGGTGCGAATATAGATTTCTAATAACGGTTAAAGGTTAACGTTTAACGGTTAAAGAATAAATATAATTAACGGCATCCTGAAAGGGGTGCCGTTATTTGCACAGCATGCATATAACTGCCTTCGCCTTCGGTAAACGCCTGACGGGAATCGAGTAGGACATAGAAGGGTTGGGTGTTATGTCCGAAGCGTGAACGCTGGAAATAACTCCACTTATCACCAATAGTACGAAGTGTGCGCTGCTGACCGTTTTCTGTTATTTTGACAGGTTGCGGCAGAGAGGTCTTATCATCCACAAACAACTGGATGAGGATGTATTTATTATTGATGATATCCTGCACCTCTGGGTCCGTCCATACTGCTGCCTCCATCTTACGGCAGTTGACACAACCATAGCCGGTAAAGTCTATCATAACAGGTTTGCCTTCTGACTTTGCAGCCTCAATGCCCTCGTAGAAATCACGATAAGGATTATGGATGGTACCCTTTGCTTCCTGATGCCAATTCTGGGTACTCATAGGAGGCGTAAATGCAGATATAGCCTTGCAAGGTGCTCCCCATAAACCAGGTATCATATATGCCACGAAGGCGAAAGAAATAAATGAAGAGGTAAGATGTAAGATGTAAGATGTAGGATGTGAAAAGTTGGATTTAAATACTTGGCGGAGATAATAGCAGCCGAGGAGGGCGAAGATGATAATCCATAGTATCAGGAATACTTCACGGTCTAAGATATGCCATCCATAGGCAAGGTCGGCTACAGAAAGGAATTTCAGCGAAAAGGCTATCTCGATAGCTCCCAATGTCACTTTAACAGAAGTCATCCAATTGCCAGACTTCGGTGCTGCCTTCAGCCAGGCAGGGAAGAGCGCAAAGAGCATGAATGGCAGAGCCAAAGCAACAGCAAAGCCCAACATACCGATGGCTGCTCCC
>CADCAX010000198.1 GCA_902799455.1 uncultured Prevotellaceae bacterium
GCGCAAAGAGCGCATCATGGTGTATGGCGACTACGATGTCGATGGATGTACGGCGGTAGCTTTGGTGTATAAGTTTCTACAGCAATTCTATTCCAACATCGAATACTATATTCCTGACCGTTATGAGGAGGGCTATGGTATCAGCAGAAAGGGAATAGACTATGCGAAAGAAGCGGGTGTTAAACTGGTGATTGTGCTCGATTGCGGTATCAAGGCGATCGAGGAAATCAAGTATGCCAAGACACAGGGTATAGACTTCATCATCTGCGACCATCACGTGCCGGATGATGAGTTACCTGAGGCTGTGGCCATTCTCAATCCCAAGCGCATAGACTCCACCTATCCTTTCAAGGATCTTTGTGGCTGTGGCGTGGGCTTCAAATTCATGCAGGCATTTGCCAAGAACAACGGTATTCCCTTCTCAAGACTGATTCCCCTACTCGACTTCTGTGCCGTGAGTATCGCAGCAGACATCGTGCCCATCATGGGTGAAAACCGCATCCTGGCCTTCCACGGACTGAAGCAGTTGTCAACGAGTCCGTCGGTAGGTCTGAAGTCGATTATCGACATCTGCGGTCTGACGGGGCGTGAGATTACGATGAGTGACATCGTGTTTAAGATCGGCCCTCGTATCAATGCCTCAGGACGTATGCAGAACGGTACAGAAGCGGTGGATCTGCTGGTGGAGCGCGATTTTGAGAAGGCGCTGTCAGAGGCCAGCCACATCAACGAGTACAATGAACAGCGTAAGGATGTGGATAAGCAGATGACCGAGGAGGCCAACCAGATTGTGGAGAAGCTCGAGAGTCAGGAACACCAGTCGAGTATCGTACTCTTTGACGAGAACTGGAAGAAGGGCGTGATCGGCATCGTGGCTTCAAGACTCACGGAACTCTATTATCGTCCGACGGTGGTGCTGACGAAATTCAACGGTATAGCTACTGGTTCTGCACGTAGTGTAGCCGGCTACGACCTCTATGATGCCATCAAGAGTTGTCGTGACCTGCTGCTGAACTTCGGCGGACATACTTATGCCGTAGGCCTCTCACTGAGAATCGAGAATATCCCTGAGTTCCGTCGCCGTTTCCAGAAATATGTCAGCGAACATATCCTGCCTGAGCAGACGGAGGCTACGCTGGACATTAACGCCGTGGTTGACTTCAAGGATGTCACCAAGAAACTGCATAACGACCTGAAGAAGTTTGCACCTCACGGTCCTGACAACCCCAAACCCCTGTTCTGCACGCGCAACGTGTATGACTATGGTACATCGAAGGTGGTGGGTCGTCAGCAGGAGCATATCAAACTGGTATCGCCTTCGGACAAAGCGACTCTGCGAGATTCATCAAGTCGAAGCGTTCGTTTGATATCGTCTATACCATCGAGGACAATATCTACAAGCGTAACGAGGTGCAGTTGCAGATTGAAGACATCCAACCGAGCGAGGAATAGATTATAGTGAATAGTGGATAGTTATCAACTAATCCTAAAGAGATACTGGGGCTACGATGATTTCCGTGGGATTCAGCGGGAAATCATCGAGTCGATAGGCAGCGGACACGACACGTTAGGTCTGATGCCGACGGGTGGTGGAAAGTCGATTACGTTCCAAGTGCCGGCATTGGCACAGGAGGGTACTTGTATTGTCATCACCCCTCTGATTGCCCTCATGAAGGATCAGGTGGATAATTTGAGACGCAGGGGCATCCGTGCAGCAGCCATCTATTCAGGACTGACTCGTGAAGAGATTGTCATGACCCTTGAGAACTGCATCTTTGGCGACATCCGTATTCTCTATGTGTCGCCAGAGCGACTTTCCTCTGATCTTTTCCAGACGAAACTACGTCACATGCGTGTGAGTTTCATCACCGTTGACGAGGCACATTGCATCTCGCAATGGGGTTATGATTTCCGTCCGTCGTATTTAGAGATTGCCAAGATTCGCAAATTGGTGCCTAAAGCTCCTGTGCTTGCACTAACGGCTACAGCCACCCCTGCTGTTGTACAGGATATCCAAGAGAAACTTTCTAGTAAAACTAGCCTATCTAGCCCGACTAGGCAGGCTAGGTCGGCTAGCCCTACTAGTTTCAATATTTTTCGAATGTCTTTCGAAAGAAGCAACCTCGCCTATGTCGTGCGGAAAGCCCCTGACAAGCGGGAACAACTGCTACATATTTTGAATAGTATGAAGGGCACAGCCATCGTCTATGCCCGCAGCAGAAAACGTACGAAAGAGTTTGCAGAACTGTTGAATGAGGCAGGCATCACCGCCACTTTCTATCATGCAGGTCTTGAC